>CAKZQY010000292.1 GCA_937142015.1 uncultured Halobacteria archaeon
CCGGGCTCTCGTCCTTACCAAGGACGCGCTTTACCGCTAAGCTACCCAGGCGCGTCGTCTCGCCAGCACCGCGCGCCCTCACCGGCGGCCGGCTCTGGCGTGTCACGACGTACTGCGTAGGCGTATAAGAATGTGGTGAATCCACCCGACTGTGCGCTGGTGTGGCGTGCTCGCTGGCTCCTGGCGTTCCGTCACTCGGCGACGTCTGCAGTCTCCTCGACTGCCAGTTCCACGTCGTCGGTGACACGGCGGCGGCGACGGCGGGCCAGCGCGAACCCAGCCAGCACGGCGAGTCCGAGTATACTCACAGCAGGACGGCGACGCCCACGGGCGTCGGACGCCAATGCGTCTCCGTCACCCGACAGGTCCGTGTCGCCCTCGCTCGTCTCTCTGTCCGTCCCGACCGCGTCGTCGCCTGTCTCGACTCTCTCGTCGTCCGTCTCGACTGCGTCGCCGTCCGCCTCCATCTGGATACTGTCGTCGGCCGTCTCCTCGCTACCGATCAGAGCGCTTGGGCTGAAGTTGTAGTCGAAGCCGTCGTGCAGGTGAATCTCGAACAGTGTCAGATCGACCATACGTCGGGTACGCGTACTCAGAGCATAACTGTTGCGTGCCCCGAGACGACACGCGGCACCCCAGCGCGGCCCGCTGTGACGGCGAAGACGAGTCACTGTAGACGGTGAAAACGGATCACTGTGACGACGAAGACAGTCCACTGTGACGGAGTACGTCGAGTCGTTCGCAGACGAGGTGTCGACAGACGCCTACGGGAACGCGGTCGCAGTCCACGAGGGGAGTCCAGCGACGGAGGTGTCGATCGCGGTCGCCGGCCACGGGGACGAGATCGGGTTCGTCGTCAGAGACGTGACAGACGACGGGTTCCTGCGGATCGCACCTGTCGGCGGATCGGATCACACCGTCTCGAAGGGACAACACGTCACTGTCCACGCCGACGACCCGGTGTCGACCGGCGTGCGAGCGGGCCAGTGGAACTCGCCGAGGGGCCGGTGATTGCCCGCGGCTCCGCGAACCACCCCGCGCTCGTCTCCCTCGTCCGCGATGCCGCCGAAACCGCCGGAGTCGACTACCAACTGCAGGCGACTGGGGGTCAGGCTTCGCTCGCCCACTCGACGGCCGGGTCGAGATCTTCGAACGACTCGACAGCCACATCTACATCGAGTTTGCTCGTGACCGCAGTACCCATCGTTCCCTCTGCGACGTAGGCGAGTCGGTCGACATCGACCTCACCTGCCAGCTTCGACCACTCCTCGGCGATGTGGCTGAGTGAGTCTCGGATCTGTGATCCCAACTGCAGGGCGTTTTCGATGACGACGACCGTCGCCCGTACCTCGGGGTCGCTGGCTACGTCGCGGTAGTGGTCCTCGCCTGCTGCCAGCTCGTCTGACTCGAAAGCCGCAGTGAAGTCTGTCACGTGCCACACGCCAACGCTATCCTGCCGTTCGTACTGGATGTTCTCCAGCCGTGTCACGTCTGCCATGCGCACTCTCTAGCCGACGGTGATAATACCTCTTTCGATTCTTTCACAGTTTCTACAACACTCTGTTACGCTGTGACAGACGAACGCGTCTCGTGGGCACCGACTGGTCGTCCACGAGCGTGGAGACACTGTATCCACAGAGTGGATCGCTGTGTTCGTGTGGAGTGGGCCGCCGTGTTCGTGTGGGGTGGGCCGCCGTGTTCGTGTGCGCGGGAGGCGGTGTAGTCCACAGGGTGAGACGCCGTGTCGACGAGTGTGAGCCGCTGCGAGGAAGACTTGCACCCGAGCAAAGAGTTAAATCGTCGGGGGTGCGTTGTCCAGTTGCCATGTTCGATACGGAGGATACGTCGGCGCAGCCGGCGGATCGAGTTCTTCCGGGGCACGCTAACTAGCGGCTCCGAGATCGACGACGACGCACGGATCTTCGACACGACGCTGCGCGACGGCGAACAGTCGCCAGGGACTTCGTTCAGTCACACAGAGAAGCGCCGGATAGCCGCGACGCTCGACGCGATGGGGATCGACGTGATCGAGGCGGGCTTCCCGGCAGTCTCCGAGGCCGAGTTCGAGGCGGTCAGCGAGATCGCGGACTCGGTCGAGACGGAGGTGTGTGGACTGGCGCGAGTCGTGGAGGGTGACGTGGAAGCCGCTCTCGACGCGGGCGTCGACACGGTTCACGTGTTCTGTTCCACCAGTGAGGTACAGCTAGACGACTCGATGCACGCGACGCGGGAGGAGGCGGTCGAGCGCTCCGTCGCCGCCGTCGAGCGCGTGCGGGAGGCCGGCGTGGACGTGATGTTCTCGCCGATGGACGCCACTCGCACGGACGAGTCGTTCCTGATCGAGGTCGTCGAGGCCGTCGACGAGGTCGGCGTCGACTGGGTGAACGTGCCGGACACCTGTGGCGTTGCGACGCCGGCACGGTTCCACAGTCTGGTCGAGACCGTCGCGGCACACACGGACGCGCGGGTCGACGTTCACGCACACGACGACTTCGGGATGGGGACGGCCAACGCCCTCGCCGGCTTCGAGGCCGGGGCAGACCAGGCGCAGGTGTCGGTCAACGGGATCGGCGAGCGCGCCGGCAACGCCGCCTTAGAAGAGGTGGTGATGGCCCTCGAAGGCGTCTACGGTGTCGACACCGGGATCGACACCCGTCGGATCGCAGACCTGTCGGCGCGAGTCGAGCAGGCCAGCGAGGTGACGGTGCCGGCAAACAAGCCAGTCGTGGGAGAGAACGCGTTCTCCCACGAGAGCGGCATCCACGCGGCCGGGGTGATCGAGAACACCGACACCTTCGAGCCGGGGGTCGTGACACCGGAGATGGTCGGCGCAGACCGCAAGCTCGTGTTGGGCAAACACGCCGGTCGCCACGCCGTCCGCGAGCGGCTGGAGGAGAGCGGCTTCGCACCCACGGACGATCAGGTGACGGAAGTCACCCGTCGGGTGAAAGAGCGCGCCGAGTCCGGTCGCGTCACGGAGACCGACCTCGTGGAGATCGCCGAGGCGGTGACCGTCCCCCGACAGACGGAGTCCCGCGAGCCGGAACCACAGCGGGTCCACGACGAGTGACGACCCGATGACCGACTCGTCGAGGGGCACCGACCCCGCAGAGCAGCGACTCGTGAACTGCTCTGGGGTGACTGTCGCGCCACGCCGACGCTGCCGACTGGTGACCGCCGCACGACGTGGTCACGATCTGACGACCGCCGTGCGGTGGTGTCACGATCTGACGACCGCCGTGCGGTCGAGTCTCGGTCGGAGGACCGCGACGCAGCGTCACACTTGCCGTTCGGCGTGGATTTATGTGTGGAGAGCGCACAGCACGTCGTGTGCAGACGACCGACCGGAGGCGGCAGGCCCGAGCTGTCGAGGCAGACGAGCCCGACAGCAGTGCCGACGCGGGCGGCGGCGTCAGTGTCACAGCCGACACTGGCGGAGCCGTGAGCCGCGTCGGCGGCGTCGTCGCTATTATCGGTCGCGTAGGGGCCCCCTAGGCCCCGTTACTCTTCACTCCCCGTACAGTCTCGCGCCACGCACTCCGACAGCCGTGGCGCGACTGTGTTCCCCTCGACTCGGCACGACCGTGTCACCCGACTCGGCACGACCGTGTCACCCGACTCAACACGACCGTGTCACCCGACACGTACCGACACCGTCAGACGGCCGCGGCCCCACGACGGCCGCGGCCCCAGACGCGAACGAGCAAATCGACGAGCACGACTACGACACGTGACACCCTATCGACCGACACGCAGACCCAGCATCGACGCACAGTGTGAGACCGACCGACAGCGAGACGACCCGGAACATCGAGAACGGGAGGGATCGACGTGAGTGAACGACAGGTCCCGAAACCAGACGACGCCGCCACTTCCGGAGAGGCGGACGACGATAGCGGGACGGACGAAACGACGAACGGCACGGCAGAGGCGGCGGTGAACGGAGCCGAGACGGCACAGTTCGAAGCGGAGTCGACGACGGCAGCAGACACGGAGACTGCCGCGACGGCGGCGACGGACACGGACACCGCCGACACGGCAGAGTCAGCAACAGAGACCACAGACCCGACAGACAGCCCACACGTCGTCTCTCCGAAGACAGGAGCGGAGGCGGTCGTGGGCGCACTGGAGAAGGCGGGCACGGACACGATGTTCGGCGTGCAGGGTGGCGCGATCATGCCGGTGTACGACGCGCTCCACGGCGCAGACGCGCGCCACATCACGATGGCCCACGAGCAGGGTGCGGCACACGCCGCAGACGCCTACGGACAGGTGACCGGCGACCCGGGTGTCTGTCTCGCAACGTCCGGCCCGGGGGCGACGAACCTCGTCACCGGGCTGGCGGACGCAGACATGGACTCGGACCCGGTGGTCGCACTGACCGGACAGGTGCCGACGGATCTGGTCGGCGGTGACGCCTTCCAGGAGACGGACACGGTCGGCGTGACGACGCCGGTGACGAAGGCGAACTACTTCGCTACGGACGCGGAGGCGGTCGGCGACACGGTCGGCGAGGCGGTTGCGATGGCCGGCTCCGGCCGGCAGGGGCCGACGCTCGTCGACCTGCCGAAGGACGTGACGACGGCAGAGACCGACACGGAGGCGGCAGAGCCGGGCGAGGCGGAGACACCGGAGACCCACAACCCGCCGGAGCGAGCGAGCGAGGAACAGCTCGAACCCGCAGTCGAGGCGTTCGAGGCGGCAGAGAAGCCGCTGATCCTGGCCGGCGGCGGCGTGATCGCCGCGGAGGCGACCGAGACGCTGTACGAGTTCGCCACCGAACACGGCGTGCCGGTGGTGACGACGATGCCCGGAATCGGCGCGTTCCCGGAGGACCACGACCTCTGTCTGTCGTGGGCAGGCATGCACGGGACGGGCTACGCCAACTCCGCGATCAACCACTGTGATCTGTTGTTCGCGGTCGGCACGCGGTTCGACGACCGCCTGACGGGTGACGTGGCGACGTTCGCGCCGGAGGCGGAGGTCGTCCACGTCGACATCGACCCGTCGGAGATCTCGAAGAACGTGTACGCGGACTACCCGCTGATCGGCGACGCCGACACCGTCCTCGGGCAGGTCAGCGAGCGCGTCGACACGTCGCCCGACGCAGCCGAGTGGCGCGAGCAGTGTGACGAGTGGCGCGAGGAGTACCCGATGACGTACGCCGCACCGCCGGACCGTCCGCTGAAGCCGCAGTTCGTCGTCGAGGTTGCCGACGCCGCGACGCCGGACGACACGATCGTCACGACCGGCGTCGGTCAACACCAGATGTGGGCCGGCCAGTACTGGACCTACACGGAGCCACGGACGTTCGTCTCCTCACACGGACTCGGAACGATGGGGTACGGACTGCCGGCCGCCATCGGCGCGACAGTCGCCGCGCCGGACCAGAAGGTGGTGTGTTTCGACGGCGACGGCTCGTTCCTGATGACGTGTCAGGAGCTGTCCGTCGCAGTGCGGGAGAACCTGGACATCACCGTGTTCGTCCTCAACAACGAGGGCGTCGGGATGGTTCGGCAGTGGCAAGACGGGTTCTACGAGGGGCGACACATGGCCTCGCAGTACCCGTGGGTGCCGGACTTCGCCGCGCTGGCGGAGGCGTTCGGCGCGACCGGGATGCGACTCCAGGAGTACAGTGAGGTCGCCGACACCGTCGAGGAAGCCGTCTCCACGGACGGACCCGTCGTGGTCGACGTGTACATCGACCCCGAGGAGAACGTGTTCCCGATGGTGCCCAGCGGCGGTGCGAACGACCAGTTCGCGCTGACGGAGGACCACCTGTGACTGGGGAGACGCCACACCCTGCACGCGACGAGGGTGACGGTCGAGTCGACGCCGATGTCGACAGCGGAACCAGCACAGCAGACGGCGCGACACCGACGGAGTCACCGCCAGCGGAGTTCGGCGCGGGTGCGTTCCCGGACGACGCCGAGACGTTCCGCGCGCGGCCGGAGTCACATCCAGACCTTCCGGCGGACGGGAGCCTCCAGGGACCAGCCCCCGACGAGCGTCCGTCGCCGCCGGGGTCGCGGACCGCAGAGGGCGTTCGGCTGTCGGACGCGGCGGAGGCGGACGACTCCCGACAGCGCCGGGTGTTGTCGGCGGTCGTCGACCACGAGCCGGGCGTGCTGGCCAGCGTCTCCGGGCTGTTCTCGCGGCGGATGTTCAACATCGAGAGTCTCACCGTCGGGCCGACGGCCGACGAGGCGTACGCGCGGATGACCATCGTCGTCGACGAGCGCGGCGCGGGGATCGAACAGGCGCGGAAACAGCTCGCCGGACTGCCGACCGTCCACCTCGTGCGAGAGCTCCACGAGGAGCCGGTCGAACGAGAACTCGCGTTGATCAAGGTGGACTGTGACGATCCGGGTGAGGTGGAGTCACTCGCCAAGATGCACGACGGCGACGTGGTCGACGTCTGCCAGGCGTCGGCGACAGTGCAGGTCACCGGGACGGAACAGGAGATCGACAACGCCATCGCGGCGTTCGGCCGATTCCGACTGCGTGAGGTGTCACGCACCGGCACGACCGCGCTCGAACGGAACGCGCCGACCGTCTACGAGGACGCCCACCACGGCGACGTGCCGCCGGACTTCGAGTCGACGGTGACCGACGACCACGCCGTCACCGCCGCTCGGACAGACGATGAGAGCAGTGGCGAGTCGACGGCCGACGACACTGCCGCGACGGACGGCACCGCCGCGACCGACGACACCACTCCGACCGACGGAACAGCCACGGTAGACGACACAACGACAGACGACGTATGACGACAGACACAGACATCTACTACGAGGCGGACGCAGACGAGTCGCAGATCCAATCGAAGACAGTCGCCGTCTTGGGGTACGGCAGCCAAGGCCACGCGCACGCACAGAACCTCTCGGACAGCGGCGTCGACGTGGTCGTCGGCCTCCGCGAGGGGTCGTCCTCGCGGGCGGCAGCACAGGAGGACGGTCTCAGGGTCGCCACACCCGCAGCGGCAGCAGCAGAGGCCGACATCGTCTCGATGTTGGTGCCGGACACCGTTCAGCCGACGGTGTACGACCAGATCGAAGACGGGTTGGAAGCCGGTGACACCCTCCAGTTCGCACACGGGTTCAATATCCACTACAACCAGATTCAGCCCTCGGCAGACGTGGACGTGACGATGGTCGCGCCGAAGGGGCCGGGACACATCGTTCGCCGCGACTACGAGCGCGGGGAGGGGACGCCCGGTCTGCTCGCGGTGTACCAGAATCCGACGGGTGAGGCCCACGCGGAGGCGCTGGCGTACGCACAGGCAATCGGCTGTACGCGTGCCGGCGTCGTGGAGACGACGTTCCGCGAGGAGACGGAGACGGACCTGTTCGGCGAGCAGGCGGTGCTGTGTGGCGGCGTGACAGAGCTGATCGAGACGGGGTTCGAGACGCTCGTCGACGCCGGCTACAGCCCGGAGATGGCGTACTTCGAGTGTCTCAACGAGATGAAGCTGATCGTCGACCTGCTGTACGAGGGCGGGATGTCGGAGATGTGGCACTCCGTCTCCGACACCGCGGAGTACGGCGGGCTCACGCGCGGCGAGGACGTGATCGACGAGCACGTGCGTGAGAACATGGAGACGATTCTCGAAGCGGTCCAGAACGGCGAGTTCGCCCGCGAGTGGATCGCGGAGAACCAAGCGGGCCGCCCGGCCTACCACCAGCGCCGCGCTGCCGAACAGGCACACCAGATCGAGACTGTCGGCTCCGACCTGCGTGACCTGTTCGCGTGGAGTGGCGACGGTGAGGACGCAGATGCTGCGGAGTCTGCGGAGTCTGGCGAGTCCACGGAATCAGAGGAGTCGGCGGAGTCCGTACCGGAGGCAGACGCAGTATGAGCGAAGGCACGCTGTACGACAAGGTGTGGGAGCGGCACAAGGTCGCAGACCTGCCAGACGGGCGCGACCAGCTGTTCGTCGGGCTCCACCTGATGCACGAGGTGACGAGTCCACAGGCGTTCGGAATGCTGCGCGAGCGCGACGTGGAGGTCGCGTTCCCGGAGCGGACGGTCGCAACGACGGACCACATCGTTCCGACGGAGCCGGCGGAGCGAGAGCGTCCGCTGGCAGACGAGCAGGCGGAGACGATGCTGTCGGAGTTGGAGCGCAACGTCGAGGCGGCTGGCATCGAGTTCTTCGGACTCGGTGACGAGCGACAGGGGATCACCCACGTCGTCGCGCCGGAGCAGGGGCTCACACAGCCCGGCATGACGGTCGCGTGTGGGGACTCACACACGTCGACCCACGGCGCGCTCGGTGCCATCGGCGTCGGCATCGGCACCTCGCAGATCCGCGACGTGTTGTCGACGGGCTGTATCGCCGCCGAGAAACAGGACGTGCGTCGGATCGAAGTCGAGGGGTCACTCGACGAGTGGGTGACGGCGAAGGATCTGATCCTCACGATCATCCGCGAGTTGGGTGTCGACGGCGGCGTCGGCCACGTGTACGAGTACGGCGGTCCCGCGGTGCGCGAACTCGACATCGAGGGGCGACTCGCAGTGTGCAACATGTCCATCGAGGGCGGTGCGCGTGCGGGCTACGTCCAGCCGGACGAGACGACCTACGAGTACCTCCGCGGGAAGCCGTTCGCACCGGAGGGAGAGGCGTTCGAACGCCACCGCGAGGAGTGGGAGGCGATCCGCTCGGAGCCGGACGCCGAGTACGACGACGTGGTGACAATCGACGCCGACGAGATGGAGCCGCTCGTGACGTGGGGGACCAACCCCGCGCAGGCGACTGGTATCCACGAGCCTGTCCCCGATCCCGACGACCTCCCAGACGGGAAGCGGGAGGCTGCACGCGAGGCGCAGGCACACACCGGCGCGACGCCGGGTGAGCCGATGGCCGGGACGGACGTGGACGTGGTGTTCCTCGGCACCTGTACGAACGGGCGCGTCTCGGACTTCCGCGAGGCGGCGGCCGTCATCGAGGGCCGGCAGGTGGACGAGGACGTGCGTGCGGTCGCAGTTCCCGGCTCCGAGACCGTTCGTCTCCGACTGGAGGAGGAGGGCGTCGACGAGGTCTTCCACGAGGCCGGATTCGAGTGGCGCGAGGCGGGCTGTTCGATGTGTCTGGCGATGAACGGCGACCAGCTGTACGGCGACGAGCTGTGTGTCTCCGCCTCGAACCGGAACTACGTCGGCCGGCAGGGGTCGACGGAGGCGCGCACGGTGTTGTCGAGTCCGGCGACAGCCGCCGCCGCAGCGGTGCGTGGCGAGATCGTCGACCCGCGAGAGGTGGTCGAGTGATGTCCTCGGACAGCGACACGACCGCAGACCTGCCGGAACACGGCGCGTCGGTCGAGCGCGTCGCCGGCACCGGACTGCCGTTGCCGGGCGACGACGTAGACACGGACCAGATCGTCCCCGCGCGGTTCCTGAAGGCGGTCACGTTCGACGAGATGGGCGAGTACGCGTTCTACGACGCCCGCCGCGACGAGAACGGGGACTTCAACGACCACCCGTTCAACCGTCCGGAGTACCGAGGCGCGCGGATTCTCGTCGTCGGCGACAACTTCGGCTGTGGCTCCTCCAGAGAACACGCGCCGCAGGCCCTCCTGCGGTGGGGGATTCGCGGCATCGTCGGCGTCTCGTTCGCCGAGATCTTCGCCGACAACTGCTCTTCCCTCGGCGTCCCGACGGTGACGGCCGACAGAGAGACCGTCGAAGAACTCCAGTCGTTCGTCGCCGACAACCCGGACGCCGGGATCGAGATCGACGTGCGCAAAGAGCGTGTGGTGTACGACGGCCGCGAGGTCGAGGTCGGCATCGACGACTCCGCACAGGCTGCGCTCGTCGACGGCCAGTGGGACACCGCGACGATGATGCGCGCGAATCTGGATCAGGTGAAACAGACCGCCGCACAGCTCCCGTACGTCGACAGTGTCGACGTGGACGATCTGCCCGACGAGGACGACCAGTCGACGACGAACGCAGACACGGACGACGCGTCGACGACGAACGCAGATACGGACGACGCGTCGACGACGGGCGCAGACACGGACGGCGACGGAGGGAGCGAGGAGTGACAGCGACAGACGACGTGTTAGTCATCCAGGGGGACGGCATCGGGAAGGAGGTCGTTCCAGCAGCGGTGCGTGTCTTAGAGGCGACAGACGCGCCGTTACGGTTCGCAGCCGCCTCGGCGGGTGACGCAGTCGCCGAGGAGCGGGGAACCCCACTTCCCCAGGAGACACGAGAGCGCGCGGCAGACGCAGACGCCGTGTTGTTCGGCGCGGCAGGCGAGACGGCGGCCGACGTGGTGCTCCCGTTGCGGGAGGCAGTCGGCTCGTACGCGAACGTCCGGCCGGCTCGTGCGTACCCGGGTGTCGACGCGGTGAAGCCCGAGACGGACCTCGTGATCGTCCGCGAGAACACGGAGGGCGTCTACAGCGGGATCGAGTCGGAGATCACCGACGGTGTCACCACGCTCACCCGCGTCGTGACGGAGTCGGCGAGTCGACAGATCGCCGAGTTCGGCTTCGAGTACGCCGCAGAGCGCGACGCGTCCGTGACAGTGGCTCACAAGGCGAACGTGATGCGGCAGACAGACGGGACGTTCAGAGACGCGGTTGCGGCGGTCGCGGCCGAGCGCGACGCGGAGTACGAGACGATGCTGATGGACGCGATGGCGACGGACATGATCCAGCACCCAGAGTCGTACGACGTGGTGATCACGCCGAACCTCGCGGGTGACGTGTTGTCGGACCTCGCTGCGGGGCTCGTCGGCGGGCTCGGGTTGCTCCCGAGCGCGAACGTCGGCAGCGACGGTGGGATGTTCGAGCCGGTTCACGGCAGCGCGCCGGACATCGCGGGCGAGGGCATCGCCAACCCCAGCGCGACGCTGTTGAGCGGCGCGATGCTGCTCGATCACCTCGGCCACGAGACCGCCGCGGAGAACGTGCGGAGCGCGGTCCGGAGTGTGCTCTCCGACGGCCCACGAACACCGGATCTGGGCGGCGACGCGTCGACCGACGCCGTCACCGACGCGGTGGTGGCGCGACTGTGACCGTCGCTGTCGAGTGGACCGACTCGACTGCCGTCCCCTCGACAGCGACCGACAGAGTGTTCTCGCGACAGCGACCGCGACGAACTCGACTCCTCGACAGTTCCCGCAGACACGACGACTTCCTTCCCAGACTGCACGGATACGAGAGCCTCGTCGACCCACACCGAGACAGCAGTCTCGTCGACCCACACCGAGACAGTAGTCTCGTCGACTCACACCGAGACAGCAGACTCGTCGACTCACA
>CAKZQY010000293.1 GCA_937142015.1 uncultured Halobacteria archaeon
GCTCCCGCCACTCTTGGGTGCGGCCGACTCGCTTCTCCGCCCCGCGCTGTGGCTCTAAACGCTCGCTTTCGGCCTGCTGGCGGTCGGCGTCGGCCCGGACAGGCTGGTGTTCGCGCCGCTGGCGACCGGCGTCGTGACGGCGTCCCTGCCGGGTATCAGTGCTGGTGAGCGTCTGTGGGTGCGTCCGTCTCTGCTGTGACCGTGACCGCTCACTCGACTCCGAGTGTCGCTCTCGTTTCACTGTGTCTCTCGTCACACCTGTTTAGGATGCATTGGAATAACTATTACGGCGTCGCACCCTATCGTGCGAGCGGATCACGTAGCCAGACAACCCGTGAGGAGACCGGCCCACACTGTCGGTCACGAGCCATCGAATCCGGAGTCGACAGCGTCTCACGATCTCTCGACCGCTCGTGAGCGACAGTAAGTTTCTTCTCCCGAGTCACACATGCCCGTGTAGGGATGCGAGAGTCACGTCACAGCATCCACCAGCGGGTGGGACGGGTAGCATGAAGCCGTACGACGACACCGCAGCGCACCTCGAAGACGAGTTCCGGCGGCTCGATCTCCCCTTGCGACTGTGTGTACAGGAGACTGGCGGGGGAGACGGAGTGCTGGGAGCGGGAAGTAGTCTCTCGCAGGCGACAGTCACGGAGCTGTTGACCACCGACGACCAGCACGAGGAATCGGTCGAGACGGAGTACGAACGACAGATCAGCGACCGCGTTCACGACTCGGCCGAGCAGATCACGAGGCGGATCGAGGAGTCGCGCGAGGCGGGCGTCGAGTTGCGGTTCGCGTCGTTCACAGAGCGGTTCGATCTCTCTCGGCGCGAGCGGGACGTGTTGGTGCTCGCGCTCGCTCCCGAGGTCGACGAGCGGTACGGAGCGGTCTACTCGTACCTCAGAGACGGGCGGGCGAACCGGCGGCCGACGGTCGGCATCGTGCGTCGGGTGCTGGCTCGTGGCTACGACGAGCGGTTCGGGTCCGTGTCTGTGCTGTCGGCGGACTCGCCGCTGCGAGAGTACGGGTTCGTCGGCTTCGGCGACGAGGGGCCAGCAGTGCCGCGCGTCGAGCGGTCGCTCTACGTCGACAGCCACCTCGTCGAGTACCTCCTCGGGCTCTCACGCCTCGACGAACTCCTCGCGCCACACGCCGAGGTGACGGCCGCGACCGCGAGCGTCGGCGACCTCCGGCTCGACGACGACGCACGCCGAGGGGTGCGGCGTGCCGTCGAGAGCGCACCGGACAGCCCGACCTTGTGGTACGTTCACGGTCCGGCGGGGAGTGACCGCGGCGGCGTGGTGTCGGCGATCGCCGCCGAGCGTGGAGCGCGGCGACTCCGCCTCGACGGGACGACGCTCTCGAACGTCGAGGGTGTCGATCTCGTCACGCGAATCCACAGAGAGGCGCGACTCCACGGCGCGGCGCTCCAGATCGACGACGTGGACACGCTGCTCGGCGGCGGTGGCGGTGGTCGGCGACGACAGGACCACAACACGAGCGGGAGCGTCCCAGAGAACGCCGAGGCTGGGTCGGCGACGGAGAGCGACAGTACGACGACCGCTCCCGCGACGGACGGCGCGGGAACGTCTTCCACCGGAGAGGGAACAGCGACACCCCCCACGGCCGACGAGACGGTGACACCCCCCACGGCCGACGAGACGGTGACACCGCCCATCGACGACGGGAAAGCGTCGACACCGACGACAGTGGGAGACCGCGCAGTCGGGGATCGAATCGCAGAGCTCGCGGAGCGTCTCGGTTCTTTCGACGGCGACATCTACCTCACCGGGTCGGAGCCGTGGACCCCGAGTCGAGAGCTCCCGGGACACGCTTTCGAGCGCGTCGCGGTCGGCTGGCCCTCCTACGCGCTCAAACGCGAGGTGTGGGAGACACACGCGGACGACCTGCCGGCGACAGTCGACCCGGCTACGGTCGCGTCGAAGTTCGACCTCACGCCCGGGCAGATCGAAGACGCGGTGGCGACCGCACGCCACGCCAGCGACGGCGAGAGGCTCACACGCGATGCCGTCTACTACGGCTGTCGGGCACAGTCGGCCGCCGCGCTCCGCGAACACGCGGACAAGATTCAGCCGACGTACGACTGGGACGACATCGTCCTCCCCGAAGACAGGTTCAGGCGACTCAGAGAGGTGGCCGCACACATCAACCACCGCGGCACGGTGTACTCCGAGTGGGGATTCGGAGAGAAGTTCAGCCTCGGCAACGGGCTCGCGGCGTTGTTCTCCGGCTCCTCCGGGACCGGGAAGACGATGGCCGCCGAGGTGATCGCCAACGACGCCGGGCTCGACCTCTACCGCATCGACCTGGCGAACGTCGTGAGCAAGTACATCGGCGAGACGGAGTCGAACCTCGAAGAGATCTTCGACGAGGCGGCGAACACGAACGCGCTGCTGCTGTTCGACGAGGCCGACGCGCTGTTCGGCAAGCGCTCGGACGTGTCCGACGCACAGGACCGCTACGCCAACGTGGAGGTGAACTACCTCCTCCAGCGAATCGAAGACTACGAGGGAGCGGTCATCCTGACGAGCAACCTCGAACAGAACATCGACGACGCGTTCCGCAGGCGACTCGACGTGACGCTGGACTTCCCGCGGCCGACCGAACAGCTCCGCCAACAGATCTGGGAGGGGATCTTCCCGGACGCGACCCCGACGGAGGAACTCGACTACGAGTTCCTCGCCACGTTCGAGGTGACTGGTGGGAACATCAGAAACGCCGCCGAAACTGCCGCGTTCCTCGCCGCGGACGACGAGGGCGTCGTGCGAATGGATCACATGATCACCGCGATGCGGCTCGAGCTCCAGAAGCTCGGGAAACTCCTCAGCAAGAGTGACTTCGGCGACTACGCACACCTGCTGTGAGTCGATCCCCCCGCCGCGAGTTGGCTCACCCACTGTGAATCGATTGTCGAGAATCATTGCTTCACAGCACTAGTGCTGTTACTCAGATGCCGGACACACTCATCGGCAGGTCGCACACCGACACTCGGCACGCGGCACGCCGACACTCGACACGCGGCACGCCGACACTCGACACGCAGCACGCCGACACTCGACACGCGGCACGCCGACACTCGACACGCGGCACGCCGACACTCGACACGCGGCACACCGACGCTCGACACGCGGCACGCCGACGCTCGGTACGGAATCGCCGTTCCAGTTCGTCTTGGTACGGAATCGCCGTTCCAGTTCGTCTCGGTGCGGATCGCCGTTCCAGTTCGTCTCCTCCCTACCGGCCGTTTCCGGGTTCGCTGTCCGTGACCGACAGCATACTATTTCTACTCACGGCGAGACAGGCGTGCATGGACGACCACGAGACGGAGATCCGGATCGACGAGCGACTGTCCTTCCAGACACTCCACGGAGAGTCGCTCCAGGTCGACGTCGGGACAGTCAGTCGGGTCGGATCGGGACCAGTGCGTGCGCGGCTGCGAGTCGACTACGAGACGTGGGAACGGGCAGTCGAGTTGGGCTGTTTCCACCTCGACAGCGTGACGGAGCGGCCGTCGCTGTCGCCCGGCAGGCAGGTCGAACTCCGTGTCAGACTGCGGACCGCGGTCGACGCCACGCTCCCGACGGATCTCTCCGGCGTCGAACAGCGACTGATTGGAGATGACGACTCTCCCGACGAAACCACCCGCCCAGTCGACGCACTCAGACAGACAGCGTCGTGGTACGCGACAGGCATCCTCCAGACAGTCGGCTTCCCAGACGGGATGGAGAGCGCCCTCGGCAACGGGGCGTCCGCGAGCGTCGGCGTCGACACGCGCTGGGACGACTTCTGCGCCGTCGCCGACGACCGGCCGGCAGAGGTGGCGACGTACGTCACGGACTACTTCGACGGCGAGGAGTGGAGCTACGAGCTGGTCGAAGCGGGGATCTACGAGATCGAACTGTCGCTCGGCGACCGCGGGCGGTTCTCCCTGTACGTGTACGCCGACGAGGAGGAACGGGTGTGTTCGCTGTACGCCGTCCACCCGGACAGTGTGCCGCGAGGCGCGCGGGCGGATGTCACCGACCTGCTGGCGTCGCGCAACTACGAACTGGAGCGGGGTGCGTTCGGTCTCGACCCCGCCAGCGGCGACGTTCGGTACCGACTCCGACTCCTCCCTGACGAGGAGTCGTTCGCCGAGGGGTTCGACCGGGCGGTCTCGGCGATGTCGAGCGTCTTCGACGAGATCGCCGAGCACGTCGAGGAAGTGACGGACCACGCGGGCGAGGTGACAGACCACGCGGACGAGGTGACAGACCACGCGGACGAGACACTCGACTGATACGGTCGTGCGTAGTGATTTTCCGCGACTGTCGCGGTATCGGGCGGTATCACGTCGCTGCGGTGCTCTCTGTCAGTCGTCGGTGGTAACGATCTACGCACGACCGTATGACACTGTCGGTCGTGGCGGCGACAGAGTTTAGCCCGTACTCTCCGAAACCGGGCGTATGAGTACCCCAGAGAACGTACTCCACGTCGACAGGCGGCTCCGATTTTCGACGCCAGACGGCGACCCGTTGCCGACGGAGACCGTGTGGTTCAGAGCGACGGACCCGCCATCCGCGCGGGTGTTGCTCCGGTGGAAGGACTGGGAGCGCGTGGTGCGGGAGGGACTGTTCCGACTGGGCGAGGGGTCAGTCCCGCAGAATCTCGTACCCGACAACGAGGTGGTGATCGAACTCCGACTCGACGGCGACGCCGACCTCTCGTACCCGACCGACGAGCCGACACTCCGGAGTCGACTCGCAGACCCCTCCGACCCGCTCCAGTCGAGCACCAGTTGGGTCGGAACCGACGTGACACAGCGCGGACCGCTGCCGACCGAGGAGGAGTTGACCGACTCCGTCTTCGACGAGAACGACAGTCCGCGCGCGCACGTCGGCGAACTCACCTTCGAACAGGTGCCGGACGGTGTCCGACGAGTCGACACCGACGAGCAGCGCGGAGCCGACGCGAACAGCCAGTCTCGGGGCGACGACGTGGCGACACGGCGCGGCACCGCGGCCGGCACCCGGGGAACACACACCAGCTCTCCGGCCGTCGAGACTGTCGGGGGGACGACCGAGTACGCGTCTGCCACAGGCGGAGACACGTCGACGGGTGGTGCGGGCGGTGTGACCGACGACCTCCACACGACGAGTGGCGCAGTCGACGCCCGAGAGTTCGGCGTCGAGACGACACTCGACGAGGCTGATGCCGGCGAGGCCGCTACCGCTACCGGTGAGGCTGACGCCGGCGAGACCGCTACCGGCGAGACAGTCGCAAGCGAGGCAGACGAGACCCGGGGTGGAGCGGGGACAGCCGCAGTCGCGCCCGCGGTCGCGTCGGTCGCGGCGGCGTTCGACGACGAAGGGTGGCCTTACGAGGTACGAGCAGACAGTGACCGTCTCGAACTGGCAGTCGCGTTCGGCGACCGGGAGTGGCGGGCCGTCGTCGAGCCCGGTGACCGCGACGGCTGGTGTACGATCACCTCCATCTTTCCGGATCGAGTTCCGGCAGCCCGCCGCGGCGAGGTGGCGACACGTCTCCTCGGTGTGAGCGAGTCGCTGTCGCGCGGGAGCTTCAGTCTCGACGAGGAGACTGGCCGACTCGCGTTCCGTACCCCGTTCGTCCCCGCGAGCGAACCCGTCCGAGACGCCGTCGGCGAACACGTCACCACCGTCGCCGAGTGGCTGGACGAACTGCCGTCCTGACGCGGGCGCAGCACGCACCGGCTCCAGAAACCGCCGTCACGACGACCCCCGGTCGATCAGTGTTCGAACAGGTCGTCGAAGTCCTCCCGTTCCATGTCGGGGTCGCGCTTGACCGGCGGGCGTTCGCGGCGGTCGATCCGCGTCTCGCGCTCGGTGACGCGGGAGAACTCCTCCTCGCGGGTCGACTCGATCAACACGGGCGACACTTCGTACGCGATGGAGGGGTACCGCGGCACGTCACGGAACGTGTCCCAGACCCGCGCGATGACGCTGTCTGCCTCGTCGATCATCTTCACCGTGATGTCCGTGTCGTCGGCGAACTCGTCGCCGAGCTGTTCGGGACCGAGTGTCCCATTGTCGTGGAACACCTGCACGGCGAGACCGAGCATGCTGTGCTGATCGCGGTTGTTCCCCGTCTCCCCGCTGGAGTCACCCGGGTACGCGGTGAGGAGGTACCGGAGATTCAACGGCAGCGGCGACCCCTTCTTGACCCCGTCGTCCGTAATCGACTGTCCTTGTTGTTGTTCGCTCCGGTCGACTTCGAACAGGTACAGCGACACCCGGATGTTCGACTCCGGACCGACAGCGTCCGGAGACGTGAGCGCGATCTGATCGCGGTCCATGACGAGGACTCCCTCGTGTTCCAGCATCTCGTCGCGGACGAGCTCGAGCATCGCGTCGCTCACACGGCTGATCGCCTCGTACGTCGCCACCGTCTTCACCTCACTCGCCGGTGACTCCTGCCGAAGACGACGACACGAGCCGCTTTTGTCTGCTTGTGGTGTCTCACACCTCCTCACACGGAGATTCGAGACAAGAAACTGTCGGCGACACACGCCACGCGACGCGTGGTGCGTCACCGATACGCGGCGCGCGCTGGTGTCACTGATACGCGGCGCGCGCTGGTGCGTCACCGATGCGCGGTGCGCGCTGGTGCGTCACCGATACGCGGCGCGCGCTGTATTGTCGGTAGACGCGTTCTCGATGCACGTCGCTCGCGGCGCGCGCTGTGTTGTCGGTAGACGCGTTCTCGATGCACGTCGCTCGACACCAGCGAACCGCCGCTCCACAGCCGGAGTATATAAATGGGTGAGCGATCCGGCAGCCGACCCTACAAGTGGTGGGAAAACGGTTAAGTCACTCATCCGGGAGGGTCGAGGTGCGGTCACAGAGGTATACACGAATGCCAGAGTACCTATCACCGGGTGTGTACGTCGAGGAGACGGAGAGCGGTTCGAAGTCCGTCGAAGGCGTCAGCACCAGTACGGCAGGATTCCTCGGACAGACAGAGCGCGGGCAGTTGAAGCCGCAGCTGGTCACGGACTTCAACGACTTCAAGCGGAAGTACGGCGGGATGGTCGAGGACTCGTTCCTCCCGCAGGCAATCAAGGGCTTCTTCACCAACGGCGGCAGTCGTGCCTTCGTGGCGCGGATCACCGCGGAGGACCGTCACCAGACGGCGTCGGCGTCACTCACGGACGCGGACGGCGACGACGTGATTTCAGTGGAGGCGGTCGGCCCGGGCGACTGGGGCAACTCGGTCGCAGTCACGGTGTCTGACGCCCCGATGTCGGACGACGACAACACGGTGTTCACGCTGACAGTGCGCTACTGGCAGACGGACCCGGAGAACGTCGACGGCCCCGGCAGTCAGGAGCCGGACCCGATGCCGGACCGTGAGGAGCGGTTCGCCGAGATCAACGCGGAGAAGGGATCGACACAGTACTACGAGAAGGCGCTGGAGAACAGCTCCAACTTCGTCGAGATCTCGACGGAGGGGGAGGGTCGCCCGGAGAACCAGACGGTGTGGCTCTCCCGCAACGGCGACGACGACGGCGGCGAGGAAGCCAGCACGGACGGCGGCTTCCCGGACGACGACGGCGACGACGGCCCGGAGATTCCGGGCGACGACGAGCTGGCCGACATGACGAAAGACGAGCTCACGGAGCTCGCAGCGCCGTTCGAGGTCGACACCGAACAGACGAAGGGCGAACTTCTCGACGACCTGAAGGAGGTTCGTGAGAGTGAGCCGGCGATGGCCGACGGCAGCGGCGGCGAGGTCACACTCGCGGACTACGAGGGCAACGGCACACCCGGTGAGCGGACCGGACTGTCCGCCTTCGAGGAGAACGACAACATCTCCATCGTGGTCGCCCCGGACGAGAACGACGTGCCGGGACTGACGGACGCGGTCGTCGCCCACTGTGAGAACATGGGCGAGCGGTTCGCGGTCCTGCAAGCGCCACAGAACCCGGACCCGGTGGCGGAGATGGAGACGCCGGTCGACTCGACGTACGCGGGCTACTACTACCCGTGGATCGAGGTGATCGACGCCGAGACCGGGACGACGGACCTGATCCCGCCGGGCGGTCACGTGGCCGGAATCTACGCCCGCAGCGACCAGGAGAACGGTGTCCACAAAGCACCGGCGAACGAGGTCGTCCGCGGCGCACAGGGGCTGCAGGTCAACCTCACCAAGGGCGAACAGGACATCCTCAACCCGAAGGGGATCAACTGCATCCGGCAGTTCCAGGGGCGCGGTATCAGAGTGTGGGGCGCACGCACCACCTCCAGCGACCCCGAGTGGAAGTACCTCAACGTCCGGCGGCTGTTCCTCTACCTCAAGCAGTCCATCGACGAGGGCACCCAGTGGGTCGTGTTCGAGCCGAACGATCAGGACCTGTGGGCGCGTGTCACACAGACCATCGAGGCGTTCCTCACGACGACGTGGCGCGACGGCGCGTTGATGGGATCGTCCCCAGACGAGGCGTTCTACGTCGAGTGTGGGGAGTCGACGATGACACAGGACGACATCGACAACGGGCGGCTGATCTGCGAGATCGGCGTCGCGCCGGTGAAGCCAGCCGAGTTCGTCATCTTCCGCATCGGGCAGTGGACCGGCGAGGGAGGGTAACTGAACGATGCCAGAGACAGGAATCCGGCTGCTGCAGACGTCGTTCTTCAAGTTCGAGTACGACGGGACGCACATGCCGACGGTCACGAGCGTCGACCTCCCCAGTCAGGAGTACGAGCCGATCGACCACGACAGCGGATCGAAGAACCCCAGCACGGAGGCGCAGGGTCGACTCCAGTTCGGCGACCTGACGATCCAGCGTGACGTCCACAAGGGGATGAGCACGAAGTTCTACGACGAGTTCGACAAGGCACGGAAGACCGGCGACACCTCCACGATCAAGAAGCCGATCACGATCTACGTGAAAGATCAGGAGGACAAGACGATCTGGACGCTCAAGTTCACGGGAACGTGGGTGAAGAGCTACGATCCACCGTCACTCCAGTCACAGAACTCGTCGTCGGCGACGGAGACGTTCACGTTCTCTGTCGACTACATGGAGAGTGAGTAAGGATGGTGAATCCACAGACACAAGTCGCATCGAACAAGTTCAAGGTCGACTTCGGCGGGAACGAGACGCCGCAGTTCTACGCGGTCGAGCTCCCGACCACCAGCATTCCGGTGTTGGAACACGAGGTCGGCAGCGCGCAGAACTACCCACTCAAACACGCCGATCAGGCAGACTACGGCGGGACGTTCACCTGTCAGCTGTTCGCACAGGGGAGCAAGTCGAACGTCGACAAGTGGTGGGACAACCTGAAGCAGTACAAGGAGAAGCAGAACCAGAAGACGATCAGCGTCACCCTCACCGACCCCAACGACAACAACGTGTTGCGGTGGGAGTTCAAGAACGCGACGCTGACGAAGTACGAGTACAACGGGCAACTCGACAGCGGTGAGGCGATGAAGATCACGATCACCGTCTCCTATCAGGAGATGCACCGGAAAGTTCCCTGACTGATCGGACCGCGAGCGGTCCGATCAGTCGGCGGTGGACGGGGTGCTTCGCGCGCTCCGTGCGGAGCGCGCTTGACGGATGTGTTCCACGAGTACTCGCTGAGTGTGTTTCACGAGTACTCGCTGAGTGTGTTTCAGGAGTGCTCGCTGAGTGTGTTTTTCTGTTGGGTGTCGTCCGCCATACTGCTTCTGTTGGGTGCCTTCCACCGTACTGCTGTCGGTGTACTGTGGACGGAGTGAGCGTCTGGCTGTGTTGCAAGCGGGACGACAGTTCGATTCGTTCTGGTGGAGGTAGTTGCACCTCGACAGCGTTGTAGCCAGCTACCTGTCCGCATGCTCCGTACGGACGCCTCACAGTCAGTCACCGTCCGCGTGCTCCGTACGGACACCTCACAGCCAGACACACGGCAGGCAACGCCGGATACACGTCAGCTAATGCGAGACACACGGCAGGCAATGCGAGGCCTACGTCGGGCAACGCCAGACACACGCCGGGCAACGAGCGTCCGAGCGTTCGCGCTCGGACAGTGAGGCACCCCAATCCCCCCAGCGAGGCACCCCAATCCCCCCAGGAAGGCACCCCAATCCTCCCCTACTCGGGGCGGCCGCGCGGCCGCTCCGAGTAAGCTATAAGCGAGTGGGCGACGAACCCCGCTTCAGACAGATGTCAGACGCGCCACTGCAGACAGAGTTCGAGTTCACCCTCCCACAAGGGTACGTCGACGACGACGGGACGGTCCACAAGGACGGACGGATGCGTCTCGCCACGGCCGCCGACGAGATTCAGCCGTTGAACGACCCGCGCGTCCAAGAGAACTCCTCGTATCTCACGGTGTTGTTACTCTCGCGGGTGGTGACGGAGCTCGGCACCGTCGAGGAGGTGACACCCGAGGTGATCGAGTCGTTGTTCGTCACCGACCTCGCGTACCTCCAGGAGATGTACGACAGAGTGAACGACGGGAGCACGGACTTCGCAGAGATCACAGACCACGAGGAACTGCTCTCCGGGGTCGACGCCGAGTCGGGAAACCCCCAGGTGAGATAGAGGTCTACCCGGAAGACAGGCTGTACAGAGAGGCAGCGTTCGTCGCCTACTACTTCCACTGGGGCCACGACGAGGTGTTGTCGATGCCCCACTGGGAGCGGAAACGCTGGTGTGAGGAGATCAGCCGGATCAACGACGACATCAACACGGAGGGGGAGACGGACCTCTCGGTGGACTCTCGCGTTGACGACGTTCCAATCGCGGACATGGACGAACTGGCGGCGATGTTCGGCGACGAAGACGACGAGTGACTCTCTCGGTGCCGACCGAGGGATGCGACCACGACACACGACAGACAGATGGCAATCAACTTCACGAGCAGCGATTCGGGGGCAGAGCCGTACAGACAGTTCGACTACACGGTCGAGATCGGTGGCACGGAGATCGCGGGGTTCACGCAGGTGAGCGGGATCAGCGTCGAGACGGACGTGATGGAGTACCGCGAGGGCGGTGTCCACGACGCCACACACAAGTTCCCGAACGCGACCACCCAGTCGAACGTCCAACTCCACCGCGGGGTCACGAAACACGACGACCTGATCAAGTGGATCACGCAGTCGATGACGATCGCACGAGAAGACGCCCAGAAGGACGTCGTGATCTCGATGAAGGACGTCGACGGGAAGACGGTCTGGGGGTTCAAACTCAAGAACTGCTACCCGGTGAAGTGGGCCGGGCCGGAGATGACCGCCAGCGCCAGCGAGTTCGCAATGGAGTTCGTGGAACTCAGCTACGAGAGTCTGGAACTGATCAAGTCGGGATGACGACTGGGATGTCTCCCGTCCGAACTGACCGATCGAGGAGGACACACAGCAGAATCGACACGACGCCGGCGCAGAATCGACGGGAAACCCGTGCAGAACCGACGGGACACCCGCGCAGAATCGACGAGACCGCGACGGGCGAGCGAACGGACACCCGGCGGAGAGCGGGCGAGCAGACACTCGGCGGGCCAATCGTTAAGTGGAGCGCAGGTGACGGTGGAAGTGACTCGACGCATCCGAGATGATAGCCGCGACACGACAGGAGTTCGACACGAGACCGGGAGTGAGGCGGCGTGAGTGACGGCACCGATCAGTCGACCCCACCCGACGAAGAGCGCCGCGTGAGCGTCCTCGACGGGACGGGCACCGGCACACTCGACAGTGACGACATCGGTGTACTCGCCGGTGACGGAGCCGGTGTGCTCGGTGGCGACGGTATCGGCGTCCTCGGTGGCGACGGTATCGGCGTCCT
>CAKZQY010000294.1 GCA_937142015.1 uncultured Halobacteria archaeon
CGTCTTGAGACCAACGGGCCGCTTCGCTCGGCCTGAAATCCCGTGGTGGGATTCCCGCGTCTTTAGGCGCGGGAGGGGGTCAAATGCCAGCCGCCGTGCTCACCGACCCGTGACGGACGGTATCAGACGTCTCCGTCTCCAACAACCACGACGGGTGACGGTATCATAGCAGTACTTCCGAGGTTCATCAACCGAGACTGTAGTGTCCGCCAAAGATTTCGTCGGCACTATCTGCCCGATGATCAACCCATGGAAGTGAAGGTTGACCAGGACGATGTTACCCGGATCTGTAAGCAATTTGTCGATCATGACGTGGACACGAAGATCGTCGCCGAGCAGTTCGAGATCAGTCGGCGACGAGTCCGGCAACTCGCCAAGGAATACCGGGAGGATGGTGAGATACCCGAGCTGGCAACCCCTATACTCTCGGTCACAAGTGTTGATAGATTGTTGCGTCTCACTCGGGGTTCCAACGTGTCCCGCCCCGATTCTGTCGACCCCGGGTTCGACGGCTTGTGACCGACAGTATAACCATGTCCACGAGATTCTGAAGGAGTACGAACACGTGACAGAGAACACGACTAAGCAGGGCCGGAGGCGTCCGTGGGTGCGGTTCGAGCGAGAGCACGCGGGCGTGACGGTTACACATGGACTGGTACAGTAACGAGGAGGATCATCAGGTGCTGGCAGTCGAAGACGACGCCTCATACGGTCGTGCGTAGTGATTTTCCGTGACTGTCGCGGTATCGGGCGGTATCACGTCGCTGCGGTGCTCTCTGTCAGCCGTCGGTGGTAACGATCTACGCACGACCGTATCACGCTTCGAGCGAACCTCGAACATTCGCCGAAAGAGACCGTGTACAACCTTCTGTCGTGGGTTCGATCCAACGAGGATCGTGGCGTCGACGACCTCATGGCCGAGATTGACCACCTCTTCGTTCACTCAACAGCCGACACCAACGTGCAAAGGTGAGTGATGTAAGTGACCCCGTTGACCGTCGGTAGATATGTGGTTCGATGCACACGTCCGTCCCGAGCACAGCAGTGTTATACGACTTCCGTCACGAGTAGGTGTATGGAGATTCCGTTCGACCCGGAGCAGTTGGACCCGGCACAGTACGGCGAGGAGCGCGCGACTCTGGAGATGGACCACGAGGAGGCAGTCGAGCACGTCCGTGAGGTGTTCACCGACGCCGGCTTCGGGATCGCAACAGAGTTCTCCCCGTCAGAGCTGTTGAACGAGAAGGTCGACGCCGGCCGCGACCCGTACTACGTGCTCGGAGCCTGCAACCCGCAGATGGCAGACCGCGCGCTGGACGCTACCGCAGGAGAGATCGGCGGACTGTTCCCGTGTAACGTCGTCGTCCGACAACTCGAACCCGGCCGTCAGGAGGTGTACCACGTCTCGATCATGCGAATCGCCCGCCTGCTGGGCCTGCCGACCGACGACGAGGAGATGGACGCGATCGTCGCCGACACCGGCGAACTCGTGGCTGCTGCCTTCGAGGGTCTCGACAGTGTCAGCACGGGCGGCCACGAGTGACTGTCAGTACGGGCGGCCACGAGTGACTGTCAGTACGGCCAGTCGCCAGTGATCTTCATGCCTTCCGCTTGATTCGCGGCTTCCAGCTCCGCCGCGATCTCGGACTCGGGGCGCGGGTCCACCGTCACGTCCGCGTCGGTCAGTTCCACGACGAGCGCGGTGAGTAGAATTGCCTGCTCGCGGAGGTTCCGCGGCTCCAGCTTGTCGAGCGTGTCCGCGAACGTGTGACCGTAGCCGCGTCCGCGTCCCTCCGTCTTCCCGGAGATCATGTATCCCGGAACCCCGTGACGCACGAACGGCCAGTGGTCGCTGTGGGGAACCAGCTCCGGCACCACCTCGATGGGGTGGTCGAACCGGTCTGCGACACGCTCGGCGGCCGCGCCCAGCTCGCCGAACCCGTGTGTGGTCACTTCGAGCGTTCGGCCGTACACGTTCGAGTCGACGTTGACGATTGCCCGGATGTCGTCGTGGTCGGCGCGGTCACTCTCGACGGTCGAGCCGACGAGGCCGACCTCCTCGGCTCCGTAGCAGACGAACCGGACACGCGTGTCCAGCGGCGCACCGCGGCGTGCCAGCGCGTTCGCAATCTCGACGACCGTCGCAGTTCCGGCTCCGTTGTCCATCGCGCCCTCCGCGATGTCGTGGGCGTCGACGTGGGAGGTGACAAACACCGCTTCGTCTGTCTCCGGGCCGAACTCCGCCACCACGTTGCCACTCGTCGCGTCGGGCGTCTCACAGTCGACGGCGACGGTCACGTCCTCGCCAGCCGCCCGTCGCGCGAGTCGACCCCCGACCTCGCTAGAGACGCCGACGGCTGGAATCTCGCCGATCGGCGCGTCCGCCGTGCCGACCGATCCCGTCGGCGGCAGACAGCCCTCGACGTGGTTGCGGAAGACGAACGCCGCCGCGCCCGCCTCGACGGCGTGGTAGTACTTCTCCCGCCGGTGGACGAACCGCTCGTACCAGTCCGGCACGGTCGTCGAGACGAGCGCCACCTTCCCGTCGAGGTCGGCCGACGAGAAGTCGCTCGGCAGTCCGGCACCCACGTCGACCAACTCGCCGGTCGCACCGCCGGCCGGAGAGCGCGGGAGCGCAATCGCGTCCTGCGTGCCACGGGTCGTCTCGATTTCGGCGTCACCGCGCACCCAGCCTTGGAGGTCGAACTCCTCGATCCGTGCGTCACGGCAGCCTGCCTCGGCGAGCGCGTCACGCGTCGCCTCCAGCGCCTCTCGCTCGCCGGACTGACCGGCCATCCGGTTGCCCACGTCGACGAGCGTCTGGAGGTGGCTCCACCCCGTGTCGCTGGTGAACGTCTCACCGATCCAGTGTGTCTCTGTCACGACTCTCCGGTGTGGTGGCTCGCAGAAAGCCGTTCGGGAGGGGGCAGAGGAGACAGGCCACGCTGCTGCCGCGAGCGTGGTCGACGAGCGATCGACGACCTCGAACTGGGGAGTCTTCGCTACTGTCGACCACCCTCACCGGTATCCTAGCGCGTCCAGCCGCGCGCCCAGCTCCTCGTCGACCGTCTCCCGTTCGGTAGTCGCCTCGTCCCGTAGCCGCGCAGCGTGTTCTCGGACCACGGGTTCCATGCGCTCACGGGCACGCACTGCGGCGGTCGCCGGGTCCTCCGACCGGTCAGTCTGCTGTCGCGGGTCCGACGGTCGAAAGTACAGTTCCGTTCCACGCTGTGGGTCCTCCGTAGCGGCGTCGACGTTGCGGACGTACGTCCAGTCGCGGTCACGCGCCGACACGAGGAGATCGCCGTCCTCCAGCGATCGCGGAATCGGCTGTGTCGTCACCGTCTCGCCGCGGACAGTGACGGAGACCACCGGCTCGTCTGCTGGCGCTGTCTCGCCTCGCACCGCCGGCACCAGCGACTCGCCGGTCCACCGACTCGCGGGGTCGACATCTAGCAGGTCGGTCACAGTCGGCGGAATCGCGTCGAGTCCAACCTGTCGAGCGACGCGGCGACCGCTCGCAGTCGCGTCGGGCACCGAGACGATCAGCGGGACGTGGATCAGTTCGTCGTACAGCTTCGGGTAGTGTGCGAGGTGGCCGTGTTCTTGGAACTCCTCCCCGTGGTCACCGGCGAGCACGATCGCCGTGTCGTCGGCCACGCCAGCCTCCGACAGCGTCTCCAGCAGTCGTCCGACGCTGGCGTCCACCTGTCGCACCGCAGCACGGTACAGCGTTCGGAGGTCAGACAGCGTGCGGTCGGTCACCTCCCAGCCGAGTCCAGTTCGGGTGTGTGCGTGGAGCATCCGGTGGGTCCCGAGGAGGCCGTCGGACACCTCTCGGATATACCGCGGTGCGGGCACGTACGGCGTGTGCGTATCCATGTAGTGAACCCACAGGAAGAACGGCTCGCGCGTCTCCTCGACGAACGACGACGCCGCGTGTTCCACGTCGAACATGCGCGAGGTGTCGAGGAACGGACGTTCGTCAGTACGGCCGCGGAGCCACGACCCGACACGACGCAGCGGCGCGGTAGCGAGTTGGAGCCACGCTTCGACAGTCGGGTGACGGGCGAGATACCGACTGTACAGCGTCGACCCCGACCCGGCGACGAACGGTTCGAACTCGTCGAACCCCTCGTCGTACCCCCAGTGGCTCGTGAGAAACCCGTTGGCGGCGTTGAACCCTCCTGTCGACACGCCTGCCGCCGACAGCTGTGTGGCGAGTGTCGGCGACGACTCCACGCCGATCCGGCCGTCGTCGACGAACACTGGCCGAGAGGCGAGCAGCGACGGGAACGAGAACGGTGTCCAGTTCCCCGTTGCGAAGGCTCGTTCGAAAACTGTCCCCCGTTCTGCGAGGCTGTCGATCACTGGCGTGTGACGATCGGTCGCGTACGCCCCGAGCGCGTCCGCCCTGAGCGAGTCGACTGTGAGGAGGAGTACGTTCGAAACTCCCGTGTCGGTGCCCATTTCGTCTGTTCCATCGGCGACCGCGGTATTAGAGCTACTGTCTCTTCGACAGTGTGGGTGGCGGACGGGATGTGCAGGCTGTGTACTGACGTTATCTCTTGATTGAGTGTCATTTTGCACAGTATATACTGACTCAAGTTCGATCAACTGGTGACAGGCACCGAGCCCCCTCTCTCAGGAACGAACGACCAAAGCCGTGAGCGATTGACCTCCTCCCACGGCTGAAGACCGTGGGATTCCCACGGCACCGCACCGCTC
>CAKZQY010000295.1 GCA_937142015.1 uncultured Halobacteria archaeon
CACGGTTGCGTCGAAAAAGGCAGCTGGTGGCGAACCTGGGTCTCGAAAGTGAGGTTTCATTGTTTTGTAGAGTCGTTTGGATTCACTCCAAGGAACCTCCCGCAACTGGACCTCATCGATCCAACGCTGTCCGGCCGCAGCCTCTACCTGCGGCGGTAACTCTTCTAGGCGGTGAGGTGCCTGGAGACCGATAAGCATGATTTGAAGCTGAGGTGCTTCAGAAATCACCGTTCGGAGATCGCCGAGAAGCTGGTAGTATCCGATGCCAGCGGTGAAATATTGTGTTCCGTAGAACGCACAGTATTCGACTCCAAGGTAATCGAAGACTCTGTAGCACAACTGGCGTTCCTGAGGGGTTTCGCCTTTGATTAGCGGCAGAATCTTAGTCTTCCCACCGTGGAGTTTCTCTGCCATCCAGATAGTGCCCTTCAGGCACTTGATTACGTGGGTGAGACGGCGAATCTGGCCGTCTTGCTTATAAACTGGGTAGTCACACGGGATGTGGATATCTGGTTTGAACTTCTGTACCAGTTCAAACTCTTTCTCCCAGTCCAAGTCCGACAGTATCTCGTCGTTGATTGTCGTGGTGCTAATCACCGTAACATCTTCGTCAAACCAGGATTCCGCTGTCTCACCCATTCTAACGAGAGTTCGAACGGCACTCAGGCGAAGAAGGACCGTGAGCTGGTTCGGGTTGTTTCGATGGAACTGGTCGTGGGCTTCCTGTTTCTCTATCAGGAGAACGGGTCCTTTCGGTGCTTCCTCGGATGACACGAGATTGAATTCTTGATTGGTTTCAGTGGGTGTCTGACTAGATCTCATGGATTATTCATCCTCCTCATCCGGCAGTGTTGATTGGTAACTGTCCGGGTTAATCAGTTCTGTAAACAGATTTTCTGCCAGGAGGCGTAGTGCCTCTATTTTTCGGGTGGATTGAGTGACTGTTTATACAGAACTACTACGCCGTATTTGTCGAACCCGACTCGGATTTCTTTCTCCTCACCGTCTACGTTGACCTTGATTTTGTCAAGTGGCTCATCGCCGTATTCATCCCAGAAGTCAGTTCCTGGCAGGTCTCGGTCTTTCCCTGATACTCGCTCTGGTTTAGAGCGTTCCCGGGGAGTAAGGTATGCGAGTAGAGTCTCGTTCGCGTCACTGATGATTCTGCGAAGTGCTTCCTCGCTGAACTCGGTGGTTTCAGGCGAGATGTCTTCGAGGAACTGGTGTTCGATCAGAGAAAGTAGATCGTCGCGTTCGAACGCTTCCCGGAATCGACTTTGTTTATTGTCGGTCATCGTACTCGAACTACTCCAATTATCCGTTGTAGCTCAAACCGTATAAATATACTTGCCCATCTGACCAAATCGCTCAAAGTCAAGGGAGATCGCTGTGGGAACTCAAAGAATGGGGCGACGTACGCGCAGACTGCATGGAACGCTCAAGACCTACGAACACCGCTAATCCATTTGTCTTTGGCTAAAAATCTTCAGTAATCTCTGAGCAGCTAGTTGTAACCAATGATACTTAATAGTCGGTTCCAGTAGGTGAGGCGCTCTGTGTCTCGAAATCGAGCGATGAGTAGCGCTATGGAGCGAGACATCAGACAGTTCAGTAAGGTCTGCGGACGAGGTCTACCCGAAAATCACGCCTGAACAGTATTACTCCGAGTATTAGCTAATCGTGAACGCTGGACGTGCGCCCCCGTTTCCACGTCCCGCGAATCCAACCATCGTTCATTATCTATGGTAGTACGTACCAGTAAATAGCACAGAGGGATCGTCTCTGGCCGAAAACGAACTGACAGACTTATACCACTGCAGCGCGTACGGGGAGTCGAATGGACGACGTGAAATCAGTACGTGGGCCGAACGCCCACGCAGCCTTCCGGTTGGGAACGATCGCAGCGGGAGTCGTCGGTCTCGGCTTCACCGGCGTCCTCTACTGGCTCGGTGTTCTCACGATGGTCGAAGCCGGATACACAGTCGTGTTAGTGTTACCAGTGTATCTCGTGTTCGCAGCGACGCTGTTGAGTGTCTGGCTCGGATTCGACCGCGACCCGACCGACCTCCGCCCGGTCACCCGCGAGAAACGCTCGTAAACTACCGAACGCTCGAAATCTCTCCCCTCTCGTCTGCTGTCTCACCGGCCTCTCTCTCCACCTCGCCGTTCTCTCCCCCTGTCTGACCTGCTCGTCCGGGAACCTGCACAGTCACCGTCGTGCCGTCAGTCGTGTCGACGGACAATGTCCCACCCAACACGTCGGTGCTCCACCGCACGAGCCAGAGTCCGAGTCCACTCCCGTGTTCGAGCGGTGTCTCCGACTCCCCGGCGACCGCAGTGCGCTCGTGGTCCGGAATCCCCGGACCGTCGTCGTGGACAGTCACTCTCACGTCGTCGCCGTCGGCCGCGGCAGTCACGCGCACCCGTCCGTCGCCGTGTTCGAGCGCGTTCTCGACGAGATTCGAGACGAGGAGCCCCAGCGGCCGAGGGTCGACGACGAGGCGCAGCGTCTCGGGAACGGTCACGTCGACCACTCGCTCCGCTGTCTCCGGGGTCGCTGCTCGGTCCTGCGCTCGCTCGACAGCGTCACGGACGACCGCCTCGACGCCGATCTCTCGCGGCTCGCCGTCGTCGTCGAGCGCGTCGGCGGCGGCGCGTGCCTTCTCTCCCAAGGCGAGCAGTCCGTCGGTCTGCTCGCGGATCGTGTCCGCCAGCGACTCCGTCTCCTCGCCGCCGACGGCGGCGACCTGTTCCGCAGAGAGCCGGACGACACTCAGATCGTTACGGAGGTTGTGGCGGAGGACGCGGTTGAGCACCCCCAGTCGCTGTCGTTGCCGGCGCTCGTCCGTGAGGTCCTGGAAGACGACCGTGTGACCGACGTGACGGTCCGTGGTGTCGCGCAGCTTCGAACTGGTCACGCCGAACGTCCGGCGTCGCCCCGCGACGCGTAACCCGAGCGTCTCGGGGGGACGCACGGGGTCGAGATCCGTGCCGCACAGTTCGGCGAGAGGAACACCGAGCGCGTCCCGGCGCGTCGTCTCGAACGTCTCCTCGGCAGCCGTGTTCACAGTCACCACACGGGACTCGCGGTCGACGATCACCACCGGCGTCGGCACGTCGTCGACAGCCGCTCGCTCGCTCGCACGTCTGGTCGCCGGATCGAACTCGAACATGTCGGAGCCGAGGAAGGCGTACGCGTCGAAGAACACGTGTGGCAGCGCGAGCACCGGCATCAGGTTGATCGTCGACGGCGGGAGCCCGAACGTCCACAGCGTCACCCCGACCGCCGGCGGGAGCACACTCAGCCCGACTGCGGCCGCCTCACCGCGGTACAGCGGACCGTAGCTGACGACCGTGTCGAACAACAGCACGGAGCCGCCCGCGGCCGCCAGCGCGTTCACGACGTACGTCGCGTAGATCGCCGGGCCACGAACGTACGAGACACCTGCCACGCTCCCCGAGACGAGTCCACCGACTACCCCAGTACTGCCGAGCGTCGAGGTACCGCCGAGCGTCGAGGTACCACCGAGCGTCGGCGTCGTGACGACGGCGAACTCCGACCACACCAGTCCACCGAGCGGTGACGCGACGGCGGCTGACTGCGAGGTGGCCCCGCCCAGCGGTGACACCGCCCCGCCGAGTGCCGCGACCGGGGCGGCGAGGAAGCCGAGACTGAGCACGGCGAGTGCGACGACAGTCGCGGCGAACGGCCACGAGCGCACGGCACCGCCGCGGCCAGTGTACGTCAGGGCGAACGCGGCGAACGTCGGCCCGACCCACGTGAACACGAGCCAGAAGCCAGCCTCGACAGTCGCGCGGAGCCACGGGTCGGTCACGAGAAAGCCGACGGCGTACAGCGTCGTGTAACAGAACTGGAGCGCCAGCACGGCACGAAACCAGCCTGCTCCGGGGGCGTCGCGGTACTGCCGGAGCCCCCACAGGAGGTACAGTGTTCCCCCCGCGGCTCCAACCGAGCCGAGCACCGGCCACGTCAGCGCCGAGACCATTCGTCCGTAGTCTTCGCCGCTCGGTCACGTAGCTTTCGGTGGCGTCGCCTGCGACGGTAGCGCGACTGTCACGCGCGACGCTGGCTCAGTGTGTCTGCCCGCCGCGTGGTGCTGGCTGTCCGTCGTTCGTCACTAACGATCTACGAAACGATCACAGCGTTTATATTCAAAAGAATGAATATTGACGTCACGTAGAGATGCGTCCATTTGGTATTCCGATCTACGAGATTATCGGTGCGTTCGTTATTGCTATATTCGGAGGTATCGTGTCCCGGTACGTTCATCCGAAGGTTGTTGACATCATAAACGCCGTACGTATCAGGCTAGACCGAACACCGCGGTGGACAAAGATTCTCCTCTCTGGAATCGTCATCGGTGTCGCTATCGCGTACGTCCCTCGCCTGTTATCGCTCGTACTCACACAGCTAGGAAGCGCTGGTCTCCAGCTGGAAGAGACGGTATCGACCGAGGTGATGCTGGGATTCGCTACAATTGCGATCCTGATCTTCCAGTATCGGCAGAACACGATGATCCGCTCCTCGTTACACAGTATCGAGTCGAGAATAGAGTCTCTAGAACGGACAGGCGAGGAATCAACCACGGGAGACGGAGTGCGATCCGAGGTGGACGAGAGAGTAGAGACGAGCACGGGTACTGATACCGACGAAAAAAATGAAATCCGATGGAGGCACTACAGACAGTGTGACGGACAGGATAGAAGATATGAGACAGGAGACCTCCGGGGTGGGATGATTGGTGGAGCGATCGCCGGCGGCATCATGGGGTCGTCTGGAGGACCTGCTGGCGCAGTGCTCGGGGCGATCATCGGCAGTACACTCGGTGACGCTCTCGAACAGGCCTCGGTCGAGAACGAAGAACGGAAGCAGTTAGAGAAGAAGCTACTGCGAAAGCTCGCAAATAAACGTGTGTCCGACCACAATGGGGTAGAGGTGTCGACAGTCGTTCACTGGTGCCCCGAAAGCGAGGAGGAAGTCAGAGAGGCCCTTCATCGATTGGCGACTGACCCGAATGCACCACTTCAGTACGCTGACGCTGACGAGACCCGCGTTTATCTATCTGGGATTTCTAATCTAGAGAAATATTTTGATTATTAAAATAAATAGTTACAAAATAGATAAATCTAAATTCTGTAGATTGAGAACACACCGGGATACATGTAATTGTCTGTAGTGCAATTAAGTAACTCTACAGGCGGAACAGGACGAGTGG
>CAKZQY010000296.1 GCA_937142015.1 uncultured Halobacteria archaeon
ACCGAACATCTGGTCATACCTTACCGGTAATGACTCAGCTTAATCACTATGAGACGACGTGTGCGGTATCGAGCGAGCCGATTCGAGCGGTGTCGAACGGGACAGTTCGAGCGGTGTCGAACGGGACGATTCGAGCGGTATCGAACGGAACGATTCGAGCGGTATCGACCGGGTCGATTCACGCGACATCGGCCGAGACGGACGATCCGGCGCACGCAGCACAGTCCAGCCGACCCGCTGCACGTGGCACAGTCCAGCCGACCCGCTGCACGTGGCACAGTCCAGCCGACCCGGCGCACGTAGCACAGTCCAGCCGACCCGCTGCACGTGGCACAGTCCAGCCGACCCGCTGCACGTGGCACAGCACAGCTGTCACCCGTTCGTCTCACAGCGTGTGTCTCACCACCGAGCATTTATCCGACGGCGACGAAGCGACAGCTATGTCCGGTAGTCGGACGGTCCCCGCGTCGAACGACTCGGCCCCCCTCGGTGTCACCATCGTCGGTGGGCTCGGAATACTGAGCGCCGTCCTCGGTCTCCTCGGCGGAATCGGGCTGCTCGGAGCGGGCCCGGGACTGCTCGGCGGCACCCTCCAGATCGGGCTCTCGGCGGCACAGATCGTCGTGCTCGTCAACCTCCTCCGGCTGAAGCGGTGGGCCTACCAGATCACGCTCGTCGTGTTCGGACTCGACTTCCTCGTGTCGCTGCTGTCGGGGAACCTGCTCGGTGCGCTGCTGGCGGCCGTGATCGCCGGCTACCTCCTCACTGTCGGCGACGCGTTCGAGTGAGACCTGTCGGAGGTATCCGGGCGCTTCCCCGCCTCAGACGTTCACGTCGTCGAGTTTCTCCACCACGGCGGTCTCTCCCATCGCCGTCAGCCCGGGGTCATCGCCCTCCAAATCGACCAGTCCACGGTCTGCCAGCGACTCCAACAGTCGGCCGAGGCCGTCCGGGTCGACGTCCAGCAGCATCTCCGGTGTCACGTCGTCGCCGACGGAGTACAGCGCGACGAGTGTCTCCTTCTCCTCCCCGGAGAGGTCGAGTTCCCGCAGTCGACGCTCGCGGCGGCGGTAGTCGTGGGTCACCCGACGTTCCAGCACGCGGAACACGCGGTCGTCGGGCGCGCTCACCTCTGTCGTCACCACGTCGTCGCTGTCGGCGGCGTCGTGTCTGATCTTCACCGCCTTCACCGTCGTGCCGTCCGCGACCGTCTGGCGACCGCGCTCCGTGTGCAACAGACTGCTCGGTTCGACGCTGGAGACGGTCTCCCCGTCGTCACGGAACGAGAGGCGGCGACCGTCGACGCTGATCGTACAACGCCGCGGCTCCGAGTCGGTGACACGACCGCCGACACGCGAGGGGTGTGTGACCAACACCGTCTCGCCGTCGAGTAGGTGCTCGAACAGCGCGTCTGCGACATCGAGCTGCTTCCGGCCGGGGAACTCCCCGACCGCCAGCCGACGGTTACCGTCCTCGTGGTACGCCACCCCGACGGTCGAGTCGAAGATGTCGTCCATTCCCGACGGAACGTAGTCGACCGCCACGTCCCGCACAGCGGACAGCGGCACTGTCAGTGTCTCCCCGTCGGCGGCGAACAACAACTCCGCTGCCCCCAACACGACCCGGCCGCTCGTCGGCTGACCGCCGTTCAACCCCGCGACCGCGAACTGTGTCGAGACCGTGACTGCAACCGGCTCTGTCACCTTGTCGCGCGGCGCGAACGAGTCGTCCGGTGGCACCTCTCCGACGCCGCCCGGTGACGTGTCCTCGACCGGAGTCGTCTCGGTGGCTGCAGTCGTCTCGACGGCGTCGTCTTCCACGATGGATCGTCGAGTACTGTCGTCAGAGTCGGCTCTCGCCGCTCCCCCACCGCCCGAGTTGATCCCCGGTGCTCTTCGGTCGCTGTCGAACTCGTTTCGGGTACCCTCACTGTCGGTCTCGCGTCGGGCACCCTCACTGTCAGTCTCGCGTCGGGTACCCTCACTGTCGGTCTCGCTGTCGCGTCGCCGTCGTCGCTCGCGGACTGCGACCCACTGGCCGAGGGTCGAGACGGTCGGTCGGTCGTCGTCGCCGAGACTCACACGGCCGCTGTTCGGATCGAGGTGGCTCCGGCGGAGGTGTCGCGCGCGACTGTAGTCTACGTCGCCCGGCACGTCGACTGGCCGCGGGTTCGACACCGGCGTCGGGTCGCGGCGACCGTCGGCACGCTCGCTCCGCCGGGCGGCGTCGAACACCGTCGGGTCGAACGGCTCTCGCTCGAACGGTGTCGGGTCGGCGACGAGCGGGAACCGCTCGCTCTGGCCGCTCCGTGCGGCCGCCGCCCCGGCGGCTCTCGCGGTATCTGCGCCGAACGTCTCTTCCAGTCGCTCCCGCCCGCCGTCACCGTAGCGTCGCACGTACACCGCCGCAGTCTCGTCTGGACAGCCGAGCAGACGCGCGACGCTCGCGGCGTCGAACCCGACTGCGGCGAAGAACTGCCCCGCAGTCGCCCGCAGCGTCTCGAAGTCGACGGCGGTCGGATCGAGTGCGGGCGCGGCGTCCGCTGCGCCTCGGAGCAGTCGCTCGCGCGACCGGCGTCCGGCCCTGTCGAAGCCGTCGCGCCGCTGGTGGTCGACGTGTGTCGCCAGCACGGCCGTCAGTCGCCGCGACCAGCCGAACGACAGCGTCCGACCGCCGTCCGTCGGCGACCACTGCTCGTCGTACACCACTGCCAACGGCTGACGGTCGGTCTCGGCTGCCGTCTCGCGTGCGGCGTCACAACAGGTCGTACACGCACACGGCTCGAACGCGGGCACCGCGAGCAGCCCTCGCTCCCAGTCGATCCAGCCGTCGTGGAGGTGTGCGAGGTCGTCCGCCCGGAGCCCGAGCCGCGCGCCACCCACCACTGCGAGGCAGGCGTCGAGACGCTCGCGCTCGTCCGACAGCGACAGCGCGCCGTGGTACAACGCGTACGTCTCTGTCGGTGACAACGGCTCCGGAGTGTCGTCCGCGTGTGACACGATACGTCTCGGTTCGGCTGGTCAACCATTAACGGCTGCGATCCGTCGAATAGTCGCAGTGGTGGGAGTCGACAGTGAGTCGGACGACGATCACAGCCAGAGGAGCCAGCAGCCCACCGAACGGGCCGCTCCAGCGTCGCACCGTCGGAGACGGAGAGAAAAGGTCAAGCCACGACTCCCACTACCGGAAGTCAATGAGTGCCGACTCGATAGAGATGACCGTCAGAGACGCCGAGAAGCGGGACGCCAGTCGTGGCATCGCCAGAGTGCCGCCGGCGACGATGTCGCAGCTGGGTGTCCTCTCGGGGGAGACGGCGATCATCGAGGGCAAACAGGAGACAGTCGTGAAGGTGTGGCCGGGTGGCACCGGTGTCGACGACGGGGAGATCCGCATCGACGGTGACACCCGGACGAACGCGGGCGTCCGGATCGGCGAGTCCGTCACCGTCCGACCACAGTCGGTGAAAGACGCCGAGGCTGTCGCGCTGGAGGCTCCCGCGGCGCTCGCCAGCGTCGACATCGGAGAGGAGACACTCCGACGCGCGGCGGCGCGAGACCTCGAAGGCCGCCCGGTGACGGCAGGCGAACAGATCCGACTCCAACACCTCGGCGGCAACGTGTTCGTCGTCGACGACACAGTGCCGGAGGGGGCGGTCCGTGTCGACGAGTCGACGGAGGTCCGAATCCGGTACCCGGACAGCGGAGAGACTGCGACCGCGGGCGCTGACGAGGACGCCGAACCCGCAGACAGACGGACGAGCGGCTCGACGACGACGAACCCCGGCGCGGGCGGGAGTGGTGAGCCGTCGCCGGACCACCAGCGCACTGTCACCTACGAGGACATCGGCGGTCTCGACGAAGAGTTGGATCTCGTCCGGGAGACGATCGAACTCCCGCTCGCGGAGCCGGAGGTGTTCGCTCGGCTCGGCATCGAGCCGCCGAAGGGTGTGCTGCTGTTCGGCCCGCCCGGAACGGGGAAGACGCTGATCGCCGAGGCGGTCGCAAACGAGGTGAACGCGGAGTTCATCTCCGTCTCCGGCCCGGAGATCACCTCGAAGTACAAAGGCGA
>CAKZQY010000297.1 GCA_937142015.1 uncultured Halobacteria archaeon
GAAGACACCCCGGCCTTCGCCGTCACACTTGCCGCTGGTGTCGGCTTCGCTGCACACCTCGAACTGATCGACAGCGAACGCGACGAGGTGGAGGGTGAGGAAGAACTCCCCGATGCCGACGAGGTGTCTGCCGAAGTCGACGACGTACTCGCCGAAATCGACCCCACCGAACAGTCTCTCTCCGCCCCAGCCGCGAGTCTGTACCACGCTCTGACCGACAGCGTCGTGACCACCACCGCCGCAGACCTCCGTGAACGGGCCGAAGAAATCGACCCCGACGACCTTGTGAGCCAGTTGAATCTCCTCAAACACCGAGCGTACGCGAGACTGCTCGAACTGCTGTCCGGAGAGCCGCTCGTCCGTCTGGCACCTGGTGACGACACCGAAGTGACGGCCGTGGACGGTGTCGAATCACTGTACCGGATCAGACGAACCCGTGTCTCGGGGTTCGACGACGAGGTGTTGTTCGTCCGACTGTTGTCGAGCAACGACGACCACAACTGGTCGGCGTTACTGGAGACGGATACTCGACAACTCGAACGGGAGTTCTACGACGATGACACGCCGAACCGATGGAACATCCAGTTGTACTGGGCCTACGAGGAGGGTGCCGAACCAGACGAGGAGGTTCGCCGCGAACTCGAGAGCGAGACACGGTTCGCCATCCGGCGGTGTGTTCCGCGCGACTCGCTGGTAGAGTTTCTCCAGCCGCTGGAGTACAGCCGCGAGAGACTCGCCGAGGTGAACGACGAGTTCAGCCGCGAGACACTCGTTCAACGGGTGACCAGCAACGGCCTGGGGTTCCTGCTCAATCAGGACACCAGCCTCGACGAGAAGTTCGAGCAACTACGCGATGTGGACACTGACGGTGACGCTGACGCCACCGACCCGTCGTCTGTGGAGATGGCCGACGACCAACCACCACGCGTCGACACGGTCGAACTGGGAGACTTCCGGCCAGACGCTGCCAAGCAACGACTCGACGCGGCACCGTTCACGCTCCTGTACGGTCGCAACGGGACTGGGAAGACGAGTCTTCTCGACGGGATCACGATGGGTCTCGTCGGTCAGACGCGACGTGACGACGACCGTGTCGACAGCTACGACGGACTCGGCGTTACGCTCGAGGGCGACGACGAACCGCTGGCGACGGACCCGACATCAGTAAACAACCGTGTCGCCGAGTGGTTCGGGTTCCGGCCACAGGGACCCGCGACTCGGTGTGTCGAGTTCTACCGCGTCAACTACCACGAAGCGGGAGAGACGACACGTCTGCTCGAATCGTCGACCGACCTGGAAATCGAACGGGTGTTCCGGAACTTCCTCTACGGCGAAGATCTCGCGTACGCCAAAAAACAAAAAGACAATCTTCTGGATCGACTCGGGATCGAGATCGAGAATGTACGTGAAGAGATCGAAAAAAGAGAGGAAAATCTGACAGAAGCTGAAGAGCGACGAGAGACAGTACGAGAAACGCTCTCGACGCTCGGGAGCGCCCGACGTGACCTCTCACCGGCGGCGGCCAAACTCGTCGCGGGTGACGAGGCCGAAGACGGCGACGGTGACGGGGACGATCACAGTCGAGAAGCTGAGAAACCACGAGAACGAATCACACGGTGGCGTGACTGGCAGCGTCGGTTCGAGCGGATTGAGGCAGCAGCTGATGCCGCAACGTTCGACCGGATGGATGAGACTGCCAGCGAGCTACAGTCGAAACTGACCGAGGAGGTTAGGACTCTCGAAGAGAGACGAGACAACCTCGACGACATCCGGAGGCTGGAAGAGGAGCGTCGACGGGTCGTCGATCTGAGAAGCTACGTCGACTCGGAAAGGATCGGTGAACTGCCATTCTCGACACTCTTCACCGGACTCATCCTCGTCACCGCTGGTGAAATCGGCCACAGAGACGCCCGCCGACTCGTTCAGGGGATCGAGGAGACGGAGATAGAACTCGGGAGGGGCTCGATCCGATCCGTCGAGTCGTGGTTCGAGACCGTCGAAACCAAACTACGCGACCAGCGGACCGAGTTAGTGGAGACACGCGACAGGCTGGCCGAACTGAACGATCTTGCGGAACGTCGACGAGAGCTCAGAGAGCAGATCCGTGCCGACACGGAAGAGTACCTCGAGATCACCGACAACGAGGAGATCGACCACTGCCCGGCGTGTTACGTCGAACAGTCGGCAGAGGAGATCAGAACACGCGAGGAACCCGAACACACACACGACGCGGGTGGTGTTCCCGAAGAGCTCTCGACATCGCTCGAGACAGTCGAGACGGCCCTCAAAGTCGTCGAAGGGAGCGATCCGGCTGCCATCGACGGCAATCTCCGTCGCTACGACCAACAGCTGTGTCGACCTGACGACGTGTTGCGGCTGTTCGAACTCGTCGCGGACGGCAGAGAGAAGATCCTGTTCCCCGAAGCGACCGAAGAGACGGTGGAAACAGTCGCCAGACTGGCACCGCAGACAGCCGACCAGCGTTCAGTTGACTCGGTGTTATCGGTGGTGTTGGAGGACCTCGACGCCGACATCGCAAAGCGGACCACAGAGGTGAGTGACCTTGATCCCGACGCAGCGATCGATCAGCAGATCGAGGACTGCGAGGAGCGACTGTCGGAGGTTCGTGGCGGACTCGACGTACTCGAAGGCCAGTGGCCAGCGGAACTGCTCGACACCAGACTCTCCGTTGCGTCCGACCGACGAACGCTCGCGTCTGCAGTCCACGGGGTCGAAGAGGCGGTTGTATCGGAGTCAGTGTCGAAACTGTCGGACGAAATTGAGGCCGAAAAAGAACAGATCGACGATCTGGAACAACAAATCGAACAGTTCGAAGAGACACGCGAGTACCTCGAAGAGACGTTCGCGGGTGTCGAGGAGAGCCTCGGCGAGGTGCTCGGGGAGTACACAGAGATCGTTACGACGTTGTTCAAGGTGTTCCAGCGTCCGTACGAGTTCGAGCGGGTGAAGCTCACTGACGACAACGACGAACTGCGTGTCGTCCGCCGCGAGACTGGTGAGGTTGCAGAGATCAGTGAAATGAGTTCCGGTCAGCGGACGGCACTCCTGCTGGCGATCTTCGTCACTAACAACCTCGCGCACGACACTGCACCGCCACTGATGCTGCTAGACGAGCCGTTCGCACACCTTGACGAACTCAACACGCTGTCGTTCTTCAACCTCGTGATCGAACTCGCAGTTCGAGGTGAGCGACAGATCGTGTTCGCAACCGCAAACGAGAGTCTCGCCTCGCTGTTGGAGCGTAAGGTGGGAGAGACGACCGCGTTCGAGAGAGTTGATCTCGGAGCTGACACTGACTGACCGCTGTCTCCCTCGGCGTCTCGGTCTGCGTTCGGGACGACCGATACCGGCGGGGTCTGGCCCCGACGAACGTGCCAAAGAGCGTGACGACAAGATCTCGAAATTCGTGAACGTGGTGGTCGCCACGTTCTAACCACAAATTATTTTACGAAAAACTCGTGAGTCGGTTACGATGGTGGATACTGGAACGATCCTCCAGCTCATACAGCTCGTTGCGCTGGTGCTCCCAGCGAACGTAATCCTGTTGCAAGTTTTAAATCGGTTGTTCGAGGAACCATACGTCGTCAATGGAAACGAGTTCCGTCCCGCTGCTGATACGGGGCTAAGAGTTCCACAACGGCCCGGAGAGATCGAACTCCATCCAAACGTCGAAGACGAGTGGCGATACATCCTTCCGAAAGCGAGTGTTCTCTTCTTCATTTTCGCCGGGTTCGCGCTTCTCCTGTCGCTGCTCGTCGACATCAACAACGGAATATTCGGATTTAATCGTCCAATAATATTTGTAAATATTGCTATTGTACTTTTTCTCGTTGGGTTCACCGCTCTGGGTGCGCCGCTGATCTTCGTTGACCCCTCACTGGTCAAGAAAGTGAGTTCGTGGTTACGAGCAAGGGTCGTGTCACCCGACGTCAAATGGTTGCCGGGCTTCCGAGCAACGGGCGGGTCAAGCGAGACAACTGACGACGAGTCGGGAGCCGACAACCACATCGAGGGACAGCGGAGTCAGAACTCGTCTGCCTCGGAGACAGACGCGGCGGATGTCGAGGCTGAGTCGGAGTCGTGACCACGACGAGCCTCCACGGTAATTCTTCTCGCTTCCTGACTCTACACAGCACGGGCTACGACACAGAACAGTGCGAAACGCGGGCGGTACGGGAGCGATCACTGGAATTCCGACGTTCGCAGAACTACTGAAAACCCGTCGCTCGCCGATTTCTGCACGTCGACGAGGCGGGCAGACCCCGTGAGAAGACGCAAGCGCGAGCAGGGTGGGGTATACTGGGTCACAAGCCATCGAATCCGGGGTCGACAGAACCGAGACGGGTTGGAACCCCGAGTGAGACGTAACAACCTATCAATGCTTGTGACCGACAGTATAGTTCACACCACGGACTATGGTGTCGCCGAATGATCGACGGATTTGTATCCGTCATGGGTTGACGGTGATCAGACGGACGTCCCACTCGTCGGCCAGCTCTCTGTGAGGTTCACGGAACTCCGGTGCGGCGATGGCTACTTCGACATCGTCGACACCGAGACTGGGGATGCCGGAGTCGGCAAGGAACTGGTGGCGGTACCTCCCAACCTGCCCGAAGGCAGTGTCGACATCATCCGGATCTGGCTTCACCTCGACGAGTAGGTAACGCTCCTCCTCGACGTGTTTGAAAAGAAGGTCCAGTCGTCCAGACCCACCGACGGTGGTGTATCCGACGTACTCCTCGTCGTCGACAGTCGTCCAATTTGGTCCGACAGTGTCGGTCGGACTCTGGGCGAGTCTGGCCTTGATACTCCCGTGGTCGCCATAGTCTGGTGTGGTGATACCCATCTGAGCGGTCCGACTCCTCCAGTGTTGCCCCTCGTCAAGCGCTTCGAGGTACGAGCGGACGGTGTACCGGGTCGTCCCATCGAAGCACGGGAACACCGCGACGAGACCAGTCGGGTCCCTATCTTCCGTCGGTAAACTGTATGTCCGGTAGTGAACGTTCCGGACTGTGAGGAATGTGCCTGGAAATTTGACGGCGTCGTCGGTACGGTCGAACGCGGAAAGTGTGAGCCCGTGTTGACGAGCCCACCGACGGAACTGACGATGTCGTTCGACATGATCTCGTCGAGTGTGTGGTCCTTCCCGTCGTACGGTTGGTGGAACTCTGTTCGTACTGAAACTCGCAATTTTCCCGTCGTCCCACAGGTCCTTCAGCCGATTGACCAACTCTTGCCGTTTGTCTGAGAGGTCGGACGACCGGTTCGTAACCCACAGTGTGACCCACGGGAGGTCGCCGACACCGAGCAACTGTTCGGTCCGATCTTGTCCAATCTCGTCGACGATAGTGTCGAGTTGTTCGGCCACGTCGGTGTCCTCGACACTACCCGTCAGAACGTCCAGAACGTGTTGTCTCCCGTTGCGGTTCACGATGCCGTACAATCGCTCCACTGGATCTGTGTTAGACACAGTCTAACGATGTGCTTCGAGAATAAAAGTAAATTCGGTGGGAGACGCTACACGACTGTCTCGTCGACGGCGACCGGCAACGGAACGCCGGTGTCGAGTGCGACGGGGACACACGCGCCGCCGGGGCGGAACAGATCGTCTGTCGGCCGTGGCTCTGTCACGGCGACGCGTACGACGCCGAGGAGGTCGTCCAGTTCGCCGAGTTCGGGTGGTCGAGTCACCGACTGCTCGCTCTCGTGACTCCGTGGTGAGTCTGGCGCTTCGAATCGCGCTACGGGGTCGACCAGTGGCGTCGAGACTGTCAGTTGTCGAGCGTGTCGAGCAGGCGGGCGAACACGAGCCGTTCGAGTTGCGGGAGGTCGCGGTCGTCGACTGGCGTGTCGACGCGGTCGTGGAGCTCTGCGCTCGTGTGTGCCGGGTCGGTGCCGGCGAGAGAGTCGGAGAGCGCTCGCGCCGCATCGGAGAGCTCCGCAGCGTCGGGGTCGATGGCCGCCAGCGTGAGTTCGGTGTCGCCGGAGACCGCCGCCGTCTGGTCGGGCAGGAGTTCCTCGTAGGCGAGGAACGCGACGCCAGCAGCCGTCGCGTGAGCGAACTCCTCGGTGCCGGGCTCGTGGCGCTCGCGGCGGTCCCACGCACGCCGGAGCAACGCGACGACTCTCGCTGGGTCTGCGTCGCCGCTGTTCACGCGAACGAGTGCGTCGTGGTACAGGTCCGTCGCGGTGGGGTCGTCTGTGTCGTCGTCCTCGGTCAGTGTTGTCAGTACGCCTGCGAACACCGTAGTCTCCAACTGTGTCAGATCCGACGGGACAGACGAGTCGACGCGGTCGTGGAGTTCTTCGGCCGTGTGGTCGGGGTCGCCGCCCACGAGGAAGTCGTGGACCGCGCGGACTGCATCGTCGAATCCAGCGGCGTCGGGGTCGACGCTCTGGAGAACAGTCTCGGCGTCGACGGGAACGTCGGCGTCGTCGACCGTGCCAGCGTCAACTCCGGCGAGCCAGACACCGGCAGCGGTCGCGGCCGCGTGATCGTCGGTGTTAGAGTCGTGCTCGTCGTGGTGCTCCCACAGCGACGCGAGCGTGTCCATCGCCGCGTCGGTGTCGGTGCCGGTGACGAACCGGAAGAGCGCCTGCTCGTAACGCTCCACCGGGGTGGCCGCGTCGTCGTCCGTGACCTCGGACAGGAGTTCTATCAGACTGGCGTACGCTCGACGTTCGAGGATGTCGACTCGGTCGCCGAAGTCGTCTGGATCGATCTGGTCGGCCTGTTCGCGGAGATCCGCGGGCGAAGTGGTCGGAACGCCACGGGTCAGCGTGTGGTAGAGACTCGTCGCTGCCGTGGTGAGCTCGGCAGGATCGATCCCCGCGAGCACGTCGTCGGGGTCGGGCGTCTCCCCGTCACCTGGGTCGTTCTCGTTGGCTTCCGCCGCGAGTGTGAGGTGTGCGGCGAACCCGACGCCGGCTGCGAGGGTGACGGGCAACACCGGACTGTCCTCGTCGTGTGTGTCGCGTCGCTCCCACGTCTCGCGGAGCCGTCGCCGGGCGGTGCCCCCCTCACCTTCGAGCACGCGACCGAGGGCGTGGGAGTACAGTCGGAGCGTTCCGCCGGGCGTCTCGTTGAGGCGGGCGTGGCGGACGCGGAACTCGCCGGCTCGTTCCTGAAGACGGTCGAGATCGGAGTGCTCGATCAGTTCGAGCGCGTCCGCACACGCCTCGCGGGCTGTCTCGGTGCGATCCAGTTGCTGGGCAACGCGCGAGATCGATTCGAGACAGTCCAACACTTTGTGATCGGCACCGAGGTCTGCGTACGTCGCTCTGGACTTCTGGTACCACTCCAGCGCCCGTTCGAGGTCGCCCTGTCGCTCGGCGTCGACACCGACGTTGTACTGTTGGGTCGCAACGCCGCGTCTGTCACCGATCTCTTCGCTGATCGTCAGCGCCTCCCGGTGGCGTCGTTCTGCCTCCTCGTAGTCCTCCTGTTCGCCTGCGACGCTCCCGAGATTGTCGAGACTGGTGGCCTCGCCGGCACGGTCGCCGATTTCGCGGAAAATCGCCAGACTCTGGGTGTGGGACTCGCGGGCCTGCTCGTACTCGC
>CAKZQY010000298.1 GCA_937142015.1 uncultured Halobacteria archaeon
GTCGGAACACTCCTCACTCACGGGAAGGCGGGGGTATGCGCTCGTATCTCTATCACCGCTCGGCCCAGTCGACCATCCGTTCGTACACCGGGTCAGAGCGGAGCGCAGTCTCGTCGCCGACGAGCGTCAGCGCGCGTTTCGCGCGAGTCAGCGCCACGTTCACCCGGCGGTAGTCCTCGAAGATCGGCGAGTCGAGCGTGTCCGTGGCGACGAACGAGACGACGATCACCTCCTTCGAGGAGCCTTGGAACCGGTCGACTGTGTCGACAGTCACGTCCGTCCGCCTGCCGATCTCGGCGACCTGCGCGCGGAACGGCGCGATGACACCGATGTCGTCGGGGTCGACTCCCGCCTCCACGTATCCCGCGACGAGGTCTGCGATACACGCCGCCTCGACTGGGTTGGTGTTCCCCTCTCGCCGCCCGTCGGGATCGACGAACGAGACGCCGTCGACCGTGTCGCTGTCGCGCGTCACGCTGGCGGGGAGTGCCGACGCAGAGACGCCCAGATCCGCGAGCGAGCGGCCGGCGACCGCGCCCGACGCCGGGCGGAGTCGCCCCTCGTAGAACTCCGCGGACGCGAACGCCTGAATCCGCTGGCTCATCCGGTACTGGCTCGTGAGCGTCACACCCGCGTCCGGGTACCGCTCGATCAGCCGCTCGAACAACGACTCCGAGAGATCTGCCCGCGGTGGTCTCGTAGTCTCGTCGCTACTCACGTCGCCTCCGCCACCACTCACGTCGCCTCCGCCACCACTCACGTCGCTCCCGCCCTCAGTCGGATCGACGCCGCTCCCGAGGTCGGCCTCACTCACCGGGACGCCACCTTCTGCCTGCACCACCGGCGGGAGTTGTTCGTGGTCGCCGACCAACACGAACCTGTCGGCGCGGTTGATCGCCGCCAGCGTCGCCGGCTCCGTCAGCTGTGAGGCCTCGTCGACCAGCGCCACGTCGAACGACTGCTCGCGCATCACCCGGGAGCCACACGCTGCGGTCGTCGCCGCCACCCCCGGCGCGTCGGCGAGCGCCCGAACGCGCTCGCCGGGGTCGCCCGACTCGATCAGACGTACGTCCTGCATGTCGCCGCGGACGCCCTCCTCTGTCCCGACGCGGACGACCACGTCCTCGAACGCGCTCGACTCACTCGCCGTCGTCCCGCCGTCCGCCACCTCCGCGCTCGACTCACCCGACTCTCGTCCTGCACGCACGGCGTCGGCGACACCCTGCTCTCGGATCGCTTCCAGCGCGTTGTCGACAGCGCGGTTCGTGAACGCCGACAGCAACACCCGCTCGCCGCGCGCGAGCAGTGCCTGCACCGTGCGGGCGACGGTGTACGTCTTCCCGGTCCCGGGCGGCCCGTGGATCAGCGCGAGATCCTCGGCTGCCACGGCGCGGCGAACGGCGCGGTCCTGTGCCGCGTTGTTGTCGACGTACGTCCCGGAAACTGACTCGAAGGACGGCTCTGTACGGCCGAACAACACGTCCTTCCGCCGCTGGTCTCCCTTCAGCACGGCGTCGTGTAACGCCGTGAGCTGTCGGTCGACGGACAGCTCCGAGGGGTACGTGTCGAGCCGCCGGACTGGCACCGGCTCGTCCGCGGAGACGACGACGAGATCTCTGCCCGCCGCCGTCGCTGGCTGTCGAGAGACCTCGTCGGACTCCGTCGTCTCCCCCTCGTCGGAACCGACTCTCGCCAGTCGGTCGAACGCTTCCAACCGAACGTCACCGACGTCGCCGCCGAGTCGTTCGATTCGGGCGAGCTCCGCCTTCCCTCTCACGGGGTCGCCGTCGGAAGCGAGCGCCAGATCCCCCTCACGCAGCTTGGAGACGGTGTCTGCGGGTTTGGCCGCGACGAGTTCCCACCGACCGCCGGGTCGCTCGCGGCGACCCAGCGGCTCGAGGTCGACGAGCGCCCGGTCGTCGTCCGCGCGCTCCGTGGCCGACTGCTCCCACAGCTTCCGGTACTCGGCGTGGATTTCTGCGCGTTCGGCTTCGATACCGCGGTACACGCGGTCGAAGTAGTCTCGTTCCGCGGGCGGAACGGGTGTCCCTACCTGCCCGGCTTTCGACTCCTGATCGAGACGGCCGGAGACGACCATACAGGTGTCCTGCTCGAAACAGTAGTCGCAGATCGCGTCCGCCTCGTACCCCGTCGGGACGGTCCTGTCGTGCTCGGCGGCCGCGATCTCGTTGCGCGTACGGACGACGAACTCGAGCAGCCCGCGTCCGACGGAGAACTCCTTTGCCGGAGAGAGATCGCCGTCCGCGTCGTCGAGTGCCGCGTTCTTCGTGTACAGCAGCGTCCCGGTGTCCGCCGCCACGCCGCGCTCGCGGAGCAACAGGGCGTAACACGCCGCCTGAATCTTGTCGTGGAACCGCGGGTCGCGGTTGGTGTTCTTGCCAGTCTTCAGCTCGACCGGCATCCCGCGGCGGACGGCGTCCGCACGACCTTTGATCCCGAACGTCGGCGAGACGAGCGTCTGTTCGGAGCGCCACTCGTCGGTGTCCGTCAACACACCCTGTTCGAGCCACGCGGCGACCGCGCTCGCGTTCTGGCGCACCTCCTCGGCGACCGCCTCGCGGTCGCGTCCCAACAGCCCCAGCTCTAGTCCGGCCTCCTCGACGCGCCGCTGGACGCTCTCCTCCAGCTCGACGCCGCGCAACAGATCGCCGAACACCTCGTGGACGACGGTCCCCTTCACCACGGGGTAGTTCAGCGGAATCCCAGAGAGCTTGTTCAGGTAGTAGAGTCTGGGACACTGCACCCACGACCGCACGTCGGTCACGTCGACCAGAAACTCCGGTTCGAGAACGACGTAGCTGTCGCCCGTCGTGGTGTACGTCGTCTCCCCGCGGTACTCCTCCTGCTCGGCCTCGGTGACGAGCAGGTCCATGCCCGGCTCCGCGACGGCGGCGGTCTCCGTCCAGTCACCCCACAGCGTCACCTGCACCGGCGGACTCGCGCCGCGGTCCGGTCGCAGGCTCACCTCGACGAGGTCGCGGCTGCCGTACTGCGTGTCGACGGTTCTGGACTCTCCGACTGCGACGATCGGGCCGCGAACGTTCACACTCTGTGGGAGGCTTCCCGAGACAAGTGGGTGTCGGTCGGGAAGTTCTCGAATTTGATTCTCGGAGCCTCCCCAGCGAGCAGACGAGCGATCACCACACGCGCCGGAGAGTCGTGTGGAATCGCAAGAGGGGAACGAGACGAACTGGAGGGTTTATGAGTCGGCGTAAGCCTCAAGAATCGTCCAGAATCACCCCCGTCACGTACTGCAATCACAGCCGAAGTATCGAGTGCAAAAATGCGACAGGTTTATGTAGCTCTCGGCCCACTACTATTCCACGGTGAAACACGGAGGGAGCGGTTTCTCTCCCGACGACACCAGCCCACCCAGCCAATCATGAGTGAGAACGTCCGCAACTACACGAGCGAGCGACCCCACAGTCGGGAACAGGAGACAGAGTCGTCGGAAGACGAGTCACTCCAGTGTCCGGAGTGTGGTGGGAACCTCGTGAACGATTCGGAACGCGGCGAGACACTGTGTCGAGACTGTGGCCTCGTAGTCGAAGAAGACGAGATCGACCGCGGGCCGGAGTGGCGCGCGTTCGACGCGAAAGAGAAAGACGAGAAGAGTCGTGTGGGAGCCCCGACGACGAACATGATGCACGACAAGGACGCCTACGGCAAGCAGCTGTCCAGTCGCCAGCGCGAGAAGATGCAGCGGCTCCGCACGTGGAACGAGCGGTTCCGCACCCGCGACTCGAAGGAGCGCAACCTGAAGCAGGCGCTCGGCGAGATCGACCGGATGGCGTCCGCGTTGGGCCTGCCAGAGAACGTCCGCGAGACGGCGAGTGTCATCTACCGACGAGCGTTAGACGAGGATCTGTTGCCCGGCCGGTCCATCGAGGGGGTCTCGACCTCCTCGCTGTACGCGGCGGCGCGACAGGCCGGCACGCCGCGCTCGCTCGACGAGATCGCCAACGTCTCGCGGGTCGAGAAAGACGAGATCGCCCGCACGTACCGGTACATCGTCCGCGAGCTGAACCTCGAAATCCAGCCGGCGGACCCGGAGAGCTACGTGCCGCGGTTCGCCTCGGACCTCCAGCTGTCCGAGGAGTCGGAACGACGCGCCCGACAGCTGCTCTCGACCGCGAAAGAACAGGGGGTCCACTCCGGGAAGTCCCCGGTCGGGCTCGCGGCGGCGGCGGTGTACGCCGCCTCGCTGCTCACCAACGAGAAGGTGACCCAGAGTGAAGTCAGCGAAGTCGCCAACATCTCCGAGGTGACGATCCGCAACCGCTACCACGAGTTGCTGGAAGCCGAGGAGAAGGTCCAGATGCCCTGACGCGTCGGACCACTGCCGCTTCTCCGACTGTTCGCTGTGCGGCCCGCGGTGCGGTCCCCGCACACCGGTCGAACTGAACCCGCAGCGGCGTCTCCGGACGCCGGCCGAGTCGGGACCCACAGTGGAATCTCCGGACGCCGGCCGAGTCGAGACTCACAGTGGAATCTCCGGACACTGACGGAGATCGTAACGAGCAAACCAGTCCCGCCACAGCCGGCGGTATGGAGACGACACGGCACCACACGGCGACCGTCTACGTGGTGTGTGACGGGGCAGTCGCGTTACACGACCACCCGAAGCTGGGCATCAGAATCCCGCCGGGTGGCCACCTCGACCGCGACGAACTCCCTCACGAGTGTGGCCTGCGCGAGGTGCGCGAGGAGACCGGCCTCGATCCCACGCTCGTCGACGATACGGAGACCGTGCCAGCGCCCGACGGCGAGGCGCTGCCGACCCCGCGACACACGATGCTGTACGACATCGACGCCTGTGCGGACGGGACTATCGCCCACCAACACGTCGACAGCGTGTTCTTCGCCCGCGCAGACAGCCGGGAGATCGACCCCGCCGACGGCGAGGAGCCAGCCAGCGTCTGGGCGTGGTACACCCCGGCGGACCTGCGTGCTGCCGACATCGACCCCGACACCGTCCAGATCGGTCTCGAAGCCATCGAGGCGGTGAGCGCTACGTCCGAGTGAGCCGCTACAGCTGCACGTCCGTTTCGAGCCCCTCCGTCGCCTCTTCGAGACCGTCGCGGCGGGCGTCACTGGCGAGTCGGTCGGCGAGGTCGGCGTCAGACAACAGTTCGGCGAACCCGTCGCGGAAGCGCTCGTTCAGGCGCGTTGCGGCGAGGTCCGCCTCGACGACACGGCTGTAGTGGGCGACCGTCGCCTCGTCGGCGTCGAGCCGTTCTGCACGCTCGTCGAGTGGAACGTCCTCCCGGACGAGCCGGCGGAGCCGGGAGAAGTCGAACGGAGCCTCGCGGTCGGACGCTCTGACGAGGTGGAGGTCCAGCCGTGCGCGAACGACCGTCTCGTGGTCCACGTCGAGGTCGTCGCGCGCCTCGGTCAGTCTGTCGAGAATCTCCTCGTCGTCAGCGCCGTCACAGAACGCGCGGACGATCCGCTCGTGGGCGTCCGTGTCGAGCGCCGTCGAGAACCCACACTGCTCGCGGAGCTGTTCGAGGAGCTCCCGCAGCCGCTCGTCGCGGTCCGACTCGTCGACGAGTGAACCCCGGTCGTCCGACTGCCCCTCTGTGACGCTGTCTTCCCCGGTCGTCTCGACGAAGATGTCGCGGAGTTCGGCTGTCTTCTCGTCCATCCTGTCGGGGCCACGATACTGGCGTCAAAAAGGCTGACGCCAGTTCCGAACACACGAACAGAACGACGGGTGCAGATACTGTCGCGTCGGCAACATCTCGTGTTGTCACGGCGTGAGAACACGGTCGTCTGTGCCGTGAGCAGTATCTGTGCCTGTCCGACGCGCGAACCTGTGTGCTGTCGTCGCACACGGGCTGTCGGCGACGTGTCAGGAACGTCGCACACGGGCTGTCGGCGACGTGTCAGGAACGTCGCACACGGACTGTCGACGACGTGTCAGGAACGTCGCACACGGACTGTCGACGACGTGTCAGGAACGTCGGGAGAGGAGGAGGAGAGTCGGCAGGTGGTGGCAAATTTTAACACCGCGGGTCACCCTCCCCCTCGTATGCCAACCGGAGAGGTGACACGCGAGACGTTCTGGACGATCGGCCCGTTGGGGAAGGCTGTTTTCTACTACCTCGCGGCGACGGCGCTGCTCGTCTTCGCCTACGGCACGTACAGTCGGTTCGCGCGCTACAGAGCGGGGACGGACGACTGGTTCCCGCGTCTCGACGACCTCCCGAGTCGGATCGTCGAGGCGGCGAAGATCGTCGGCTCGAACCGCAACCAGTTCGACCGCGACCTCTACGCGGGGGTGATGCACTCGTTCATCGTCTGGGGCTTTCTCACTCTGTTGATCGGGACGACGATCCTCGGCATCGACATCGACCTCTACCGGGTCGTCACGGGTGAGTCGTTCTTCGTCGGCGACTTCTACCTGTCGTACTCCTTCGTGATGGACGCGATGGGGCTGTTGTTCGTCGTCGGCGTCGGGATGGCGATCTACCGGCGCTACGCCGAGCGGAACGGTCGACTGTGGGGGAAACACACCTCGCTGGAAGACGACGCGTTCGTCTGGACGCTGTTCGTCCTCGGTGTCGGCGGGTACGTGCTCGAAGGGCTGCGGATCGTCGGCTCGGCGGAGTTCGCCGCCTACGAGCAGGTGTCGTTCGTCGGCTTCTTCCTCGCCGGACTGTTCTCGGCCGCGGGTGTCGACGTGGCGCTGGCGGAGACGCTGTACCACTGGACGTGGTGGAGCCACTCGCTTCTGGCGTTCGGGTTCATCGCGCTGGTCCCGTACGCGAAGCCGTTCCACATGATCTCCTCGTTTGCCAACGTGGTCACCCGCGACGAGAAGGCGGGTGTCCGACTGCCGGGTGTGCCGGAGGACGCCGACCCCGACGACATCGGCTACGGCTCGCTGGAGGACTTCTCGTGGCGACACCTGATGGATCAGGACGCCTGTACGAAGTGTGGTCGGTGTTCGTCCGTGTGTCCGGCCAAGGCGTCCGGTCGGAACCTCGACCCGCGTGACGTGATTCTCGACCTGAAACAGTACCGGAAGGATCTGGACGCGGGCCGGACGGAGGAGGTCGAGATCGTCGCGGACGGCGGCGAGAGCGTGATCGACGCCGAGTCGATGACGGCGTGTATGTCGTGTATGGCGTGTATGGACGCCTGTCCGGTCGACATCGAACACGTCTCGGAGTTCACGCAGATGAACCGTCGGCTCACCGAGACCGGGCAGATGACACCGGAGCTGCAGGACGCGATGATGAACGTGTTCCAGCACGGCAACACGTTCGGCGACCCCGCCCGCAAGCGCCCGGAGTGGGCCGAGGAGCTCGACTTCGAGATTCCGGACGCTCGCGAGGAGTCCGTCGAGTTCCTCTGGTACGTCGGCGAGTACCCCAGCTACGACGACCGGAACAAGCGTGTCGCCCGCTCACTCGCGCGGCTGTTCGAGCGGGCCGGCGTGAGCTACGGGATTCTCTACGAGGACGAACAACACGACGGCAACGACGTGCGCCGCGTCGGCGAGGAGGGGCTGTTCGAGATGCTGGTCGAGGACAACACGGCGGCGTTCGCGTCCT
>CAKZQY010000299.1 GCA_937142015.1 uncultured Halobacteria archaeon
ACACTTTCTGACGAAAATCTGGAATCCTGACCAGTGGGGTCTCGAAAGTGAGTCATACTGATTACTGCGAATAGTTCCACGGACGGCGTCGAAAATCGACGGCTCGGACGCTCTGATCGCCGACACGAGTCACCACGGCGGTAAAGACTCGCAGTAATCACTATCACTCTCGCCCGCCCCACACCAGCTTCTCCTCGACCAGCGAGACTTCCAGCCCGTCTTCGACGGGAATCTGACAGGAGAGTCGGGGGTAGCCGAACCGCGCCGCGAGTCGGTCGTGCCAGTGGTCCGGCGCGGACGGCGAACGCAGACGCACGCCACAGGTTGCACACAGCCCACGGCCGCCGCAGTTGGCGCGTTCCGTTACGCGAGTGTACGGCGAGAGTCCAGCATCGAGGAGCGCGTCTCGCAGCGGTTCGCCGACGGTCGCGGTGATCTCCGTCTCCTCGTCGTCGTGAAACACCGTGACAGTCGCTCGTTCCCCGTGCTCGTCGCCGGAGCGTGTCTGCCCCCCGTGCTCGTCGCCAGAGCGTGTCTGCTCCCCGTGCTCGTCGCCGGACGTCGTCCGCTCTGTGTGTTCGTCGTCGGGCGTCGTCCGTCCGCCGCGTGCATCGTCGTCTCCGCGCTCACCACCGTGGTTCCGGTCGTCGTTTCTCGACACACGAGTCCAGACGGTCTCCATCGGCAAGTTCCTCCCGGCGGGAGCAGGGAAGCGGTGTCGGTGGCGAGGACAGAGACCACCCCGAGATCTCGGGACCGACGACTGCGTTACCGTTCCTCGATCGGTGTCCACTCGCGGTCTCTCTCGCCGACGTACTGTGCTCGCGGGCGGATGAGCCGGTTGTCCTCGTACTGTTCGAGCACGTGTGCGATCCAGCCGCCGACGCGGGACACGGCGAAGATCGGGGTGTAGATGTCGATCGGGATACCCATCTTGTAGTAGGTGGAGGCAGAGTAGAAGTCGACGTTCGGCGCGAGTCCTTTCTCCTCCATGACGAACGTCTCGATCTCGGAGGACATCTCGTACCAGCGGGTGTCGCCAGCCGCCTCGCCGAGTTCCTCCGAGCGCTGGCCGAGAATCTTCGCACGCGGGTCCTTCACGTTGTACACACGGTGACCGAAGCCGGCGACACGGCGGCCATCCGCGAGCGCCTGCCGAACCCACTCGACGGGGTCCTGCTCTGCCTCGTCGATCTCTTCGAGCATCCGCATCACGTTGGCGTTCGCGCCGCCGTGGAGACTTCCAGAGAGCGCGCCGATAGCGGAGGTGACACCCGCGTGGAGATCGGCGAGCGTCGAGGTGGTGACCATCGCGGCGAACGTGGAGGCGTTGAGCCCGTGGTCGGCGTGGAGCACCAGCGCCTGATCGAACACGTCCGCGAGCACGTCCTGCGGCTCCTCGCCGTTGAGCATGTACAGGAAGTTCGCGGCGTGGCTCAGGTCCGTCCGCGGCTCGACCGGCTCGTCGCCGTCGCGGGCACGGGCGAACGCCGCCAGCGCGGTCGGCAGCTTCGCGGTGATCCGACGGCCCTTGGCGAGGTTCGCAGACTCGTCAGTGGGGTCGGCGTCCCCGTCCTCGTCGTACGCAGACAGCATCGACACCGTCGTCTGGAGCGCGGCCATCGGGTCGCCGTCTTGCCGGCCGAGTTCGACGACCGTCTCGCGCACCGCCGTCGGGAGTGTGCGCTCGGCAGCCATCGCCTCCGAGAACGCCGCCAACTCGTCGCTCGTCGGGAGTGACCCGTTCCACAGGAGGTACAGCGTCTCCTCGTAGGAGGCGTGTTCCGCGAGGTCCTCGATGGCGTAGCCACGGTAGACGAGCTTCCCCTCGTCGCCGTCGATGTGGCTCAGACTCGACTCCGCCACCGCGACCCCCTCAAGTCCTCGCTCGAGTTCGTCGGACATAGTCGAGTGGTTCCCGAGGCCCGTCAAAAAGCGTTACCGTTCCGGGGGAACAGAGCACAACATCCACGACGACGACGCGCAGTATTCGACGTGTGACCACCTTCGTCGATCTGACACACGAGTTTCACGACGGAATGCCCGGCTTCCGAATGGACGCGTCCACCGTGGGTGCGGCTGGCGACAACTCACGAACGGACGACCGTGACGACCCACGAGACGACGTGCGCGACAGCCCGCGGGCGGACGACCACGACGGTCGACGAGAGACCGACCGTGACGGCCTACGGGAGGACACGGCGGAATCCGACGACGGCGTAATCGAGTACACGGCACACGTCGAGCGGTTTCTCACACACGAGGAGACCCGCCCGTTGTTCGACGGTCGCTGTTCGTTCGAGATCACCGAACTGCGGTGTCAGACCTCCGTCGGGACGTACGTCGACGCGCCGGTCCACCGTCACCCCGGCGAGCGCGACGTGAGCGACCTCGCGCTCGACGACCTGATCGCGCCGGGCGTCGTCGTCGACGCACGCGGACGTGATCCCTACGAGCCCGTGGGACCGGACGTGTTGCCAGACGACGCCGACCTCGAAGGAGCGGCAGTGCTGTTCGACTTCGGCTGGTCCGACTACTGGGGGACGGAACAGTACCGCGAGTACCCGTACGTCTCACGACGACTCCTCGACCGTCTCGTCGACGCGGAACCGGCGCTCGTCGGTGTCGACACGATCAACGTCGACGACGACCGCAACCCCGACCGACCGGCTCACACGCGTCTGCTGGGGAACGACGTGCTCGTCGTGGAGAACCTGCGTGGACTCGACCGACTGCACGGACACTCGTTCAGGTTCCAAGCGCTCCCAGTACCCGTCGCCGAGGCTGCTGCGATGCCCGTCCGTGCCGTCGCCGAACTCGACGACTGACTGATAGTGATTACTGCGAGTCTTTACCGCCGTGGTGACTCGTGCCGGCGATCAGAGCGTCTGAGCCGTCGATTTTCGACGCCGTCCATGGAACTATTCGCAGTAATCACTATGAGTCGTCCGTCGGACGCGACGACTGTCGGTCAGCGGATGTCGTACGCGACCGCCGGACCGCCACAGCTGTCACACTGTTGTATCTCTGGCGGGAGGTTCCGACCGCAGTGGCGACACTCCCGGTGAACGGCGTCGCCGCCGAGTCCCGACACCCGACGGCCGTCACCACCCCGTCTGGTGTGTCGCGTTTCACCGCCGGCCGCCTCACTCCCACGACTGAACAGCCCGAGTGACACGCTCATGCGTGTCTGTTTGATAGACCGTGACATATAGCTTCGCACGTGTCGACCGTCAGACACGACGAGGTGCCGACGTGTCACGGCCGACTCCCTCAGCCGTCGACCCCGACCGGGACCTCGTTCGTCTCCGCAGAGCCGTTCTCGCCCGGGCTCTCACGCTCTCCCGCGACGGAGTTGTCCGTGTCGTCGGCGTCGTTCGCGCTCGTCGCCGTCTCCAGCAGCTCTTGGTACCGGTTGCGGATCGTCACCTCCGAGATGTCCGTCACCTCGCTCACCTCCTTCTGCGTGATGTCGGCGTTCGTCAACACGCCGGCGGCGTACAGCGCAGCCGCGGCGAGGCCGACCGGCGACTTCCCGGAGTGGACGGCCTCCTGCTTACCCAGCTCCAGCAGCTGGCGCGCGCTCCGCTCCGTCTCGTCGGGGATGTCCAGCTTCGACGCGAACCGCGGGAGGTACTCCGTCGGATCGGCGGGCTGGACCTCCAGCTCCAGCTCCTTGACGATGTAGCGGTACGCCCGCTGGAACGTCTCCTCGTCGACGCGGGAGACGCGCGCGATCTCGTCGATGGACCGCGGCACGCCGGCCATCCGCGCGGCGGCGTGGAGCGACGCCGTGGCGATCCCCTCGATGGACCGCCCCGGCAACAGGTCGTCCTCTAACGCGCGCCGGTAGATGACACTCGCCGTCTCGCGGACGTTCTCCGGCAACCCCAGCGCTGATGCCATTCGCTCGATCTCGCCGAGCGCCTGCTTCAGGTTGCGCTCGCTGTGGTCCGAGGTGCGCAGCCGCTCGTTCCACGTGCGGAGCCGCTGCATCTTCTGTCGCTGGCTCGACGACAGGGTGTTGCCGTACGCGTCCTTGTCCTGCCAGCCGATGTTGGTCGACAACCCCTGATCGTGGAGCATGTTCGTCGTCGGCGCGCCCACCCGGCTCTTCTGGTCGCGCTCGGCGGAGTCGAACGCGCGCCACTCCGGCCCGCGGTCGATCTCGTTCGACTCGACGACCAACCCACAGTCGCCACACACCGTCTCGCCGTGTGACTCGTCGCTGATCAACGGTCCGCCACACTCCGGACAGACTTCCGTCTCGTCGGCCACTGTCTCGTCTCCCTCGCTCTCGTCTCTCTCCGACTCTCCGCCACCTCGAACCCGGGGCCGCTCACCGCCGTCCGTGCGGAGACGGACGGGTGCCGTCCCACCGGGTGTTCCACCGCCACCTTCCTCTGGACCGACGCTGTCGTGGCTGTCCGTGTCGACTCCGTTCGAGGACTGGCCAGTTCCGTCTCCGTGGGTGTGTGTATCTCGTGTCATGATAGATCGGTCTCCGCCGTGTGAGAGGGTGTCCACGACGTTGCCTTCACTTCCTATTAGTGCTCTGAAGTTTATAAACCTTTGGTGAATGTACGGTCTCTGTACGCGTCTCGTGTTGTCGAGAAGGTCAGAAACGAGCTGTATCCGACGTATATCAAACCTGCTGTTCGACACCACGAGACAGCTTCGACGGGTCGTGACCGACAGTACGAGCGAGCGGGAAGTTCCCGTCTGAGAGGTCTGAACGACTTGTCGCCTCCGGAGGGACTCGAGCGACCTGCGACCCGCGCGGACGACACTCCAGTCTGGGACTGGCGACTGTGATTGTCGCCACACCGACTGACTGTCTTCTGTACAGATATATTCGTCTTTCTCTGTATATCTAGTATTTTCGAATGCTAACTGTGCGATTTCCTTTCTCTTGTTTTCGATTGTTGCAGAACTTGTTCCTCGGGCACACGATAATATTAAGACAGTACGAGCCTCTGTGACACCCATGTCACAGGACGCGCGGCGACACCGGCCGAACAGAGAGGGAACAGAGACAGTCACCGTGGACGGAGCGAGCATCCACGTGCCGTCGATGACGGCAGTCGAGCAGCGAGCGTCGATGTCGGACCTCGGTCTCGACCTCGACGAGGAGACACAAGACGAGCTCCTCCAGCGGGTCCGCGACACGGAGTTGTCCGACGACATGCGGGAGATCGTACAGGACGACGGCGTTCTCGGAGACCGTGACCTCCTCCTGTGGAAGTGGATCTACCACATCTTCGGCGAACCGCTCACGCTGAACACCGTTCCGGAGGAGCACTTCCAGGCGGCACGCGAAGCAGCCTCGCTGGTGGCAATCTACATCACGCTGATCGACGACATCGGCGAGAAGCGTGGCGACAGGGCGACGTTCTGGGAGCTCTCGAAGGCCCCGTACCCGGAGGTCGAGCCCGACTGGGACCGTGAGGACATCGACCGCGACTACGCGGTCAGCACCAAGCGCGTCTGGGAGGCGCTGATGGAGCGTATCCAGTCGGCTCCTCGCTTCGAGGAGTTCGTCGAGCCGCTGATGTTCAGCATCCGACAGTCCATCCAGGGAATGGACTACGCGCGTCTCTCTTCGGACTACGCCTCCTTCATGAACCCCGAAGAGACGTGGTACTTCGAGACGCAGGCAATCGGACTGTACCTGTTCTGGAACGTCGATCTGATGTTCTCTCCGTCGTTCGACCACGACGACTACCAGGCGTTCCGACGCATCACCTTCGAGCTCCAGCACATGTGGCGACTCGGCAACTGGATCATCACGTGGCAGCGCGAGGTGTACGAACGGGACTACAGCGCCGGGATCATCGTCGAGGCTCTCCACCAGGGCGTCATCGACGAGTCCGACCTCGACGCTCTCGACGAGGGCTCTGTCGACCCCGAGGAGATCATCTGGCAGATCGAGTCGGCCGGGCTCGCAGAACAGTTCGTCTGGAACTGGAAGCAGCGCCGCGACAAGATCCGCGAACGAGATTTCGGCATGGAGTCGCTCGACAGCGACGAGATGGTCGCCAAGATGGAGTGGCTGATGCAGAGCCACTTCGCAACGGAAGGACACCGCTGACGACGAGCGTACACGTCGGTCACACGCCCGTGCAACGACCCTGTCGGTCACACGCCCGTGCAACGACCCCGAGAGAAGATACTGGTGTGAGGCGAATTCGACGACGGCTGTCGACAGGCACGCGGTCTTTGGCGATCGGGGTGGCTGTCGGTCTGATTTTAAATTCCGTAAGCTAACTGTACTTTCGAAAAAGAAACAGTTATAACTGCTCAGAGTCGTTTATCAACTGTATGTCAGACGCCATGATCAGTGGGGCGTACGTCACAGCCTTCGTAACGAGCGCGGGGAGGGTATCACCGGTGTTCGAGAAGAAGGCGAGAGAGACGCTCGAAGACAGGGGAATCACCGATCCGGACCCCGAGTCGTGGTACGACAACGTTCAGTTCGGTGAGGCGTTGCGGGAGATCGTCGAGAAAGCGGGCGAGAAGACTGTCGAAGAGGCCGGCAAGGAGATGGTGAACATCACAGACCCGATTCTCGAACAGGACTCCGTGCCCGCCGGCTTAGAGGTGCTCACCTCACAGCACGCCGAGATCCACAAGAACCACACCACAGAGAAGGCGGGCGTGTTGACCTACGAGGAGGAGTCCGGTTCGCGGTACCGCGTCTCTGCCGTCGGTGGGTACGAGTACCCGGCGTCACTGGTGAAAGGTGCCGCGGCAGAGACCGTCAGACAGACTGGCGGCCCGACGAACGTCTCCGTCGACGACGTGGAGACGCGTCCCGACGAAACGTTCGCATTCGAAGTGTCGTGGTAGCTCCCGAGCCGTTGGAACACCGAGTGACACCACAACGTCTGTACCCGTGTCAACCAGATCAGTAGTATAGAAAAGAATTTGTACTGCCACTAGAAATAGTGGAACATGCCAGAGCCAAAGTGCAAAGGCCTGTTCGTCGCTGCATTCGTCGAGAGCGCAGGAGAGGTATCCTCCGTGTTCGAGCGGAAGGCGCTCGATATTCTGGGGAGTCACGGAATCGAAGATCCCGACCCGGAGTCGTTGTACCCCGCAGAGTCGTTCTTCGCGGCGATGACGGAGACGGAAGAGAACGTCGGCAGGAACACCGCGAAGCAGGCCGGCGAGAAGATGATCGAGGTGAACCCGGAGATTCAACAGATGTCGTCGGCAGAGGAGGGGTTCGGCGAACTCCGTACCCAGATGCGGTTCGGATTCGAGAACTTCTCGGTCGAGGAGGTCGGACAGTTCGACATCGAACAGCTGGACGAGGGGCTGTTCAGAGTCGCCACAGTCGGCGGGTGGAGCTACCCCGAAGCGTTCACCGAAGGGCTGCTCAGTGGTATCGTGAAAGTAACCGAAGACGACGTGCGGAACGTCAGTGTCGAGCAAGACGACACTGCGGAAGACGAAGTGCTCGCCTACGAAGTCACGTGGTAGTGCGGCTAGGAGACTGTCCTTTGACTTCCTCCACACGACTGAAGTCCTGTCTCTTACCCACAAGTCTCAGGAGTGGAGCTCGTATCCCTCCGCCCAGGTC
>CAKZQY010000300.1 GCA_937142015.1 uncultured Halobacteria archaeon
AGACGGTCTCCCTCGACGACGACCCCCTCCCCGCGTACCTCCTCTCCGCGCTCGAATAATTCGTACGTATACTTATCTCTGATAGCTGGAATATATTTTCTATCGCAGTAAAATGACGCTGCAACCGTGACCGCAGGTCGACCACAAATCGTTTTAAGCGAAGCGCCGAACTGTGCCACAGTCGAAGTGCAACGAATGAGTGATGTCGCAACGCTGTGCAGTGTCGTCGAGGATGTTGGCCACACGATTCGGGAAGAGATCCGTTCTCCGACGACTGTCGAGACCGACACCGTTCTCGATAGACTCGGGCTCGAAGGGATCGACAGCCCCGACGAGACAGTGTCAGTTCTCTGCGCGTTCAATCTCCTGTTGAAGTCGACCCTCTACCGCAGTCACCGCGAGGCGTCCGAAGAACTGGAGCCGCTCGCCCGCCCGGAGACACTCGTGTCGGAGTTCGAAACGGCGGCCGCAGAGACGGACGACAACGCTCTCGACCCGTGGGAGCTGGACGAGCTTGCGACCCTCCTCGATACGGCGGCGTTCGAGCAGCTACTCGACCACCGCGACACCCTCGCCGACACCGACAGTCCAACGCAGACGATCGGTGAACTGTTCGAGAAGCTCGTTGCGCAGTCTGCTCGCCGCCGACAGGGGCAGTTCTACACCTCCCGCCCAGTGAGCGAGCTGATGGCGAGGTGGGCAGTCTGCGACGGGGACGACACCGTCCTCGACCCGGGGGTCGGCACCGGCGTCCTCTCTGCGAGCGTGTTCGAGGTGAAGCGACACCGAAGTGGCGGGACGGCGTCGGTCGAGGACCTGTACGGAGTAGACCTGAGTCCGCTGGCGGTGACGATGGCTGCGACCGGATTGACGCTCGACAACGGCGGCAGCACCCCCGATTTAGCTGAGACGGACTTCATGGACACCTGCGTTCCCGGCAGCGAGACGACAATCGGACAACGGAATCCGGTCGCGCTCCCGAAGGTCGACGCGGTCGTCTCGAACCCGCCGTACTCTCGGAGCGGAGCACTCGACGACGACCGGAAGCGGTTCAACCAGATCGTCGACGCCAGAGCGGGGCTGTCGGTCACGGAACACACTCCGTTGTACGTCTACTTTTTCGCCCACGCGACGCAGTTCCTCCGTGAGGGTGGTCGGATGGCGTTCCTGACACCTGCCCGATTCTGTGACACGAACTACGGCGAACGACTCCGGTCGTTCCTCCTCGAACAGTTCCACGTCCGCGGTGTGGTCTTCCTCGAATCCGGGCTCGAAGCCTTCGCGGGAGCACGGGTCACACCGTGTGTCACCCTCTTGGAGCGCGACCCGGGTGAGACGAACGCGGCGACGACGTTCCTCAGCGTCGAACACGAGGCGGACCCGACGGCGATCCTCGACTGTCTCGAAGCCGAGCCATCGGGATCGACGGCGTTCGGGTACGCGAGGACGCTCGAACAGCCAGAGTTGAGCGCCGACGAGGACTGGCGGAACTACGTTCGTCCAGACTCACTCGACTCGCTCCCGGAGCTCCGGCCGTTCGGGGAGATTGCCGAGATCAAACGCGGGATTGCGACCGGGATGAACGACTTCTTCTGTCTGACCCGAGCGGACATCGAGGAGTACGGCCTCGACCGCGAGTACCTCGCTCGGATACTCCGTCGGACAGACGGGATGGACGCACTCCGAGTCGACGAGGACCACTGGGAGCGACGCCGCGACGCCGGTGAGGCGGTCTGGCTGCTCTACTGTTACGACGAAGACGGTAACCCAGTAGAGCGGGACGCCGACGAGTCGCTGGCGGCGTACCTCGACTACGGCGAAGAAGTCGGCGCGCGGGACACACACCTCGCGGGGTCACGCAGTCCGTGGTACGCTGTCGACCGCCGTGACGTTCCCGACATCCTAGCGACGTACATGAGCAAGTCTGGGTTCGACTTCTACGTGAACGAGGCGGACGTTCGGACGCTGAACAACCTCCACAACGTCTACCTCCACGAGATAGAGGCGGACGCGGTCGAGGCGGTCCTAGCGTACCTGAACAGCAGCGTCGCCGACCGCGTCACGCGACACCTCAGTCGGAAGTACGCCGACGACCTCGGAAAGCTCGAAATATCTGACCTCGAAGAGGTGCCAGTGATCGATCCCGAACGCCTGACGGAGAGTCAGGTTGCGGCACTGTCGTCGGCGTTCGACCGACTGTGCGACAGCATCGCTGCGGGCGAGGGTGTCGAAGAGAGTCGAGCGGAACTCGACGCGGTCGTCGAGGAGACACTCGACAGACTCGCGTCGCTGGCGGCGTGAGTGTGTTACCACTCGGCGAGAATGTCCGCCCAGACCTCGTTCCGTCCGAGTGCCGCCGCGAACCCCTCTAGATCCGTCGACCGCCGTCGTGGCTCGTCGACGACCGTCTCGACGAGCGACCAGAACGCCTCGTCGTGTGACGTGTTGATCGAGTGTGCGAGTTCGTGGGCGACGAGGTAACGGACGTACTCGAGCGGGAGAAAGCCACACCGGACGTTGAACGAGAGCGTCCCAGTCGTGGAGTAGCTCGCCCACTTCGTCGCCTGGCTGCGGATCTGGACGCTCTCGTAGCGCCCGTCGAGCTTCGGAGCGATTCGGTCAGCCATCGACACCACGGTGTCCCGAAGCCGACTGGCGAGTCTGTTCTTCAGGAACACGAGTGGGCTCCGCCCGGCAGGTGCCGAGACGGTGATCGTCCCCGAGTCGACCGTGAGGTCGTACTGTCCCTCGCGCGTCTCGAAGTCGAACGTGTACCCCCAGACGACGAGCCCGGTCGTAAGGTCGCCGAACTGTCGTTCGACTCGGCCGAGTCGCTCACGCTGGCGTTCGTACTGCCGTTCGATCCAGTCGCGGTTCGCGTCGAGGACCGCGTCGACAGATGGGGTGTCGCCGTTCGGGAGCGTGACACAGACCGCACCGTCCGGGGTGAGCCTGAGCCGCGGGTCGTCGCCGTCGCCACGCCGGACGATACACGGCACACGGCGTTCGTCGGACGTGGTGAACGTCGCGTCGGCACGCTCGTGGCGCACGCTTCGGCGCTTGTGTCCGCACATCTTTAATAGTTTAGCGCCGAAGCGTCCGTGTTGATGTCCGACGACCCCAGAGAGGTTACGTTTACTGTCGACAGCCGGCTACTAGAGGAGCTGGGGGAGAATCTCGTCACGCGGAACCACGTCGCGCTCGCAGAGCTCGTCAAGAACGCCTACGACGCGGACGCGACGGAGGTAGATCTGATCTTCGAGAACACCCGTGAGGGTGACGAAGACAGCAGGATCATCGTGAGAGACGACGGGACGGGGATGACCGTCGAAGACATCCAGAACGGCTGGATGCGAGTTGCGACGACAGACAAGCTCCAGAATCCGCGGACCGAGAAGTACGGCCGGAAGAAGGCGGGCGACAAGGGAATCGGACGGTTCGCTGTCCGGCGGCTGGCCGACGAGCTGTACCTCACGTCGACAGCCGACGCGCCCGATGGGGACGGATACCAACGAATTCGGATGGACTTCGACTGGAGACGGTTCGAACGACAGATCGATCTCGACGAGATTCCAGTTCGTATCGAGGTGGAGCGGCGAGATCCGACGGCGGATGTCGAGACAGGGACGACGCTGGAACTGGTCGACCTACGTGACGAGTGGAACAAGCGCCAGTTCAACACGCTCCGGCGAAACATCGTCACACTCTCGCTCGTCGAGTCGGCAAACCGAGACGGGTACGAACCGGACCCAGGGTTCGACATCAATTTCGACGCTCCGGAGTTCGACGCTGCAGACGCGAGTCTCTTAGAACAGGTCCACGACGCCAGTTGGGGAACGCTCACGGGACAGATCAGTGACGGTGCGGTGTCTGTGAATCTAGAGGCGAAGAAGATCGGCGAGCGAAGCTACGAGTTCCCGTTCGACACGGACGGACTGGACGGGACGGAGTTCAAAATCTCGTGGCCGCCAGAGAACCGAGAACACCTCCGTGACACCGGGACACTCAGTCTCGAACGAATCAGTGAGATTCGAGACGACTACGGCGGCGTTCGGGTGTACAAGGACGGATTCCGCGTCCACTCGTACGGCGGGCCAGAAGACGATTGGCTCGGACTCGACGAAAAGGTTGCTGCTCGGAAACGGAACCCCGATAAGAGGTTTCAGGATCTCAAAAACGAAAGAGACTATCACGAGAACTTTAAAAAAGTGCTTTTGACCCATCCAAGAAACAACCAGCTTATTGGCCGGGTGAACGTCTCCCCGGATTCCGTTCTCGAAATGCAGGCGAACCGTGAGCAGTTCACTGCTGAGGGGGATGTCTTCGAGAATCTGAAGGAGGCAGTCAGACTCTCTATCGAGTGGATGGTGCTCCAGTACAGCAACTACAAGCACAAACTCGATGTGGAGGAGGTCCAAGAGACAATCGAAGAATTTCGAAAAGCCACTGGGTCCGATTCTGACGACGACGGCGACGAAACGTCTGGACTCGACCAATTCACCGACGACTCTGAGGACGACGATTCGGAGACGACACCCACAGAGTCGGAGGTCGTCGACTCAGCAATGAACGTTCTCGAAACCACAGCCACCACCGCAGCCGAGAGTGGTGGTCCCATTGCCGACACGGACGACTCGGCAGACGAGACCGGGGACACAGCCGACACAGTTGACACAGACACCGTAGAGAAGGCGACAGACGTGATCCGCAGTTCTCTCCAACGAAAGGACGACAAGATCGACTTCTTCCGGTCGGCGTTCTCCGTGAATCAGGTCGTGTTCTCGCTGTCTCACGAGCTCCGGAACATGACACACGAACTGAGTCGGAACGCGGTTCGGATCGAGAACAACCTCGACACCCTCCCCCGAGAGCAACGCGAGGAGTTCAGGGAGATCGCCGAGTCGATGCAGGAGGTCCAAGGGCGGCTGAAACAGCACATGGACTTGTTCGGGACGTTCGCGGGTGTCGCCGACGACCAGGAACGGTCGTCGGTCAAAGTTGTCGAGGCGACCGATCAAATCGCTGAAGCCGTCTCACACATCTGCGAGTTCTACGGAATCGAGGTAGACGTGTCTGTTCCGAAACTCCTCAAAACACCGCCCATGTACGACTCGGAGGTGTACTCGATCCTCGTCAACCTCGTCACGAACTCGATCAAGGCAATCGTAGCAACGAGCGACGACACCGGGCAAATCGAGGTGCGCGGAGAGAAGATCGACGACGGCGTCGCAATCCGTGTCCTCGACGACGGAATCGGGATCTCGGAGGATGCCGTCGACAGGGTGACAGAGCCGCTCGTCTCCGATCCGTCCGGAGAGATGTACAGCAGGCTTCAGGACAATATGCCGGACGAGCTCATGGACCAGTTGGGTAAGGGTAGTGGATTAGGCCTTCACATCGTTAATAATATAGCTGAGAAATACGGAGGTACAGTGAGGTTCCCAGAGATGAACGACTGGAGTACTTGTGTCGAGGTGACGCTCTATGAGTGACGCGTACACCGCGTGGTGGATCGACGACGATCCAGATCGCAGGGAGTCGGCGGAGGTACTTGAAGGCAGAAGCAATCGACTTGCGGTCGAGTTCGAGGAAGCTTCGGAGGTAGCACGAGAACTGTGGTTCGGAGCAGAGTCAACCGACGGAGAGGGTGAGGCGACGGACCCGAGCGAGGCACCCATCGTTCCGGACGGTGGTCCCGATATCATCCTTCTCGACTGGAAGCTCTACGAAGACGGTCAGTTCGGTGGAACCGGGAAATCGATTGTTGGAATTCTCCGCGATAAGTTCTCCGGAACTCCGATGTACGGATTCAGCTCGGAAGTGGATCTCATCGACGAGTCGGTGTTCGACGACACGTTCGATGTGGACAAACTTGTCCGTGCGGCAGAGCAGGTCGTCTCCGACATTGACGACTACCGACTAATCGAGGAGAACGGGGAGTCTATCGAGACGCTCGTCGACTGTCTAGAACCGCCGGAGACCGACGCCGAATCGGTAAAGAAGCTCGTTCCCCGTACCCTCGCCGACGGGCTGACAGCCGATGATGAAGAGGCGACTAAAGTGGCGTTCGCGGAGTGGATACGTGACGACTTCCTCAGCAGGCCGGGGCTCCTCCTCGACAGAACGTGGACGGCGACGAAGCTCGGCGTCGAGCCCGAGGTTCTCGACGAGCGAGAGGAGATCCTCCTCGATGCAGACGTGGAGAACCAGACGTACAGCGGCGTGTTCGAACCGTCGGAGACGCTGTGGTGGAAGTCGAAGCTGATCGACACCTTGGTCCACCTCGACATAGAGAGCGGTGGAAGCGGTCAGTTCATGAACACTTGGGAGAAGGGCGCGGAACTGTTGGGCGCGGACTCGGAGGACGAATCGACGTGTGCCGTGTGTGGTGACCGATTCCCCGAGACTGTGGCGGCGGCAGACCCCAGTGAGAAGCGTGCGGAGCACCCAGTTCACTTCCGTTGTAGTGACGTGTACAAGTCTCGGATGGGATCGTACGCTGACTTCCGAGTCGCGGACGAACTGTGAGAATATGAGTAGCGATATTCCGGGCGACCGAACGACCGTAGCCGAGTGCCTCCCATCCCCAGAGGAATTCGGAGAACAACTCCAGAGTGCAGTCAATTACCTACAGGGGCAAGAAGGGTCGGCACTCAGCCATCAGACTGAGGATAGCCTGAGCATACACAGAAGTAACCTGAGCCGAAAAGAGTTCAGCAGAGACAACTGGAAGGTAGAACTCTCCCCGCCGTTGGAGGTCCCACTGGAGCCAGCGGACGAAAGGGACAGAACGGGTATCGAACGGACCGACTTCGAGAACGCCAAGGGGTACGCACAAATCGGTGGTATCGTCCGCGTGGAGGATGGGCAGTTCGTCGAGTACAGCTTCAGCCTCTGTATCCTGAGTCAGGAGGCCGAAGAGAACAGATCAGAGTCGAAGGTGGACGACGAGGAAATTCCGTGTTGCTGGAGCGAGACCGACAGGAAGTGGCGTGTGGCGAGACGATTCCACTTCGACATAGACACTGGAAGTTCTGGGGATGAAGGGAAGCCGGTATCGCACATGCAGGTCGGCGGCGAGGTTTCGGACAAAGAAGTGTATTCCGACTACAGTGGCAACACAGACTACCACTACTGTGACAGTCCACTCGACAAACCGCGGGTTCCGTACCCTCCGACAGACCCGATCATTCTACTCAACATGGTGATCTGTCAGTACCCGGGCGTCCAGTCTGCCGATCAAGACAGTTGGGAAGGTGTCGTCGTGGACTCGGAGGAACTGCTTCGTGAACCGTACCACGAGTTCGTTCAGAGTGTCTACAGAGAGTCGTCCCGTGGTCCACTGGCAGGACATCTCTTCAACGGCTCCACGTGCGACTGACTGTGACGACTTCTGCCGGATCGTCGGTCGTACGAGCGTCGGTACCCTTTCTGACACATATCCAATACTAGAGAAAGGTATTTTTCTCTCGGGCCGTGACACAAGCTGTGACCCGAGACGACACGGCCGGTACGGACCCAGACAGGCGGCACCTGTTGTCGACTCTGTTGTCGCTCGCGGCTGCGAGCAGTCTGGCAGGGTGTGCTGGCGACGAAGACTCGGGAGAGTCCACCCCAACCGCGGGTCGACGCACCGCCACGTCGACACGAGCGAGAACGCCGACAACGGACCCGACGACCACGCCCACACCGACAGACACGCGGACGCCGACAGACACCCCCACACCGAGTCCGACACCAACGGCAACACCACGTCAGTACGACCCGGTGACTGGGACTGGCGATCTCCCCGTTCAGGAGACAGCAGCGCTGCCGGCGGAGCCGCAGTCGAGCGGGATCACGGGCGACGACGAAGTACACACGCTGGCGAACCGGGTGACGTTCGACTCCGAGCGGAAGGCCCACCTAGAAGTCGACGGGGCGCTCGTCGGCGACGGTCGTCTAGGGATGAACGCGGCTGGTGCGTTCCGGACGTACTGGCGGGCACCCGAAACGGAGACGTATCGGCTGTCGGCAGCCTACTGGGGTAACGGCGGCTACGAGTACGCGCCAGCAGCGACAGACGGCCGCGACTACGCGCTGTGTTCGGAGACGAACCTGGCGGCCTTCGACGACGACGGCCGCGCGGTGGCACACGAGACGCACCCAGACCTCCAACACCGTACCGACGGACTCGGGACGAACGTCGCCGAACAGCTGCTGGAGTTCTTGGCGTACCGCCTCGTCGCACCGTACCTCGGTCTCGTCGGCGGGCTGATCGCCCGTGTGCTGATCGACTGGGCGATCGATCTCGAGCCGCGCGACCAGACGGAAGGCGGGTTCATGGGCGACCCGTTCGATCCGACGCTGATCACCACGGAGTTCGACGCCGTCGCCGACCGGGTGTACCGCCTCCAGGTGACGCCGTCCGTGGGGTTCGCCGGCCGGTCGACAATCGACTGGCACACGACCGCGCTGGTGGAGTCGATCTACCGGCTGGAGGGACTGTCGATCCAGGCGGTGTGAGCAGAATGCGACTGGAGTCGGAACTACTGACTGCTCCGGACTGGTTGTCGACTCGTTCTCACGGCTAGGCTTGCTCTCCCGACGAGACTCGCTTCCACGGCTCGACTTGTTCTCACGACCCCGCACACACTGCACAGAAG
>CAKZQY010000301.1 GCA_937142015.1 uncultured Halobacteria archaeon
AAATCTCTGATTTTCGGACGACCCCGGGGCACTCGCCCTGTTCCGCCTGTAGACGCGGACGGCCCGGTCAGTCGAGTCCGCCGCGTCGGATCGTCATCACCGGAACGTCGGCAGAGCGGAGCACCTTCTCGGCCGTGCTCCCGAGCAGACCGCCCATCGTGCCACGGTAGCCGGAGCCCATGACGATGAGGTCGATTCCCTCCTCCTCGACGTAGTCGTTGATCTTCTCGTAGACTGCCGGACTCGCCTCCACTGCCGTCTCACAGTCGAGCCCGTGCTCGGCAGCCCGCTCTGCGACGTCGTCGAGGATCTCCTGCCCGTACTCTCTGGCCTGATCCATCTGGTCCTCCATCGGCGTCGAGAGCCACGGGTTGCCCCCCTCCTCGATGACGTACAGCGTGTGAACTGTCGCCCCCAGCTTGGTTGCGAGGTCGAGACCCTGCTCGACGCCTCTCTCCGCGTCTTTGCTCCCGTCTGTCGGGATGAGAATCTTCTCTACCATCTCACGTCACTGTGCGCCGTGTTCACAAGTTCGGGATAAATAGTTTTTGACAGCCCGGATACAGGTCCCCGGTCAGTCGTTGGCGTCGGCATCGTCGTCGAACTGCGGCGTCGACTCGCCGAGCACAGAGCGGCCGAGGATACGTCCGCCGATCACGGCGGGGGTGACCACCTCGTCTGCGCCCACGTCGGTGAGTTTGTCCGCGTGCCGCGGCTCTCGGGCGGCTGCCACGATCCGAACGTCCGGGTTACTCCGGCTCGCAGCGAGTACAGCGAGAGTGTTCTGTGCGTCGTCGTCCGCTACGGCGACGACACCCGACGCGGACTCGACACTGGCGTCTTCCAGCGCGGTCTCGTCCGTCGGATCGGCGGTCAACACGTTGAGGTCGTCGCGGTCACGGAGTTCCGAGGCCGTTTCCGTGTCCGTGGTCACCACCACCACGTCCGTCCCGTCGTCGAGTTCCTCCAAGAGCGGTTCTGCGAGGTCGCCGTAGCCGAGCACCAGCACGTGGTCCTCGAGCAGTGTGAGTTCCGAGGCAGTCATGTTTCCGAAGGCGGAGGTGAGCCGCGACTCCAGTGCGGGGACCAACAGCGAGCCGAAGACGGCACCGAACGCGCCCGTGCTGACGATCATAATCGAGAGTGTGAACAGCTTCGCCGTCTGTGTCGCCGGCGTCGCGTCGCCGTATCCCACTGTGGTGCCGGTGACGACGATGTAGTAAAACGAGTCTGTCCACGTCTCGATGCCCGTGTAGTCGTCTCTGAGGACGTACGCGCCGACGGTGCCGTACACCTGCACGCCGCCGAACACCGCGAGCGCGGCGGCCTGAAACGGCGAGAGGTCCAACGGCTTGTCGAAGGCTCCGCGGTGGTAGCCGACCACCGGGAGCGTCACGAGCGTCACCAACAACAGCGGCACGTCCGTCGCGTCGCCCGTCACGAGCGGCAACAACGAGAGCAGCGGGAGTGTCACCAGCGTACCGTACCACGCGAGCCGAATCCGACGCTCCAACCCGACTGTCCACGCCGCCAACACGAACGAGAAGAAGATCGCGTACAGCCTGACGATCCCCTCGGCACCGGACACCAGATCCGCCAGCGGTCCGGTGAGGTCGACGGCCTGTTGGCTGAGATCGGAGAGCCCCGTGACGAACGCGAGCACTGCGACGCCGCCCGTCAGCAGCACGCCCATCCGTGCGCCGGCGAACGCTCGCCAGTAGACGAACGGTATCCTGTCGCTGTGGTCGAACAGCTCCTGCAGAGCGGAGTCTGTCGGACGCTCGGGTGTGTCGCTGGCCACTGTGCGTCTCTTCGAACGTGCAGGGTTAAAATATCGCCGGCGGGTGGCGGCTGTCGTCGTGTGGGTGGTGTCGTCGTGTGAGTGGCGGCTGTCGTCGTGCGGGTGTGTCTATCGTCGTGTGAGTGGCGGCTGTCGTCGTGTGTGTGACGCTCACCGCCCCGTGCCAACAACTCTATGAGTACGGACGAGAACCTGTGACACATGTCCACACAGGGCGGGAACGCCGTCGAGACGGTGCTCCGGAAGCTGCTCCTCCCGGTGGGTGCGTTGACCGGGGTCGTGGTCGTCTCGGGGTTCTTCTTCCCGTGGATCGTCGGCTCGGTCGTCAGCGGGCAGGGGTGGCTGGTCGTCTCGCTGCTGTTCTTCATCTCGGCGCTGACGTACCTCTCGCTGTTGCCACTCGACACCGACGCGGTCGAGGCGGAGTCGGACCCGTCGTCTGGCGCGCCGTACCTCCTGCGCGTCCGTCGGTTCTCAGTCCGCGAGACGCTGCGACAGTTCCTCTCGCGTCAGGACCCGGTCATCTTCGGCGTCCCGGTGTTGGTGTTCGCGGCGTTTTTCCTCCTCCAGCTGTTCGCGCCGTCGGCGACCGGAGGCGCGGTCTCGACCGTCCAGCGCGTCATTCTCACGCGGTTCGACTGGCTGTTCCTCGGCGCGATCTTCCTCGCGGTGGCGTACTGTCTCTTCCTGCTGGTCGGTCCGTGGGGTGAGATCAGACTCGGCGGGCCGGAAGCGGAGCCGAGTTACACCTACCCGACGTACTTCGGGCTGTTCTTCGCCGCCGGTATCGCCGCCGGCATCGTGTTCTGGGGTCCAGCGGAGGCGTTGTTCCACTACCAGTCACCGCCGCCGTTGGTCGACGCTGCGCCGGAGTCGAGCGGCGCGGTCGTCGGCGCGCTGTCGTACTCGCTGTTCCACTGGGGCTTCTCCGCGTGGAGCGCCTACCTCGTGATCGGCCTCCCGATTGCCTACTTTACCTACCAACACGGCGTGCCGCTGCGCGTGTCGGCGATTCTCACGCCGTTTCTCGGTCCCGACAACCTCGACGGCTACTGGGGAAAGCTGGTCGACGTGTTGGCTATCTTCGCCACCATCGGTGGGATCGCCACCTCTATCGCGTTCGTCGGCGAGCAGTTCATGCTCGGCATCAACTTCCAGTGGGGAGTCACACAGGGCGGTCTCGGGCCGGTGTTGTTCGTCGCCGGACTGTCGGTGATCTACGTCGTCTCCGCACAGAGCGGCGTTCAACGCGGCATTCGTCGGCTGACGGCGGTCAACGTCGCGCTGTTCGGCCTGTTCGCGGCGTTGCTGTTCGCTGTCGGACCGCGGGCGTTCGTGATCGACCACGGCGCGGCCGCCGTGACACAGTACGCGACGACGTTCGTCTCCCGGAGCTTCCACGCCGGCAGCGAGTGGGCGACGAGTTGGACCGTCTGGAACTGGTCGTGGTGGTTCTCGTGGGCTCCGTTCGCGGGGCTGTTCCTCGCTGCGCTGTCGAAAGGCCGTCGCGTGCGGACTGTCGTCCTGACCGCGGTGGTCTCTACCTCGCTGGCGACCGTCGTCTGGTTCCTGCTGATGGGCGGCACCGCACTCGCCTTTCAGGAGTCCGGGCGTGCGGACGTGCTCGCCTCCATCGCGTCGTACGGCGGCTCTGAGGCGGTCGCCGGCTTTCCGGTGTTCGCGGCGCTGCCGTTCAGCCAGCTGCTGATGTTCCTGTTTCTCGCCTTGATCGTCGTGTTCATCGTCACCTCCGCGGACACCTCGACCCTCGTCGTCTCGATTCTCGCCACGGAACGCGAGCTGTCGCCGACGACCGGGAGTATCGTGTTCTGGGGCGTGCTGCAGGCGGCCGTCGCAATCTCCGTGCTGGTCGTCGGCGGCGGCGAGGCGCTCCAAGCTGTCGCCGTGCTCACCGGCGGCCCGTTCGCCGTCATCGCGCTGGTCGCCCTCCTCGGCCTCACGAGAACGTTCCTCCGCGAGGAGGGCGGCCACGACTCGCTGCTCGCCAAGCTCCGCTCGCGGACTGGTGAGAGTGAACTCAAAGCACCCTCCGAAGTGCTCCGGGAAGACGACTGAGACGCCGTCGGCCACCGTCGATCACTGCCGATTCTCCTGTCTGGGTGGAGATCTGACGCGGTGTTGTGGACCGAACACGTTTCGAGGATCTGACACGGTGGCGTGAAGCGACACAGCATCGACAACCTGACACAGTGGCGTGAAGCGACACAGCATCGACAACCTGACACAGTACTGACAACTATCGTTTCGACACAGGCAAGTTGGCAGTGGCTGTTGCCTCGACACAGGCAGGCTGGCAGTGGCTGTTGTCTCGACACAGGCAGGTTGGCAGTGGCTATTGTCTCGACACAGGCAGGTCGGCAGTGGCTATTGTCTCGACACAGGCAGGTCGGCAGTGGCTATTGTCTCGACGCGGGTGGGCTGGCAGTGCCCGAGCGGACAGTGGGGAACACATAAGCGGGCGACAGTCGATACCACCAGTCGCATGAAGGAGACAGTCAGCACGGACGCAGCACCGGCAGCAGTCGGCGCGTACAGTCAGGCGACGACGAACGGCGACGTTCTGTTCACCGCGGGGCAGCTCCCGCTGACGACGGACGGTGACCTCCTCAACGACGAGTCGGTCGCCACCCAGACGGAGCAGTGTCTTGAGAACGTCGAGGCGATTCTGGAGTCGGAGGGGCTCGGACTGGAAGACATCCTGAAGACGACGATCTACCTCGCGGACATCGAGGACTTCGACGAGATGAACGAGACGTACGGGTCCTTCTTCGACGAGGAGCCGCCGGCACGCAGCGCCGTCGAGGTCGGCAACGTGCCGAAAGGTGCCGCACTGGAGATCGAAGTGATCGCCGACGCTGCGTAGCGTCGTCGGGTCCCACACGTCGATGTAGATCGGGCGAGCAACGACACGGGATCGGGCGGGCAACGACACAGGCGATCCGAGACTACTATCTGAGTACCTCGGCTTTGCACGTTGAAGTGGGTGCGTGACATAGTAGTCGGCAGTAGCTGAGATGATGCCGATCACGAACTTCCTGTCGTGTACATATCATCGTAATCGATGCACGTCACACGATCGTCTGAATACACGAATTCAAGCGGTGACCCGCATTCCGGACACTGGAACTCGAACTTCCCTGCAGCGTCGAATGGCGTGTGAACGTCCACTTCGGTCATCGGTCTTCACCGTACGGTTCGACCGGAAACTCAAACCATGGATTCTCGGCTGCACGCCACGAAACATACAGCAACACTACGGAGAGACAGGCACCGGCAGCGAAGGCCATCCAGATGGCTTCAGGCGTCGATTCCATCATCACTCTCCAAAGAGGCTCGCCTTTTGTTACTTCTATATTTATTAATATTTATAGATACATGTGGTTCACTACGGTTCTTCGCTGCATTACACCGGAGACAAGGAGTTACGCGGTTTTTTAATAAAAACTAAAATTTTTAGATAGTGTGTATAGTCATTCGTTCGAACGATTGAACGAACCGTTGTACAGTTCCTCGCACAGTACACCGCCCATCAGTCCGGGGTTACAGCGTTGCTTGGAACGAATCCGCCCACTCGGCCGGCACCGGCAAGTCAGTCAACACCCGTGACTGCAGGCGGTAATATCCATTGTGAGCTTTCTGACAGTGGGCTTCCATCCACATCCGGGCTTCAGGGGAAGTCAGGTACTCGATGAGCTCGTCCATCGGGAGACCGTCTTGCGGCACGGCGTAGTACACCGAGTGCTTCGGAACGATGTCTCCTTCGTGCTCCGGCCAGAACCGCGGTTCCTTCGCTATATCTCGGAACACGATTTTCGGCTGTAAGATGTCTCCCATCGGCGGGGTTTCATGCCATGCGTACCACTTCTTCCCGCCTTCGACACACGACCGGTCTTCGAGGCGTTCCCGGTGAGATTCTAACCAGTTGAGGGTGGTTCCGAGTTCGTCTTCGTCTGCGAGGTCTCCGTCCTCTGTGTACGGGCACACGAACACGCTGTCGGTGCGAGGTCCGTCGAACTCTCTAAGCTGTGAGCCTGAAACGGTCGGTCGCACCCATTCGTCGTTTACGTCGTCCGGGACGTCGTCGCGGTTCATCACGAATACTTTGTCCGCGCCGGTCGCTAACCCCGGGCTGATTCGCTCAGTCACGTCTCCGAGCGTTGCGCCGGTCGTCATGTCTTCGAGGTCGGCGTCGCGGACTTGACTCGCCCAACTCTCCCCGTCCGTTGGGAGTGTCGTGGTGTGTGTGGTGCCGTCTCGAAGCGTCACGCGCGTCTCACGCTGGTTCGCGGTGTTCTCGGTGCGTCGGACGGTGGTGACGCACGGGAACGTCACGAGGCCCGTGAATGAGTCCTCGTCGATGTGCTCGATTTCCTCAACGTGGACGTCGTCTTTGGTGAGGAGTCTTCGGAGTGGCGTGGCAGTATCGACGTATTCGTATTTCTCCGGGGTCACGAACGACAGTACACCGCCCGGGGTGAGCATCGACAGTGACCGTTCGAAAAATAAGAGGTACAAGTCGAATCGGCCGACTGCCGTGTTGAACGCGGCCTTGTACCGGGTTTTCTCGTCCTCATCGAGTCCTTCGATAGGGACGTACGGCGGATTCCCGACGATGTACTCGGACTCCCCGGCATCAAGCATGTCGTCGCCGAGGAAATCCTGGTTCTCGAATTCAACGTGCTGCAACCCTCGGGCTCGTGCCTCCGTGAGGTGTTCCGGGTTCGTCTCCACGCCGAGACCCGATGGGTACTCCCAACCTTCATCGTTGCATACGCGTTCAACTGCAGCTGCGAACGGTGCGGTCCCACATCCCGGGTACAACACACGGTCGTCGCTGGTTGGCGCGTCATCACGGAATAACCGTCGAACCATTCGCTCGGCCAGGTCATCAGGCGTCGGAACGTGTCCTTTCATTCACTACACCGTGATACTGCTCGTTCCCATTTTAATATGCGTAAAGTCACTCGTCGAGCGTGTCCTGCTCGTAATCGATGTGCCCGGCGACGTGCCACGCCAGCGCTTGCGCGAATCGTTCGAACGCCAGTTCCTCGTTCGGCTGCCAATACTCACCGTCCATCCCTTGTTCCTCGTCGCTGAGGATGAACGCGGACTCGTTCACTAACCGTTTCCTCACCATTCGAAGGCATAAGAGCTCCATGCGGTCGACGTACGTTGCGCCGCGGAATTCATCGTCCACTTCGAAGTTCGGTTCCCGGACCTGCGGGACGTTCCTCGATTCTTCGTTGTCGGCCATGAGCATCAAGTACCCGATGAACGGCTGCGGGGATGGGGCGAATACGCCTTCCTCGTACGCTTCGATGATGTCCGTGTTGTTGCCGATGGCTTCCTCGGCTCGGTTGTTGAGATTGTTCCCGAAGGAACTCGCCTGTGACTTGTATTCGACGACTGCGAGGAGTTCACCGTCGTGTACGACCGCGGTGTCCCATTCCTTTTCGTGCCGGTAGAATCCGGGGAGCGTGGCGTGGTAATCGTGTTTCACGGATTCTCGCGGGACACCGGCTTCAACGACGATGTCCTCGATGAGCCCGGCGAAACTGTCCATTTGCGTGCCGCCGAGGACTTCTGCGCGTCGTCCTCGCGTCGAGTCTTCGGACTCGCGTTGCGCTTCGCCTTGACCGGATCTCGTCGCCCAATAGTATTGAACGGCGTCGGAGAGTTCAGACTCTAAGTCGTCAATCATGCATGTATACTGGTGAACCGGGGGAGTACTGTATGATTACCGGTCGAGTTCGCGTCGATTGGGTCGGAGTGGTGGTTCACTACGGGACTGCCGTCCGCCTCGTCGCTTCCGACCTGTGCGTACAGGCGGTGTCGACCGACTGAAGCCGTGGGTTTCCACCTTGATCCACTATGATCGTCAGTGTCGGTGAGCGCGACGACAGCAGTCGCATCCACAAGTGCCCGGGCATGCACCTACCGCTCTGCTCCGAGCAGGTCGTGTATCGTCGCCCCCCGCCGCCCATCGGTTCCGGTTCGAAAAAGAAGTGGGACACAGAGGGCCCAGCCTCGAAAGACGCGCCGCTGCTCGTCACAGGGTCACAAAAAATCGAGCGCCGATCGCTCAATCGAGCGTCGATCACTCGCGTGTCGGTTCGTCGTCAGCGTGTCGACGAGGAGACGGGTCTCCCGTCGCGGCGTGATCAGTCGCCAGACTCGGTGCCACCGCCCTCACGGACACCAGTGACGACGTCGCCGCCGCTGCGGTCGACTTCCACTTCGCCCTCGCCGGATATCTCGCTGACACGCTCGCGGAACTCCTCGGACTGCAGGATCTCGTACTCCGTGTCGAGACCCAAGTACACCGTGTACACCATCAGCAACAGGACACCGGCGAACGGCAGTCCGGTCGTGATCGCCGCAGTCTGCAGGGCCTCGGTCGCGGCAGCGCCGCCACCGATCAGGAGGACGGACGCGATAGTCCCCTCCATGATCGCCCAGAAGATCCGCTGCGTCTTCGGCACGTCGTGCTTGCCACCGGAAGTCAGGTGGTCGATGACCAGCGACCCGGAGTCAGACGACGTGACGAAGAACGTCGACACCAGTGCGACAGCGACGAGCGACGTGAGCGTGCTGAGCGGGTACGCGTCCAGCATGCCGAACATCGCACGCGCCTGTCCGAAGCTCTCGGCTCCCGTCAGGGTGCCGTACAGCCCCGTGCCGATGACCTGCTGTGCGTAGATCGCGGCACCGCCGAAGGCACCGAGCCAGATGAACGAGAACGCCGTCGGGACGAGCAGCACGCCCAGCACCATCTGCCGGACGGTGCGACCCTTCGAGATCCGGGCGATGAACATCCCGACG
>CAKZQY010000302.1 GCA_937142015.1 uncultured Halobacteria archaeon
GTGACCGTGCGATCCCGACGACTGCGGAGTACTCCCCGTGACCGTGCGAGCGTCACGCCGACCGCGAGAGCCGTCGAGACGATCCGCCGCCGGTCAGGCTTGTGATTCGATGTTCTGTCGGATGCGACTGGCATTCACCGTGTCAGTCTGGGTGTAGCCGTCGCCCGTGAGCTCGAACACGTTCGCCTGGTTGAACACGTCGCCGAACTCGTTGAAGTTGACAGCCGTCTGCGCGCCGACGTAGTTGACGTCGTTCCCGTTGTCCAGCGCCTCCTTCCCTTCGGGGAACGTCGACACCTTCTTGCCCGGCGGGCGTCCGATCCTGCCGATCCGTTTCTGGATCTCGTCGTGTGACGCCTCGCCGGCGGCGTGGACCGCCAGCGCCGAGACCGTGATCGCGTCGTAGGAGGACGCAGACCAGTTGTTCTGTGAGAGGTCGCTCTCGTAGTTGTCCGAGTTCGAGACGAAGTCCTGGAACTTCGACCGGTAGGTGCTGGCGTAGTCGCCGGCGATGGCGGGGACGGACGTGCGGACCCAGCCGTCAGCGCTGTTGGCGATGGAGCCGGCGTTCTTCACCATCTGTGGGTTCTTCAGCGGGTTCGCCAGCATCACGTTGCCGCCGTAGCCGCCGGAGTCCCAGTTCTTCATCACTGTGGTGGCGCTCGGGACACCCATCGCCACGCCCATCACGTCGATGTCGTTGCTGTAGAAGCTCTCCAAGTCCGAGCGGTACGACGACTTGCCGGCCTGCACCGGCACGCGGTCGACGACTTCGACCCCGTCGATGACGCGCGCGGCGTCGAGGAACGCCTTCGCCCACGTCGTCGAGCCGGCGGTCTTCGCGTGGATCGCGCCGACCTTGGTCGCGTCAGTCCGACCGGTGTGGACCGCCGCGCCGGCCGTGTGCTGGCTGTCGGCCCCGGTGGTCCGCCAGTACCACTCGTCGTCGCTCAGGTCGTCCGGTGTACCCCCGTCGCCACCGCGGGTGTCGAGGAACCGCGAGCCGGCGAACATCGTGACGACCGGCACCTCCTCGCTCTGGAAGAAGTCCCACAGCGGCTTCGTCACTGTCGAGGTGAACCCGTTGATCACCTTCGCGTCGTTCTGCTCGACGAGCTGCTGGAACACGGACTTCGCCGTGCTGGGCGTGCGTGCGGTGTCCTTCCGGACGATCTCCAGCTCTCGTCCCAGCGGCCCCCCGGCGTCGTTGATCATCTGCTTGGCGAGGTCTGCGGCCGCAGACACCGGCGGCTGGATGAACTGGAGGTCACCGGACAACAGCGCCGGCTGGCCGAACGTGATCGGCCCACCGCCGCCACCGCCGCCTGTCGTACAGCCGGCGAGCCCTCCGACTGCTGCAGCCCCCGTCGCTGTGAGGAACGTTCGTCGGTCGACACTGGCGCTCGTGTGTGATCGGTTCTCTGACATACGAGACCGTACCACACCAGACGTAATTTCGTACTGTTGTAAAAGCAACGCTTCACTTCCACCGTGGTGGCGCTGAATTCGACTCCCCGCGTCCCGCGTCGATCGGGGCACTGAATTCGACTCCCGCTGTCCCGTGTCGATCGGGGTGGCGCTCAGTTTCCGCCGCCGCCGAAGAACTGTTCACGCACCGTCTCGTCGGTCAGCAGTTCCGCCGCCGGTGCCTCACGCTGGATCTGGCCCTGCGTGAGCACGTAGCCGCGGTCCGCACGCGAGAGGATCTCCTCGGCGTTCTGCTCGACGATCAGGACTGCCGTCCCGTCCTCGTTGATCTGGTCGATCTCGTCGAACAGGTCCTGCACGAGATCGGGAGCGAGTCCCGCGGACGGCTCGTCTAACACCAGCAGGTCGGGTTCCGTCACCAGTGCGCGTCCGATGGCGAGCATCTGTCGCTGTCCTCCGGAGAGTTCACCGGCCTTCTGGTTCGTCCGTTCTGCCAGAATCGGGAACCGGTCGTAGATGCGCTCGACGACGGATGTCGGGAGCTCCGCACGCGTGTAGGCACCCATCTTCAGGTTCTCCTCGACAGTGAGGTCCGGGAACACGTTCGCCTCCTGTGGCGTGAGTCCCATCCCGGATTCCACGATGTCGACCGTCGAGTGGTCGGTGATCTCCGTCCCGTCGAACACGACCTCGCCGCCGAGTCGGTCGGCCTGTCCGAACAGTCCGTCTAACAGCGTGCTCTTGCCCGCGCCGTTGGGACCGACGATGGTCACGTACTCTCCCGCCCCCACGTCGAGGGTCGCGTCCTCGACGATTAGGAGATCACCGTACCCCACGTCGAACTCCCGAACCTGCAGCAGCGACATTCGCTGGGGCTTCCGCACGACGGCTGTTCACTTTTTCGGCACGACAGTCGACGACGGCTGTCTGTCTGGCCGGGAGTTTTCTACACAAACATCAACTTCTATCCGACAAATAATGCTATAACTCCAGCAAACACCCGATTCCTACCGTATATCGCGCAGCAATTGCGACCAACAGTGGATACTATACAGTTCCAGCCGCTACGTGTACGTGCGGCGAGGAGCACAGTGCGCCCGAACTGACCGTACCGACAACTGCCAGTCGATACGTCGACCCGTCGCGCTACACCGCCACGTCACGTCGTCGCTCCACGGGTCGGCTCTCCGCGGCGTTTCTGCGTGCTACTCCCGCTCGTCCCAGTCGAGTGTCACGTCCTCGCGGCGGACCTGTCGTTGTGTCGACTCCTCGAACACGTCTTCGACCGAGAGGTCGGGGTGGCTCTCGGCGGCCTCGGCCAGCGCGTCCTCGTCGATACGCTCGACCGTCTCGACTGCCGCCGCGACCGCTGCTCTCTCACAGCACGAGTCACGATAGCGTGTCACGCCAGAATCCCCAGACAGTAGCGGTGTCTCGGACAGAGAGACACGTCCTCGTGGTTTAAATACGGGGACGCGTACAAGGAGAGACATGTCGAGCGACGACGTTCCAGACATCGGTCTCCCAGTCGGTCGCATCGTCGGTATCGTCTTCCTCCTGCTCGTGGTGTCCGCGAGCGCTCTCGGTGCGGTGTACACCGTCGACCAGGGTGAACGCGGCGTGGTGACGCGCAACGGCGCGGTCGTCGGCAGCGTGGATGAGGGGCTCCACTTCAAAGTCCCGCTGATCGACGCCGTCCACCGATACGACGTCCGGTCGAAGGCGTACACGATGTCGAGCAAGTCCGGCGAGGGGTCGGGCACGTCCGGCGAGCGCGTCTCCCGTGACGACTCTATCGACGCCCTCTCTTCGGAAGGAATGGAGCTCAAGATCGACGCGACGGTGCGGTACCACATCGTACCGGGGGACGTGACGCAGTTGTACACGAACGTGGCTATCGACGAGGCGGGAATCGTCGAGAAGATCGTTCGGCCGACGTCACGGGCCGCCATCCGCGACTGTGCGTCCAACTACAAGGGACTGGCCGTCTACTCCAGCGAGCGCGACTCCTTCCAGAGCTGTGTCAACGAGAAGATCTCCGAGGAGTTCGAACAGAACGGCGTCGCTCTCGAAGCGGTCCAGATCCGGTCGATCAACCTCCCAGAGTCGGTCATCGAGGCGATCAACGAGAAACAGGCGGCAGAGAAGCGTGTCGAGAAGAAGGAAGCCGAGATCCAGATCGCCGAGAAGGAGAAGGAGAAAGCCGAAATCGAGGCGGAAGCCGAGGCGAGACGGATTCAGATCAAGGGCCGCGCCCTCCGACAGAACCCGCAGGTGCTCCAACTCCGCTACATCGAGGCGCTGAAGACCGGTAACACCGTCTACGTCCCGACCGACGGCGGGAACTTCATGCTGACCCGGGAAATCGCCTCCGGCGGTAACCAGACTGTCGTCGACGGCACGGCAAACGGTACTGCGACAGGGACGACGAACGGTACTGGGACAGGGACGACGAACAGCACGACTGGGTGATTGGATCGACGACGGCGTCGGCCGTCGACACTGCCGTAGACCGTGACCGACGACGGAGCCGGTCGTCGGCGTCACACTCTACGGGGTAGCTCACGAGAGGGCCGGAGAGTTGCTAGCTCCGCCACTCTCGACGGTTCTGTGAGTTCCGGGCAGCAGCGCGAACGTATCGACAACTCTGAACAGGGAGAAATCCCGACGGTACGACGTAATTCGTTTTTGCGAATCATACAACACAAAAAGATTCATACCGGCTAGTGGAGAACGGCAGGCATGACAGAGTACGACCCCGACGCAGAGGGGAACGGGGAGTACATCGTGGCGGTCGTCCGCAGCGCGGGGGCGGTCTCGTCGGTGTTCCAGCGGAAGGTGAAGGCGGTGTTCGAGCAGGAGTTGGGTGGGGCGAGCGCAGACGAGTGGTACAGTGTGGCAGACATCGCTGCGGCGTTCGACGAGATCGAGCGGCGGGCCGGGAGAGACGCGATGGAGTCTGCGGGAAGAGCAGCGACCGAGACACTCCCGTGGCCAGAGGACGCAGAGACGGTGCCAGCCGGGCTGGCGGTGTTGAACGACCTCCACGCGGGAGCCTACAGGAACAGCGACCGGAAGTTTCCCGCCGGTCGAGCGACGTTCGAGCTGGTCGGCGACCGTACCGCTCGCGTCGGCATCACCGACGACTACCCGTACCCGGCGTCGTTCGCCCGTGGTTCGTTTCGGGGTGTCGTCTCCAGCGTGACGGGCGGGAGTGCGACGCTGACACCGACAGAGCCGCACGACGGCGAACGAGCGGCGTGGACGATGGAGTGGTGACCTACGATCCGTGCGACACGCGCTCGGCGACCTCGGACAGC
>CAKZQY010000303.1 GCA_937142015.1 uncultured Halobacteria archaeon
ATTCTCGCGTTCGTTGTCTCTCCCGGCTGTCGACCCGCCGCTCGTGCGCTGTGCGACTTGTGGGTAAGAGACAGGGCTTCAGCCGTGGGAGGAGGTCAAATCGTCGGATGCAGTGACTGGGAGCACATGAACGATTTCCCGACTGTCTCGACACTCTCTCTCAATTTCGTGTCGGGTTCGGACACGACACTGGCCGTGACACCTCGACTCGGGCGAGAGTCAGAACACCACGTACAGCATCGCGTAGACGACGTTGCCGAGGACGAACGAGATCAGCCAGAGACTCGCGGCGAGACGGCCGAACCGCTTGTGACTCGACTCGTAGATCTCGGAGACGGAGCGAGTCGCCGCCAGCAGCACGACGTAGTACAGGAGCGGGATACACGCGATCGCCAAGAGAATGTGGATCGCCAGCAGCGGGAGGTAGACGAACTGGTAGATCACGTCCGGCCCGGGGAACGTCGCCGGTCCTCGGATCGTCACCTTGTACAGGTACAACACGAGGAATCCGGCGAACAGCGCGAGCGAGGTGAGCATCAGTGCGCGGTGGCGGGCGACGTTGCCGCGACGGATCTCGCGGACGCCGGCGACGATGGTGACGATAGCGGCAGTGCTGATCACGGCGTTGACGTGTGGGATCAACTCGAACGCCCGCTCCGAGAGTCGCGGGAGCGCGTCGACCGGGATCACCTGCAGCGCTGCGCCGAACACCAGCGCCAGGGAGACGACCGTCAACAGCGCCGTGACCTCGGGCACGCGGTTGCGGACTCGGGAGAGCATACGTGTGGTAGGGGACGGTCCGTCTTGAACTCCGCCATTCTCCCACCAGCTGGGAGTGGCTGTTGTGCGTCGCTCTGCGTCGGAGCGGACGGGTGTAGACCCGCATCCGGGCACACAACTGCAGACCTGCGTCCGAGCATACAAGCCGACGCCGCCCGAGCGACACGTATGGCCGATCACACCGCAACGGAGATCGAACTCGCGCGGCTCCCGTCGGGAGTCGGCGTGGAGACGACAGTCCACACCTACGGCACGGGCGAGCCGGTCGTGTACGTGCAGGCAGCCCAACACGGCCGCGAGATCAACGGCACCGCCGTGTTGCGCCGGCTCCACGAGCGACTGCTCGCGGCGGACCTCGACGGCACGGTGATCGCCGTCCCCGTCGCGGACCCGCTCACCTTCGACCGCGTGAGCTACACGACGCTCGAACGGTTCGACTCGGTCAACCCGAACATGAACCGGTGTTGGCCGGGACGCACGGACGGCACACTCCACGAGCGAATGGCTGCAGAGCTGTGGTCGTACGCTGGCGACGCGGACTACGTCGTCGACCTCCACACCGGGAGCTTCGAGATGCTGACCCACACGGTCTACCTCCAGGGCGACGCCGACTGTCGGCGACTCGCGGAGGCGTTCGGCACGGACCTCCTGTTGGCGGAGCCGGCGGGCGACGACGCCGACGACGAGTGGGACGACCGCGACTTCGCCGGGAAGTTCCGGGTCGCCGCCACCCGCGAGGGAATTCCGGCGATCACCCCGGAGCTGGCACACAACAAACAGATCGTCGAGGACGCCGTCGAGACCGGCGTCGCGGGCACGCTGCGTGTGCTCCGAGAGGTGAACGTGCTCGACGACGACGAGGCGGTCCCCATCTGGGACGGCATCCGCGCACGGAATCACCTCGGCCGTGTCCGTGCAGACGAGGCTGGACTGTTTCGGGTCGATCCGAGTCTCGACGTCGGCGACGAGGTGAGCGCGGGCGAGCGCGTTGGCGAGGTGTTCGATCCGACGAGCTACGAGCGACTCCAGACTGCGACCGCCGAGCGTGCCGGACTGGTCTACTCCGTCACGCGGGAGGCGACCGTCACGGCCGGCCAGACGCTCGTCGGCGTGGCGACCCGTCTGTGAGGCCGTGTCGGGGTCGAGTGTGACAGGTCGCTGGCTCGACAGTCACAGGTGCCCGAACCTTCGAAGAACCCGATTTCGCTTCACTACTGGTGGTGCAGTCGACACCCTCCCGAGACGGTGATCAGTCGTCCGCCTCGTCTCGGACGATCTCCCGGATTTCGGCGTCGGTGTAGCCCGCCTCGTTGCGGGCGGCGGCGACCTCTCGTCTGAGGGCCGCAATCTCGTCACGGGCGCTGTCGACCTCCTCTCGGAGCGCAGCGATCTGCTCCGTGAGCACTCGGAGCTGTTCCGTCGAGGCTGTCGCCGGGCTGTCGTCGAGGCGGCTGTCGTCCGCGTCACCGGAGGGTGTCAGTCTGTCGAGGATCTCGTCACTGATCTCGGAGTCGGCCTCGCGTTCGTCTTCGACGGTGATCTGTGGGTGGGCTGCGTCGAGATCGCCCGTGAACTCGAGTGAGGTATCGCCTGCGTACACCGGGTAGATGCTCCGCATCCGACTCGGGAGGACAGTACTCGCCTGTGTGTTCTCCGTGAGGTACTCTCGGAACTCCCGTTGCGGCTCCGGGTTCCCGTGGACGAGGTGAATCTGATTCGGATCGACCTTGCGGGTGAACTCGAGGATCGGGAGCCGGGCGGCGTGACCACTGAGGCCGTGGATGGTGGTGGCCTGTGAGGTAGGGAACGTCACCTCGAACCGGTAGTCGTTCTCGTCGTCGAGACGGGTGAGCGTCACGCCGTTCTGGTCGGTGTCGTCCGTCTTCATCCGGCGGAGCGGCCTGCTGGACTCCACCGTCAACTCGACTTCGTCGCCGCTCGCGTCCTGAATCTTTCTCCCTCGCGTCCCTGCGGCTTGGTAGCCGGTGAACAACAGCTGTACGTCGCCGTAGTACCGCTGGAGTTCGGCGAGGTACACCGGCGAGAGTCCCCCGGAGAGCATCCCAGACGGACAGACGACGATGGGTGTCGCCGTCCCAGACGGATCCACGATCTCCGCCCGCTCTCTGTGCTTCGAGACGCTGATCGCGTCGTCCGGCAGGAACGGCTCGAAGTCTGCCGCGTTCTCGACGTAGTTCATCACGTTCTCCGAGAGGTACTCCTCGGTGCTGAACGCGTGGTACCGCTGGGTAGCGTCGACGGCGAGCCCGTCGACCACGATCTGGAACTGCTCTCTCTCCTCGGCCGAGAGGTGCGGGTGCCGCTCCCGGAATATCTGGAGGACCTCCTGTGATCGACCGACCGCGAACGTCGGAATCAGCACCGGCCGGCCGTCCTCGACGGCTTCCAGCGCGGTCTCGTACAACTCGCTTCGCGCCCCCGAGAAGGACGGGTGTGTGTTCGTCGTTGCGTACGTCGACTCGACGAACAGCGCGTCGGCGGGCGGCGGAGTCTCGATGTCGCGGAGGTGCTCCGACCGGCCGCCGAGGTCACCCGAGAACATCACACGACGACCGCGAAGCTCCAGCAGTATCCAGCTGCTCCCGAGGAGGTGGCCGGCGTTGCCGAATCTGATCGTCCAGCTGTCCGGCACGTCCGGGACGACTGTGGAGAGTCGCCGCTCGCGGTAGCCGTTCACCGGCTCGAATCGATCCAGTACGCGGTCGACGTCGTCCTCGTCGAAGTGACGGCTCTTCCCGGGCTCGGCTGCCTCCTCGAGGTGAATCTTGAGCGAGTCTCGGAGGAGAAGGTCGGCGATAGAGGCGGTGCCGCTCGTACAGACGATGGGCGCGCCACGAGCGAGTCGGCCCTCGCGTTCGAGCTTCGGGAGCGCGCCACAGTGGTCGATGTGAGCGTGCGTGAGGAACACGGCGTCGACCTGCCCGGCGTCGAGCCCTCGAAGGTCCGGGAACTGACCGCCACGCCCCTGATTGATCCCGCAGTCCACTAAGAACGTGTGCTCGTCTGTCTCCACCTGGTAACAGCTTCTGCCGACTTCGCCAGCCCCCCCGAGCGGTGAGACGACGACGGGTGTCTGCTGGTCGACCTCCGACTCCGGTCGCAGGTGCTGGGAGTCGTCGCTGGAATCGTCTGCTGCCCGGCGTTCCATACCACCTGTTCTCGCTCGTGGTATATAAACTCGAATCCACGAGGTGCGAACCAACACGAGACGCGTGAACACAACCGGCACCGGGCAGGGGACCCGGGCCGACATCCGAGAGTGGGTGCGGGTCAGCCGGACCGGCACGGGAGTGGGTGCGAGTCAGCCGGACCGGCACGGGAGTGGGTGCGAGTCAGCCGGACTGGCACGGGAGTGGGTGCGAGTCAGCCGGACCGGCACGAGAGTGGGTGCGAGTCAGCCGGACCGGCACGAGAGTGCGGAGAGTCGTTTCAGCTCCTCGATCACCCGATGATGTCTTCGGCGTAGAACAGTTCCTTCTCTTCGGACTCCCCCCTGAAGGTGGTGAGTTCCACGAGTTGGCAGTCTGCCAGCGCGGGAACGAACGCGGAGGGGTTAGACACCACCTGTTGCAGAGGGCGCGTTCCTCGTCCGTCGCGGCTGACATCCTCGCCGGCGTAGACGGCAGGCGTCGCTCCGTACCGGTCTGCCTTCTCGGCTTCGGCGGCGGTGTAGTACCGACGGCGACTCGCGGCTCCCCGTGTTCCTCGTCCGGTCCGTGCCTCCTTCGCGGTGACCTCCTTCACCCTGGTGAGTCGGAGCGGGGTGCGCCGCTCTCCCGGGAGCCCGCTCTCCATCTGGTCGCGGATATCCGTCGCAACCAGACTCTCACCGCTCTCGAAGTAGGTGAGCGTCATACTCGCGTTGTCGCTGTACAACTCCGGCGTGACAGCCAGCGTTCCGTCTTCGGTCGTCAGGTAGTTCGGGGACACTTCGACGAAAGCCGCCGACTCGATGGAGAAGTCCGCGCGCTCGAGAGGCGGGTACGTCTCCGTCAGGTGGTCGATCAGCGTGGTGAAGTCCTCCACCGCCTCCCGTTTCCTGTACGTCGGCTCGCCGACCGGTGGACGTTCTGCGGGGTTGTCGAAGTAGACCACCTGTCTCGGCACGTACGGCGTCTCTCCGGGCCGACGGACGATCAGGTCCGACTCGCCGGGCACGCCCTCCTGCAGCTCCGTGTCGCGTGACTGCCGGTGGGGGAGTTCGACCCGTATCGTGATGGGAAAGACCTGTCTCGGGAGCTCCCGGACGGCCTCGACGGGGTCTCGCTCCGTGAACACGACTGCGCGCCGCTTCGTTGCTCCGGGGTCGTCTGTGGTGATACTGTCTCTTTCGTCGGTCACAAACGTACTTCTCGACCCCTCTAATTAAGCTCTCGGTCCGTGGTTTCTCCGCTGGGTGCGTCTGATATGTCTGATGGGGATAGTCCGCTCGATGAGCCCGACACGACGGATCGGGTGACGACAGGTTCCCGGAGGGGACAGATGAACGACAGGCAACGACAGTGTCTCCTCGGCCGGCTCAGACGGTCGTCGGGGACAGCCGGCGAGGAGGGGGAGCGCTTCGTCGAGAGCATCCACGGGATTGACCGCGCACTGACCGCACTCGACGGCGTCGACGGCCCAGACATCGACGAGCAGGTGCGACAACAGAGGCTCTCGAACGCCCGCGAACTCGTCTCGCTGATCGAACAACGACCGTGAGACTGGAGAGTCGTGGCTTCAGAACAGCAACAGCGGGAGCATCAGCAGGACGCCGGCGACAGTGCCGCCAGCCAACTCTCGGTACCCACCGTCGTCGAGATTCTCCCCGAGTTCCAACGCCTCGGGGAGGAACTCGGAGACGACGAGGAACACCATCGCGCCAGCGGCGAACCCGAATCCGAACGGGAGGAACGCTCGTGCCCACGAGACGAACAGGAACGCGACAACCGCTCCGACGGGCTGCGGGAGCGAGGAGAACACGGCCGCCGCCACCAGCCGCCAGTTGTCGACACCCATCGACCGGAGCGGAATCGACACCGCAACTCCCTCTGGGACGTTGTGGATCGAGATGGCGACTGTCATGAAGACGGCTAGCAGTGGCACTGTGACGCCGAACAACGAGAGACCACCGTCGAGACCCACGTCTGCGAAGGAGACCCCGACGGCCACTCCCTCCGGGAACGAGTGAATCGTCAGGATACCGAAGATCAACAGGAGCTTTCTGAGATCGCCCTCCGTCACTGCTGTCGAGATCAGCTGTGTCTCTCCCTCCGCCTCACCGCCGTCCGTCCGTGTCTGCGCTGGTTCTCGGTTCGTCGCGTCCGCCTCGCTCGGCTGTGGTGTCGCGGACAGACCGTCGAGATCGACACGCTCGATCACCGCGTCGGCGGCGACGACGAGCGCGACTCCAGCAGCGACGCCGGCCACGAGGAGCACTGGGAGTCCAGTCGAGGCGTTCAGTCCCTCGACGACGAGCCCGAATCCCGACGCGGCGAGCATAATCCCGGAAGCGAGCCCCCACAAGACCACGTTCCACCGGTCGCCGATCTCCTCGACGAAGAAGAACGGCACTGCGCCCAGTCCAGTGGCGAGAGCAGTTGCGAGACCCGCGAGGAAGACGAACGCGACGCTACCGAGGGTCACCACGACGTGACACCTCCCCGGACCCTGTCGCTCGTCGAAGCGCCCCGACGGTGAACGACGCCGTCGCCGAACTGTGTAGTCTTGTTCATGACTCGAAATACTGGCTACGGACAAAAAGTGTTTTCGATTCACAAAATTTCTTTTTGGCCTGCCTAATCCCTCGTCGCCGGGCGGAGGCAGGTCGAGACGGCGGAAACAGCGTGAGCGACACGATCACAGCGACACACAGGCCGTGCGTCGGCGGGATTCTGCCAGTTTTGGATTCGCAGCTGTGGTTTGATCGTCGGAGTGCTAGGTTCTCGTGTAACGAGTCTGGAGGCCCGTGATGACACTCGACACGACAGAGGCAGTCGTCAGAGGCCCCGCGACCGGCGACCCAGCCGTCTCGTCTGCTGCGAGTCGACACCTCTGTGCCGTACTGGTGGCGTCGCTGTGTCGTCCAGCGGTTCTTCGAGGAGACTGCCGGCGTACGGCTCGCTCCTCACCGCGCCTACCGCGTCGGTGTCACCGTGCCACGAGACGAACCGCGTCGACTCGATGGCGGCTCTCCTGTCGCTGCCCGGACGACGAGCACGGCGGTGACGCCCGCTGACAGACGGCCGAGAGATCGACGACTGTCGACGGCAGCCGACGCGACTCCGCAGCCGAACGACAACTCGACGACTACTGCGGCGTGACCGACTCGGAGAACCGTCGGCGGATCGACTGCTCTCGGTCTGTTCGGCAGACTGACTGATACCGTCGCCGCCAGACTTTCGACACGACTGCCGTTCCAGCGACGTTCCAACTCCGAGCCGTTCACTTTTAGGCAGACCGAAAAACTGTCTCGTGACACACAGTCGTCTGCTCACGGCGGAGTTCGACGCACTCGTCGAGGTCTCGTCAGTCGTCGTGGCCGCGCTCGGTCCTCTCGTCGCAGACGCGTGGACGCTGATCGGATCGTTCCTGATCGTCTCGTTGTTGTTCGTCAGGCTCGTCACCACGCGCAGCGACGGTCACACGCTCGCGGCGGTGCTCGAACGGACGGGCGTCGGGCCGATCACCGGGACGGTTCTCGGACTGGTTCCGGGCTGTGGCGGAGCCATCGCAGTCGTGTCGCTGTACGCGGAGGATGCGGTCGGCTACGGCACACTCGCGGCTGCACTCGTCGCCACTGCGGGTGACTCGGCGTTCCTCCTCCTCGCTGTGGCTCCCCGTGTCGCCGCTCTCACCTACGCGCTCTCTGGGCTCACCGCTGTCGTCGTCGGTGTCGCTATCCGACACAGCGGACTCGGCGTCCAGCGGCTCGACCAGACTGTCCGCCGACTCGACGGGACTCTCGGACTCGGCGGTACCGTCGAACGCGATAGCCCCGTCAGACCCGACGGTGCGGTCGGACGCGACAGCCCCGTCAGACCCGACAGTATCGTGCCACTCCACGACGAGAGCCACAGTCCGCCGAGGGGGTGGTCACTCGTTCTCGCGGGATGGTGGATCGTGGCAGTTTTCGGATTCTCGATTGGCGTGTCGCGGATGGTCGGCGGCGGGGTGCCGTCCGCGCTCCCGAGCGTCGGGTCGGTGAGTTTCGTCACACTCGTGTCGGCCGGCGGCGTCGGCCTCTCGCTGTCGGTCGCAGTCGTGACTACCGTCGCCGACTGGGACTGGGAACACGGCAACCACCACTGGGTGGTAGGGGCGCTCACGGATACGACCGTCACGGCAAGTTCACTCGTCGTTTGGATCGTCGTCGCTCTCGGCGGTGTTCAGCTTCTGGCCGCTTGTCTCCCGGTCTCGACCGCGAGCGTCACCAACACTGTCGGTCCACTCGCCCCCGTCGTCGGCGGCCTCCTCGGCGTCGTGCCGGGCTGTGGAGTCCACGTCGGCTTCGTCGCCACCTACACGGAGGGCGCGGTCCCGTTCTCCGCGCTCGTTGCGAACGCGATCAGCCAGGACGGTGATGCGATCTTCCCGCTGGTGGCCGTCGACCGCGTCGCGGCTGCTGTCGTGACTGTCCACACGGCCCTCGTGGCTGTGCTCTCTGGACTCCTCCTCGAACTGCTGGCGACCCTCTCTGTCGCTGTGCCGGTGGCTGCTCCTGTCGCGCTCACCGTCAGTCTGTGAACTGCCCGCCGGGAGATTGAGACGGAGTCGTCGAACAGCGCTCGTCCCCAACAGCGTGACTGCCAGACGACTCCGACAGCGTGGCTACCGGACGACCGTGACGGGTGCCGGAGAGCGTCGAACGACCTTCTCGGCGACACTGCCCAGCAGGAGCCGAGAGACGCCCTCGCGCCCGTGACTCCCGAGCACGATGTGGTCGACCTCGTGTGTCTCCGCGTACGAGACGATCTCCCGAGCCGGGTCGCCGATCTCGTGGACGGTCCGAACCGTGACCCGCTCGGGGAGGAGCTGTTCGATCTCCGAGAGCAACTCACTCGCTCGCTCGCTGGCGAGTTCCTCGAGTTCGCGGTCGGTACCGAACGGCAGCCGCGTGTCGTAGCCCGCCTCTCCCGGCGCAAAAACGTACAACGCTGTCACCCGATCCGGATCGAACTGCTCGACTGCTACTCGCAGCGCGTGGTCTGCCGGGTCCGATCCGTCGTACGCGAGTAGTATGTCCATTTTACGCAATACTTTGATCCGCCCTTACCAAAGAGTGTTACGAGGAGCTGCTCTACAGTGTATATCTGTTTCTAGTCGCGGTGTAATGGCAAACTATTCTTGTGTATTCAGAGCATTTCTATCTGTGTGGCATCAGAGACCGACTCTCGGTTCGTCGAATCGTATGCCGACCTCGGTGCGTGGGAGACGTTCCTCGCAACTGATCACGAAGACGCCGTCAGCCGAGTTCGGGGGGCGTTCACCGACACCGGGTTCGGCAACCCGACCGAGTTCTCCCCATCGGAGAATATCCGCGAGCACACGGGCAAAGAACTCCCGCCGATCCGGGTGATCGGCATCGGGAACCCACACGCCGGCAGGATCGTCGCCGAGGAGACCCAGGGCGACGCGGCGACGCTGTTCCCCTGCAACGTCGT
>CAKZQY010000304.1 GCA_937142015.1 uncultured Halobacteria archaeon
AGGAGTCCGCCGTCGCAAGCGAGGAACACACCGCCGCAGGCGAGGAGTCCGCCGTGTCGGCGGACGACGACATCCACTCGACAGCCGGACCAAACGGCAGCGGGCCGTCATGCGACGGCCCGCTGTCGTTTATCGACTTCGGTGGTGGGTTCGGTGTGCCGTATCACCCCGACGAGGAGCCGCTGGACCTGTCTCGTGTGGCCGACCGGGTGCGCGAGGCGATCGGCGACCTCGACGCGCGAATCGAACTGGAGCCGGGGCGGTACGTCGTCGCCGACGCCGCGACGATTCTCACGCGGGTGAACACCGTGAAGGAGACCCCGGAGACGACCGTGGTCGGCGTCGACGCCTCGCTGGCGACGCTCGTCCGTCCGGCGATGTTCGACGCCTACCACCCGATTCGGAACGTCTCCGCGCCCGAGCGCGAGGCGACACCAGTCTCTGTCGGCGGTCCGTGCTGTACGTCGGCAGACGTGTTCTGTACCGACCGGCCGCTGGCCGAGCCGGAGCGCGGCGACCTGCTGGCGATCGGGAACGCTGGCGCGTACGGCTACGAGCTCGCCAGCCGGTTCCACTCACAGCCGCTGCCGGCCGAGGTGGCGGTGGAAGACGACTCGTGGCGCGTCTCGCGTGAACGAGAGACACTGGCGGACGTGACGCGACTCGAACGCTCCTGATATACTGTCGGTCACACGTCCGCACACGCCCAGTCGGCCGGCGACTTCGTCGAGTGGAAAACGAGTGAGAGAGAGTGAAGAGCCGATCAGACACGCAGAGAGACGGAGACACTCACTCGGCAGGGCCGAACGAGGGAGCGTCACCGGGAGCCGTGGTCTGTGTCGTCTGGTGTGCAGTCGTCTGTTGTGCGGTCGCCTGTGTCGGCCGCGGAGTCGTCGATTGCGCTTGCGCCTGCCCCGGTGTCTTCGCCGCTGTCTGGGTCGCCGTCTGCGTCGGGGTTGTCTGGGTCGTCGTCTGGGTCGGGATCGTCTCGGTCGTCGGCACGGGCTCGCTCGTCACAGCTGCGTTCGCAGCGGCGTCGGCCTCCGTCACCACGTCCGTCGCGGTGACACCGGAGTCGGCCGTGACCGTCGCCGTCTCGTCGGAGCCGTCGACGGACGCCACGTGTGTCTCGGTGGCCGACCGCGTCGGGACGGGCCCACGAACGAACATCGCGTGACCGATAACCAGTGCCGCGGCGGCTCCGCCAGCGGCGACTGCGAGTTGGACAGACAGCCCGACGAGTGAGGAAGCAGCGATTGGTCCGAGGACGAACGCCGGGATGAGACCGAGCACGTAGTCGTGGTAACCAGTCATAATTCATCCTAACCTATGTAACCCGGGGATATAATGCTTTCCCATGAACTTCCGGTTCCCCCTTGGGCTGGGACTTGGTGGTTTCTTATAAGTTATAGAGATATACAACAGTCTCAGGGTTTGAAACTGGCGATTTCGGGCGTGTTCAGCACGCGTGTCTCTGTACGAAACGCTATCCAGAGGGCCACCGCACGGGGGGCGGTGAGGCTGGGGGGAGAGTGCGCGCGTGGAGAGTCTGAAGGAGAGAGCGCGGAGAGTCTGAGAGAGAGCGCGGAGAGTCTGAGAGAGAGCGGGCGGGCGGAGAGTCTGAAGGAGAGGGCGCACGGGCGGAGAGTCTGAGAGAGAGCGCGCGGTGATGCACAGAGAGGGTGCATGGGTGCCGACTGCGGGGTGCGCGGTTGTCGGCCGGGGTGAGTCGTCGGTCCGATTCCCAGCGAGAGCAGTTGTCGACGAGGAGAGTCGAGTGCGCCAGCCGGGAATCGAACCCGGGCTAGTGGCTCGGGAAGCGGTTTGACGACCGCCAGACGGCGTTTGGCCGGCTCAATTACGCAACGGAGCTACTATATTCTGTGACAGTTACGCAACTCACAAAGGGAGACGGGCGGGGAGACAGAGTCGCAGTGGGAGAAGCGCCGAGCGGAGAGACGGCAGCAGTTCGGAGACTCACTTCGATCGCAGTCAGTTTACGCGCTTCAGTCCTTCACCGATCCCGGACGCGTCGCAGTCGTCCTCCGGGCAGCCGTAGTGCCAGCCGTCTTCCGTCGCCCGACCCTCCGCGAACTCTGCGCCACACTTTCGACATCGAAGCAGGTCTCGACCGGTCTCGCGGGATGCAAGTTGGGGCATGGTCGTCTGGTAGAACGCAACGGATTTGAATATACCGATATTTCACGCCGTTTCGCCGACGTTCGTCAACCACTCCCGGGCTCTCGACGGTCGCTCCGTGGTGTCTGTTCACACGATGCGAACGTCTGGGTACCGAACGCCGAACGGACGGACAGCCTCGTCGCGTCTAGTCAGTTATTTGTTGTTCGCGGGGGGAACTGCAATCATGAGCGATCTCGACGAGACGGACGTAGCGATTCTCAGACTGCTCGCAGAGGACGGTCGGCGGCCGTACAGCGAGATCGGCGAGGTGGTCGATCTCACACCACCCGCGGTGTCCGACCGCGTGAGTCGCCTCGAGGAGGCGGGTGTGATCCAGCAGTTCACCATCGACGTTGATCACGCCACACTGCGGGAGGGGACACCCGTGTTGGTCCGGGTCGAACCCGCCGCGGGGGAGCTGTCGGCGGTT
>CAKZQY010000305.1 GCA_937142015.1 uncultured Halobacteria archaeon
GTGCAACTTGTGGGTAAGAGACAGCCCTAAAGGGGTGGGTTTCCGCCTTGCTCCGTTATAAGTACGGCGAGGCTGTGACCGGAACTGTCCACTGCGGCTGGGGTGTCAGTCGTCTGCGGGCGTCGCGCCCCCGGCGTCGCCGCTGTCGCTGTGGTCACCCTGTGCCGCCTGTGCGGCCGCGCCCTGCGTGCGCTCCATCTCGTAGCTCAGACGGTGCGGAACGAGACTCAGCACGCGGACGATTGCCGCGAGCGCGATGAAGATCCCGACGAGAATGTGCCCGACGCCGCCGAGCTTCAGCCACAGCAGGAACGACGGCCAGTGGTGCAGTGACGCGAGGTCGCCGTTCAGCCCGGAGACTCCCGCTCTGTCTGGACCGCCGCCCGCCAGACTGTGGTTCGTGTACGTCGACACGTACTGGTCGATTGCCGGGTGGAACTGTGTCAACTCGAAGGTGAGCGCCATCCCGATCAGCAGGTAGCCGACCGCGGCGAACACTGCCCCGATCTTCAACATCGTCTTCACCTGACTGATCGTCGACTGGATCTCCGCTGGACTCTGCCGCTCTAGGCCCTGTAGTGCGTCTGTCGCCATTGGTACACCTCTGGATACTGGAGGGAGTGTATAGAACGTGGCTAGCCCGTGTGGCCACTCACCCCGAATCCCCAGCCTTTTTGTACTACCTCTGGTCTGCGGGCCAACTCCAGTCTGTGAGCCACCTCCGACCCGCAAGCTTTCTCTGTGTGCGGGCTACCCCTGATCTGCGAGGAACGACTCCAGTCGGGCGGTCGCGGCTTTGAGTTCGTCGAGTCCGGTGGCGTACGAGACGCGGAGGTGACCGTCGCCGCCGGCACCGAACACGCCGCCGGGGACGACAGCGACCCCGACGGCCTCCAACAGCGCCTCGGCGAACGCCTCACTGTCGTCCCACGGCGACTCGGGGAACGCGTAGAACGCGCCGCCGGGGCGGACACAGTCGATGCCCAGCTCGTCGAACCGCGACAGCAGGTAGTTCCGGCGGCGGTCGTACGCCTGCCGGGTCTCTGCGACTGCTCCCTCGCAGTTCTGGAGCGCCTCGACGGCCGCGGCCTGTGCGGTCGTCGGCGCGGACAGCATCGTGTACTGGTGGACACGGTTCATCGCGCGGATCACCGCTGGCGGAGCCAGGGTGTACCCCAGTCGCATCCCCGTCATCGCGTACGCCTTCGAGAAGCCGTCGAAGACGACCGTCCGCTCTCGCATCCCCGGAAGTGACGCGATGGAGGTGTGCTCGCCGTCGTAGACGAGCTGGCTGTAGATCTCGTCTGCCAACACCGTCAGATCGTGTTCGCGGGCGAAGTCGGCCACGCCGCGGAGTTGCTCGTCGTCCATCCGCGCGCCGGTTGGGTTGTTCGGGTCACAGTACAGCAGGGCGTCCGCCTCCTCGGCTCCCGCGGCGCGGAGTCGGTCGTCGGTGAGCGCGAACCCATCCGCCGGTCGGGTCGGCACCGCACACACCTCGCCGCCGGCGAACTCCACCGCCGGAACGTAGGAGACGTACGTCGGCTGTGCGACGGCCACGGTGTCACCGGGGTCGATCAGTGCGCGACAGGCGAGGTCGATCCCCTCGCTCGCGCCGGCAGTCACGAGCACCTCCTCGTCCGGGTCGTACTCGACGCCGCGTCGCTCGGCACAGTCCGCGGCAATCGCCACGCGGAGGTCTCGTCGTCCGCGGTTGGCGGTGTAGGAGGTTCGGCCGCGTTCCAGCGCCGTGATCGCAGCCTCGCGGGCGGCCCACGGCGCTGACACGTCCGGCTCCCCGACGCCGAGTGAGATCACGTCGTCGCGCTCCTCCGCGAGCTCGAAGAACCGCCTGATCCCCGAGGGCGGCACTCGCTCGACGCGCGCTGCTGGCTCCGGCGTCATGGCGTCACTGAGAGTCTGTCGTCGTCGTCGTGACCGTCGAAGGAGATCCCACCGTCGACGTGTGTCTCCATCACGTAGTGGGTGACCGTGTTGGTGACCGCCGACAGCGGCGCGACCTTCTCGCTGACGAAGGAGGACACCTCTCCCATCGAGGAGCCTTCGACCTCCATCAACAGGTCGTAGTCGCCGCTGACCAACAACAACGACTGCACCTCGGGGAACGCCGCAACCCGCTCCGCGATGTCGCCGTACCCCGTCTCGCGGTCGAGGCGCACGTCCAACTCCACTGCGGCGCGTACGCGCTCTTCGTCCGTCTGGTCCCAGTCGACCACGGCCTGGTACCCCCGAATCACGTTCTGCGCCTCCAACTCCTCGATTGCCGCCTCCACCGCCGCCTCGTCGAGTGTGGTCTGCCGTGCGATGTCTGCGACGCTCGCCCGCGCGTCGTCTCGTAGGATCGAGAGCACCTCCTCGTGGTCTGTCATGGTCTGTACTGTAAGGGTGAACGCTGCGCTCGAAAACGCTGACGGTCCGTGCAAGTCGACTCGGTGACGCGCGAGGCCGCGGTGGAACTGTTCGAGATCCGCTCGAAAGCTGCGGGGGTGAGAGCCGCGGGTGAGGTGCAGACGAACGGCGGCGAGGAGTTGGCGACACCGACAGTGCCAGTCGAGTGCAGCCCCCGTGTCAGTCGAGTGCCGCTAGCAGG
>CAKZQY010000306.1 GCA_937142015.1 uncultured Halobacteria archaeon
AGCGTGTGATGGCCGGTGGTGAGTTGGACATTCAACGGTTGCCCATGCGTACCACCGAGGTTCACGTCCAGCGGTACCCGGGCCAAGACCGAGTCGAGAACGCCCGAGAGGAGATTACAGAACGGTTGTCCGGGGACACTGACAGTGAGGACAGCACAGAGTACACCGTCCCCGCAGACGCGGATGTCCTCGCGGAGGAGGTTGCGGGTCTCAAAGAGCGGCAGGCACAGATCATGGAAGCACTGACGGCCGCCGAACCGGGCGCTGCGGGCGGAACCGAGTGGGGGGAAACCGCAACGAAGGGTGTACTGGGATCACTCGCTGCCACCGGAGCCGGTGCCGCTGTGGGGGCTGCCGCCGGGTCAGTTATCCCCGGTCCCGGCACTGCTGTCGGTGCCGCGACAGGTGCTGCCGTCTCTGGAGCTGTCGGTGACCTCACGAAGAAGGGCGTCGAGTTCATGGACGAGAACCGTCCGAACAGCGAGGCACTCGAAATCGAAGAGATGTACAACGAGATGCGGCGGATGTACGCCGAACTCAAAGAATCCCAGACGGAGACTGGCGGTGGAGATACGCAAGGTGTCGGTCAGTCGGGTTATGTAACACAATGAAAGCAGTTATAACTGGAGAAAATGACGAGCGTGTTGGTGTAAATCTTCTCGATAACAATGACACAGAGCACGTTATCGAGATGGAGTTCGACGGAGAAATCAAGTACCACGAACAAGACGGCTACCCGGACGACCCACAGAAACGAACAGAGGAGGGGAACGAACACATCAACCAGACACGACGGTACGCGAAGTACTACGTGTTCAAGAACCGAGAGTACGACACCGTCGAGCACGTGGAGACGCCAGAGTTCGTCGACAGCGTCAGACAGGTCCTCGCAGCCCTCTCGCCCTCGGAGTTCGAGCGGTACGTCGGCGCGCTGTACCGGCAACTCCGCAGCCACGAGGACCCGAGCGTCGACCGCCTCGTCGACATCCCCGCGGGAGCGCGGTCGGAAGACGCCGTCGTCTACGAACTCGACGTCTACCTCGGAGCCGAGCCGACAGACGACGAGCGACGCGGAACGTTCGAGGTCTTCGCGTTTACCTCCGGTCTCGATGTCGAAGCGGGAACGACACCGCGGTCACCGGACTCAGTCTCGGAATCCGAACTCGACGAGTGGGTCGGTCTCGCCGAGAGCGTCTTCGAGGACGACGACCCCGAGGCGTTCGACGCGACCATCGCCGCCGTCTCCGGCATTCACGTCGGCTATCCCGACCGACACGGCGAACACCGAGTCGAACGGAACGACGATCCACTCGACCGCCAGCCCGACGCGACCATCGAACTCATGCCGTACGCGCCCGACTCCCTCTCCGAGTTCCAGTCGTACCTCGACCACCACCTCCGGTGTCAAGTCCGCGACTGCTACGTCGGCATGGGACTGCTCCCGCCAGAGCCGTTCCGCGTCACTGGCTTCGGGAAGTTCATCTACGCCCGTCGCTACGACCACTACGACCTGTATCCGCCGTTCCACACCGCCAGCAGCGAGGAAGTCAACTCCTTCTTCTGACCGTCACAGGCGTCGCAGTCGAACGGCGCGATTTTTGTACGGGGCTGTCGAACCGGCGACCGATGACTGCCTCACAGAGCAACCTCGCGGGGTTGTCGCGGTTCGTCTTCCGCGCGCCCTCGTGGTACCAGAGCGTGCTCGTCGCGCTCGTGCTCGCGGCCGTCGCCGGTGTCGGGGCGTTCGACAGCCCCGAGGCCGGTCGCGTCTGGCGGGGTGTGCTCTTCGTCGGTCGTGACGCGTGGGAGGGGATCTTCTTCATCGGGATTCCGACGGTCGTGGCCGGTCTCGGGACGGCGTGGGTCGACCAGTATCTCGGGGGGAAACTCACCCGCGACCGGTCGATGCTGTTGGCGCTGGCGTGTGAACTGCTGCTCGTCGCGGTGCTCGCGGGGGCTGGGACAATCGCGTATCTCACGCCGCTGGATCAGGAGTTCGTCTTCGGCGCGTTAGTGGTCGCTCTCGCGTCCGTCTTCGCGTTCCGGCTGCTGGTGGTTCTCGCTATCTCGCGGTCGTCGTTCGTCGTCGCCGCGATCCCGGCGAGTCTGCAGACTGGCGTCGCTGCGGTGCTGTTGTTCGTCTACAGCGGGACGCTCAGACTCGTGGAGATCGGCGGCACGGTCAGACGAGCGTTCCTGCTCACGTACTTCTCGCGTGCAGAACAGGCTCCGCCAGAACTGTCGGTCATCTCTCCGGACGACTTCATTCTGCTCGCAGTCATGTGTGTGTTGTATGCCGGTGCGACGTTGGGGTTCCTCTACGTCGTGGACCGGCCGTGGAGAGAGTCGCTGGGTGTCTCCGTGCTCGACTTCCTCCGAGGGTTCGTCGGGCACATCGCGGAGGGCACCCGCGAGTTGGAGGACTTCTTCGAGGAACTGGGCGAGGAGGCGGTCGTGCCCGTGACCGTGATGAGCGTCCGAGCCGCCGACGGGTCGGAGAAGGCGCGGTGGGTGTTGCCGATGATCCACCCCGGACCGATGGGAGAGATCGGTGGGGGGAACCTCCCAGAGCGTGTCGCCGAGGAGGCCGACGGGCTCGGATTCCCGCCGCACGCGACTTCAATCTCGTCACGGAACGGGAGGTAGACACACTCCTCGACGCAGCCGAGCGTGCAGGCCGGAAGCTGACGTACACGGAGACGGCGACCCGGAGCGTTCGCGCGACCGCCGGGGAAGCCTCGATGCTCGGACAGGCGTTCGGCGACGACGCCGTGCTCGTCGCCACGTTCGCGCCCGGCTTCGCGGACGACGTGGAGTACGCGGTCGGACTCTCGGCGACGGCGGAGGCCCGCACCAGCGGCCTCGACGACGTGTTGCTCGCGGACGCACACAACTCCAACAACGGACTCGACGGCCCGGATCTCGGACACGTCACGCCCGGCTCCAGCCGGTCGTTCGACATGATGAGCGCCGCACGCGAGGCCGGCGACCGACTGGCGACTGCGCCACAGAGCGACCTGTCGGTCGGCGTCGGCCACGTCGAGACGCGGTGGGAGCCGGAGGAGGGTGTCGGACCGCTCGGGGTTCGCGTGATGGTCACCGCGGTCGACGACCAGCGGACTGCGTACGTGTTGATCGACGGGAACAACATGGAGCCGGGGCTCCGCGGCGAGATCGTCGAGGCGGTCGCGGAGCGTGAGGCCGCCGCCGTCGACGCCGTCGAAGTGCTGACGACGGACACCCACGTGGTGAACACCGTCGAGGCGGAGAACCAGGTCGGCGACGAGATCGACTGGGAGCCGCTGATCGAGGTGGTCGAGGAGGCGACAGCCGCGGCGGTCGACGACCTCGAACCTGCTGCGGTCGGGATGGCGACGGAACACGCCGAAGTGACCGTGTTCGGCAACGACCGGACGGAGACGCTGGCGAGTCACGCCAACGCCGCCGTCCAGATGGGCGGCGCGCTCGCCGCCTCTGTCGTCCTCGCGTCGCTCGCGCTGTCCGTGCTGCTGTTCTTCGTCACCTGAGTCGCTCGCGCTGTTCGTGCTGCTGTTCTTCGTCACCTGGCTCGCTCGCGCCGTCCGTCGTGATCGATACACGAACGTGGACAGCGTACCACCAGAATCGGCAACGCTTATGCACGACTCCGCCGAAATCGGGCGTGTGCAGGCGAGTTCCGCGCACACAGTGGGCGTCGTCGGAGGGGGACAGTTAGGTCGGATGGTGGCAGAAGCGGCGGCTCCGTTGGGCGTCGACGTGATCGTCGTCGACCCGACGCCGGGCTGTCCGGCCTCGCGGGTCGCCGAACAGATCGAGGGCGGGTTCGACGACCGCGCAGCAATCGAGGAGTTGACGCGGCGCGCGGACGCGGTGACAGTCGAGATCGAGCTCGCAGACCCGGACGCACTGGCGGCCGCAGCGGAGGCACACGACACGCCAGTTCACCCGGACCCAGAGACACTGCGGACGATTCGGGACAAGCTCGCTCAGACCCGCGCGTTCGACGAAGCCGGCGTGCCGCTCCCGGCGTACCGTGCCGTCGACGACCCGGCGGACCTGCGGGCCGCCGTCGAGACGTTCGGCGAGGTGATGTGCAAGGCTCGGACGGGTGGCTACGACGGTCGCGGGAACGTCCCAGTGAGCAGGGACGCACTCGAGCGCGACGAGGCGTTCGCAGAGCGACTCGCGGCAGTCGGCGCGGCAGACGGGACCGGCGCAGTCGCAGAGGAGTTCGTCGACTTCGAGCGAGAGCTGTCCGTGATCGGGGTCGTCGGCGACGACGAGGTACGGACGTACCCGCCGACAGAGACGATCCACGAGGCGGAGATTCTCCGCGAGACGCTGGTGCCCGCCCGGACGACACGAGCGGTCAGCGAACGCGCTCGGTCGGTCGCACGCGACGTGTTGTCCGCACTCGACGGTCGTGGCGTCTACGGGATCGAGCTGTTCGAGACGACCGACGGCGAGGGGTTGCTCAACGAGGTCGCCCCGCGGCCGCACAACTCCGGCCACTGGACGATCGAGGGTACAGTGACCTCGCAGTTCGAGAACCACGTCCGTGCAGTGTTGGGGCTCCCGCTCGGGTCGACAGCGCCGCGTGGCCCGACCGCGACCGCGAACCTGCTCGGCGGCGAGCGGTTGGCGGAGTTACCGGCGAGTGACGACGACGGTCGGGTGCCGGTCGTCGGGTTCGAGACCGGCGTCGCCGACGACGTGAGCCACGACCGTGGCTCGAACGAGAGTGGCACGGACGGGGTCGTCCTCCGCGGCCTCGACGCCGTGCTGGCTGCCGGCGACGCCGCGTTCCACTGGTACGGGAAACGTGAGGTGTACCCGCTCCGCAAGGTCGGTCACGTCACTGTGTCCCGCGAGTGGAAGGAGAAGACGGGCGACACGAGCGAGTCAGCCGGGGACAGCGAAGTCGACACGAGCGCGGGCGGCGAGAGCGAGCGACGCGGAACACCGGAGGCAGTGCTCGCGGCAGCGCGCACTCACACCGACCGTCTCCAGTTCGACGCGGAGTCGTGACCGCGAGCAGATTCACTTCGACACACCGTAGTGACCGCACACAGAGAGACAGACACGAGCCATGACCACAGTACGAGAACTCGTCGACAGACTCGAATCGGAGGCAGCGAGCGACACGGACTCCGCAGACACGCCAGACGTCGGGGTGATCATGGGGTCGGACTCGGATCTCGACACGATGCGGGGTGCGTTCGACGCGTTCGCGGAGCTCGGGTTCGCCGAACAGACCGAGTTCCACGACCCGCCGTCGGCGCGGTTCAGCTACGAGACGTACGTCGTCTCCGCCCACCGCACGCCGTCACTGATGGCAGCGTACGGGGAGACGGCGGCAGACCGCGGTCTGGACGTGGTGATCGCCGGTGCCGGCGGGAAGTCCGCCGACCTGCCGAACGTCACCGCCTCCTTCGCGTACCCGGTCCCGGTGATCGGTGTCCCCGTCCAAGAGAAGTCCGTCGACTCCGTGATCGGGATGCCAACCGGCGCGCCGCTGGTCGCCGTCGACGCTGGAAAGTCGTTCAACGCTGCGCTATCCGCGGTGCAAGTGTTGGCGCGGGAACACGAGACGCTGCGAGAACGACTGGTCGACTACCACGACGACCTCCAGACTGACGTGGCGGGGGTGTCTCGTCGACTCCACGACGAGGGTGTCTCTGCGTTCGGCGCAGACAGCGAGTGACACCGTCTGTCGGGACTGTCGAACACCGGGCTACCGAAACTGGCGTGGGAGGTGTCGGGCCGCCGAAGCTGACGTGAGGGGCGTCGGGCCGTCAGAGTTGACGTGAGAGGCGTCGGGACGTCAGAGTTGACGTGAGAGGCGTCGGAATCCGAGAAAGCCACGACCAGCGAGAAGACATATATTTCTCGACTGCATACTGTCCTCTATGCGACAACGAATTACTCGGACGGTCGACAGAGCGAAGTACGCGGCAGTCGGCGGCGCGGTCGGCGGTGCAGTCGGCGGCGTGTTCAGTCGGAACGCGGCCAGCAGCGGCGCGGCAGCCGGCGCACTCGTCGGAGCGACACTCGGCGAGAAGCGCGCGACCGTCGACGCCGTCGTCGAGCGGACGGACGTATCGGGACTCCGCGGTGACGTGTCGAAACTCGGCGACCTCTCGGACGTCGCCGGTGACGTGTCGGCACTCGCCGACTCCGTCAGGGAGCGCGCCGAGAAGCGGCGAACCGCCGGCGACAGCGACTGACGGCTCGTCCCAGACGAGCGAAACACGCCCGAGGGACAGATTGACGACTCGTCGTCTCCGAATAGAGCACGCGCGATGAACGACTGACGACTCGTCGTGCGTGGACGATTCGTGTGACAGACGTGCGACGAGTGAACGACACACGGCGAGTGAAAGAGTACGTCCGTTTCGACTTTTCGCAATATTGGCCACGAACGTCCAGCAATTCCACAGGAACGTTGGGGATCGACCCGTTCTCTCGCGGCAAGACAGACACGGGACACAAGAGTGAAACCCGTCGCTCCGTCACGAAGGGTATGGACGCAGAGCCGTTCGTCTACGAGGGCGGGACAGTCCCGCCGGGCGAGACGGAACACGTCCGCTTCCCGGTCAGCGAGACGTACCTCGGCGACCCAGTGACAACACCGGTCACAGTCGTGGTGGGCGAGCAGCCGGGGCCGACAGTGTTCCTGACGGCGGCAGTTCACGGCGACGAGCTCAACGGTGTCGAGGTGGTCCGCGAGGTCGCACAGGAGTGGGACCACGAGGAGGTGTGTGGGACACTGCTGTGTCTCCCAGTCGTGAACACGCTGGGGTTCGTCGCACAGGAGCGGTACCTCCCGGTACAAGACCGGGATCTCAACCGGGCGTTCCCGGGGAAGTCGGAGTCCACCAGCGCGAAACGGATCGCACACCGCGTGTACGAGCAGTTCCTCTCGAAGTGTGACTTCGGGCTCGACTTCCACACGTCGACCCGGGGGCGGACGAACATGTTCCACGTTCGAGCGGACATGAGCGACGACGAGGTGGCACGCCTCGCACGCTCGTTCGGGACGAACGTGATCATCGACACGGAAGGGTCGGAGGGGATGTTGCGGCACGAGCTCACCGCGGTGGGTGTCCCGACGATCACCGTCGAGATGGGGCAGGCCCACCGGTTCGAGCGGCCGTTGATCGACCGCGCGCTGTCCGGCGTCGAGAGCGTGTTCGCAGAGTACGACGTCTACCCCGACAGAGAAGTGCAGTGGCCCGGCTGGCGGACAGTCGTCTCCGGCTGGGACGAGAAGACGTGGCTCCGCGCGGACGTAGGCGGGATCGTCGAGGTTCACGCCGACCGCGGCGACCTCGTCAACGAGGGAGACCGAATCTGTACGATCACGAACCCGTTCAAGACGGAGAAGACGGTCGTCACTGCTCCGTTCACCGGCATCGTCGTCGGCCTCCTCGCCAACCCGGTCGTCTACCCCGGCAACCCGCTGTGTCACCTCGTCTCTGTCGAGACTGACGTGCGTGACGCCGTCCAACTCCACCGCACGGACCCGGCGACGCCTGCTGGCGGACTCCCGGCGGACGACGAGTGACTGACGTGTGCTGACGAGTGGCCAGCGCACGCCGACGAGTGGCCAGCGCACGCCGACGAGTGGCCAGCGCACGCCGACGAGTGGTCGACACACGCGAGTAGCAGCGTTCGTCGACACGATGCAGCGCTCGTCGACACGATGCAGCGCTCGTCGACACGATGCAGCGTTCGTCGACACGATGCAGCGTTCGTCGACACGATTCCCAACGGCGAGAGCCTCCGGCGGGTGGTTCGGAGGGGACCCGAACCGGAAACCTTCTTGCTCCCGAGTCCCGTACAGTCCGACAGAATGAGCACGCCGACACAGCGTCGGGTCGAGTCACTCGTCTCTGGCGACGCGGAGATGCGTGACGCGGTCCAGACGGTGCTGGACGCGGCCGACGACGGGGAGGTTCGCTGGGTCGAGGTCCGCGACGAGATCTCCAGCGGTCAGTGGGGCCGTCTGATCGAAAAGGGAGTGTTGGAGGACGGCGAGGCGGGCTTCGCCCTCGCCGACCGCGACGCAGTCGAGGAGGCGTTGTCAGAAGACGACGGCAGCAGCGTCGACCTGCCAGACGAGAGCGCGTCGTGGACGATCTACGACAAGCTGGCGGCGGTCGGCACCGCGGCGTTCTTCGTCGGGTACACGTACGCCCCCGTCCGCTCGGTGGTCGCCGGCAGCGTCGACCTCGTGTTGGGACCGCTTCAGGAGGTGTTGCCGTTCTACGCCGTGATCATGGTGATCGCCGTGTTCACGGGGCTGTACTCCACGCTCCTGCGCGCGAACCTGATGGACATGGAGCGGATGTCGAAGTACCAAGAGCGGATGCAAGAGATTCAGGACCGCCGGAAGGCGGCCAAGGAGCGCGACGACGAGGAGGCGCTCCAGCAGATCCAACAAGAGCAGATGGACGCCATGGGTGACCAGCTCGGCATGTTCAAAGAGCAGTTCCGCCCGATGGTGTGGATCATGTTCC
>CAKZQY010000307.1 GCA_937142015.1 uncultured Halobacteria archaeon
GCGGCTGGCAGTGGGCCGCCTCCACCGGCACCGACGCACAGCCGTACTTCCGCATTTTCAATCCGATGACACAGGGGGAGCGCTACGACCCCGACGCGGAGTACATCCACGAGTACGTCCCGGAACTCCGCGACGTGTCCGCAGACGCCGTCCACTCGTGGCACGAGCTCTCCGTCGGCCGCCGGCGACAACTCACGACGGAGTACCCCGACCCCATCGTCGACCACTCCGAGATGCGCGAGGAGGCACTGGAGATGTTCCAGCGCGCTCGCGGCGAGTACGAAGAGGAAGCTGCTGACTGACTCGTCTCCACGTGATCGGCGGGCGGCACTGTGGTCCCGCTGGTGTTCACTCGGAGCGTGCAGCGCCGCGGGTCTGCTCGCTCAGATCGAGCACCTTCCTCGCAATCTCGGCGGCGTCGACCGCGAGCACGCGGATCATCGACTCTTTACCCACGTCGCCCCGGTCGAAGACGGCGTCCGGCGTTCCGTCCGTCTGTTCGAACGCGCGTCGTGCAGCCCAGCCCATCGTGCTCCCTTCCTCGTCGGGCTCGGGTTCCGCGCTCCGGTCGATCTCGACCGCCTCCCAGTCCAGTCGTTCCATCGCGGCCACCGTCGCGTCGCTCTGCCGGCAGTTGACGGCGAACCGCAGCGACGGGTCGTGTTCGCGGGCCGACAGCAGGAAGCGCGCGACGTGACTCGACGCGCCGAACCGAATCCCGCGTCCGGCCTGCACGCCGGAGAGTGTCGCCGTGACACGCCCTTCGACCGCAGCGGTCTCGCCCGTCGTCTCGGCGTAGGGTGTCGCGGCGACGAGGTTCAGCCCCACCTCGGGGACCACCGGCCGTACGTCTGCTGTCACGAACTGCGCCAGCACCGACTCGGCTGTCTCTCGCGTCGCCTCGCGTGCGGCCCGCTCGCGCACCTCGACAGCGTGGTGGACTGCGCCCGGGCCCTCGCCCACGTCGAGTGGGTACCGCACGGCACGCGTGATGTGGTCGATGCCACCCGCGACGGCGTCGGACAGCGACCGCCCCCGCGCGAGTCTGGCTGCGATAGAACTCGACAGCGTGCAGCCGGAGCCGTGTGTCGCCTCGGTGTCGATCCGCGGGTGTGTGAACGTCTGGGACGCACACTGTGCCGGGTTCCCCTCGTCCGCGCGCCGCGCTGGGTCACCCTCGTTCGTGCGCTGCGCTGGGTCACCCTCGTCCGCGCGTCGCGTCGGGTCAGCCTCGTTCGTGCGCTGCGCTGGGCCACCCTCGTTCGCACGTCGCGCCGGGTCACCCTCGTTCGTGCGCTGCACCGGGTCACCGTCGTTTACACGCCGCACTAACACGTCACACACCGGATCGCCAGCCACGTGACCACCTTTCACGAGCGCGGCAGACGCGCCAGCCGAGACGAGTTGCTCGCCGACCGCGCGCAGGTCCGCTTCCGAAGCCGGCTCGATGTCGGTCAGCACCGCCGCCTCGTCGGCGTTGGGCGTCACCACCGTCGCCTCCGCGATCAGACGCTCGTAGGCCGACTCGGCTTCCGGCGCGAGCAGCCTGTCGCCGGAGGCGGCGACCATCACGGGATCGACGACGAACGGCACGTCTCTCTCTGCCGCGTACTCGGCGACGGTCTCGACGATCTCCGTCGTCGCCAACATCCCGGTCTTCACCGCTGCTACGTCGAAGTCGTCGAACACCGCGTCGAGCTGTGCCTCCACCTCCGCGACTGGGAGAACGTGTGTCGACTCGACGCCTCGGGTGTGCTGGGCTGTCACGCTCGTGACGACGCTCGTCCCGAACGCGCCGACTGCCGCCGCCGTCTTCAGGTCCGCCTGCACGCCCGCGCCGCCGCCGGAGTCACTGCCCGCCACTGTCAGAACCACTGGCCTGTCGTCTGGTGCCGCGCGTCGCATACAACTCACTAGTACAACCGGGTCGTAACACTTTTCGGATTCTGCTCGGAGACACGGGTGTGAGCTTCACCGACGAGATCGCAGACGAGGCGGAGTCGTTCTGGACCGAGATCGTCGCACACCCGATGGTCGAGCAGTTGGGTGCGGGCACCCTCGACGAGGAGCCGTTTCGCTACTGGGTTCGTCAGGACTACCGCTACCTGATCGAGTACGGGAGACTGTTCGCCCACGGCGCGGCGAACGCGCCAGACCTCGACCGGATGGGCACCTTCGCCGAGCTGCTGGAGTCGACGATCAACACGGAGATGGACCTCCACCGCTCGTACGCCGCCGAGTTCGGCATCTCCGAGGCGGAACTGGAGGCGACGGAGCCGTCACCGACGACACAAGCGTACACGGACTTTCTGGTCCGCACTGCCGCGACCGGTTCCTTCGGCGACACTGTCGCGGCACTGTTGCCGTGCATGTGGGGGTTCAACGAAACGGGTGAGCGGCTCGCCGACCGCGGACTGCCAGACGACGAGCGGTACGCCGACTGGATCGAGACGTACAGCGGCGCGGAGTTCTCAGAGCTGACCGACTGGTGTCTGGCGCTGATGGACGAGGTGGCTGCCGAGTCGACTGCGGCGGACCGCGAGCGCTACCGACGGCTGTTCCGTACCTCCGCGCGCTACGAGTACCGGTTCTGGGACGCCGCGTGGCGACAGGAGGCGTGGACGCTGTGAGAGGTGAGGTGGGAGGCGGTGGCGGACGAGGCGGACTGTGCGTCGCGACGGGCCCTCGTTCACGACGCACGAGCGGCGTCGGTGTGGCGCGGGTCTTGGATGCCGATTAACGACGAGAAAAGCGTCGTATCTCGGCAGTAGTAGTTGGCTCCCGCGGTGGTATAAATGCTCTGTTCCCGGCGGGAGCCGCGATGTCGGATCAGAGGGCTCGTCACAGACAGTGGTTGTCGTCTCGGGGCCGACTTCCTCCGGGATCAGTCGCCACGGGCGACCACCTCGTGGACGAACACGGTGCGGCGGTCACCGAGCCTCGAGCACAGTCGTTCACGAGTCTCCGGGTCGACATCGAGGTGGGCGAGCGGCACCTCCGACACGTCGAGCAGGCGGCCGACGACAGTGTTGTCACCCTCGGCAGCGACGACCTCGTCGCCGGGTTCACCGAGCGGATGTGGCCGGAACAGCCGACGTGGCTCCGAGAGCACGTCCTCCGCGCTCCCGAGGAGGCTCTCTGCCCGTACCTGTCCCATGTCTGAGCGCTCGGGGGGCGACGGTATATCCCTTTTCCCTCGCCACGACTATATAGTGCGACGGAGCACTCACTACTGTGGTTCGGTCGCCGCTCCCGTGACCGACGGCACGACAACAGGTGGACGGTCGAGACACGCCGGTCCGGACGGGCGAGACCGACGGTTCGAACGGTGGAGGTCCGTCATACGGTCGTGCGTAGGTCGTTACCGCCGGCGACTGACAGAGGGCACCGCAGCGACGTGATACCGCCCGATACCGCGACAGTCACCGAAAATCACT
>CAKZQY010000308.1 GCA_937142015.1 uncultured Halobacteria archaeon
GTCTTCGGATTCGAACGGCCGTCTGGGGAACGTGCCTACTGGGTCTACTCGTTCCGGCGCGGCGCGTACTACCCGTTCGTCCCCGACAACGGCGAGCACGACAAACAACTGGAGTTCAAACTCGACTCCGTGCTGGACGGGGAACTGGAAGTCGAGCCAGACAAGGAGTACTGGTACCCGCTGTGGCCGGACCGACCCGGCGGCCACCCGTGGGAGTAGCGCGATTCCTGGCCCGTCTGCGCCCCGAGGAAGATTGAGAGAGGCTTTTGTCGCTCGACCCCGTCACAGCGAGGCAGATGAAGAGACTCACCGACGCGGTCGACCCGACGGCCGAGACCGTGCTACGAGATCGGGACGGACGGCGAGGAGGCGGCACTCGACAGTCGGATCGCAGACGGCGAGCAGGTGCGGACGGAGGTGACGCGCGCGACCGCGACCGGCCCGCGGGGTACGCCGAGCAGCTGGCGGAGAAGGCACGCGACGTGGCGACACTCTCGGAGAAAGCGAAGGACAACTCGACCACGGGAGCGGACTCGGACTGTGGCTGGTCAAGCGGATCGTCACCGCCTGTGGCGGCGAGATCCTGCGCCACGAGACGGACACCGGCGAGACAGTCGAGATTCGTCTCCCGAGTTCGACTGTCGGCAAAAAAGAATAAGAACCGGGAGTGAGAGTCGTTCCGTATGTCGACAGATGGGGGGACCAACCCGTTCGTCGGGTGGTACAGGTCACGAATCGGAGAGCCGCAGACGAGCGGGGAGATCGCGGGCTACTGGTTGTTCGTGATCGGTGTCGTCACGGCAATCGTCGGCTCGGGGTGGGCAGTCGCACAGGCGAGCGCCGGGCCGACGGCGCGACAGGGAGGGTACTTTCTCGCGCTGCTGGGATTGGCGGCAGTCGTCGCCGGCAGCGTCTACCGTCTCCCGCTCAGGCTGTGGGCGAAGCGTGCGACGTACCTCGGGAGCTTCCTCTCCGTCGCCGGCGTGTTCGGCTTTCTGGCGGTCTTCCCGAACCAGTGGAACGCCGGGAACACCGAACTCGCCGTGTACGTCGTGTTGTACGTCGGCGGACTGGCGGTGACGACTGCCGGGGCGGTGTTCACGAAGACCGACACGAGCGCCGTCGACGAAGCCGAGGAACACGCCGAGGCGGAGGCCGCCGAACGCGCGGCTGTCGAGACAGAGCGGGACGAGTTGCAGCGGGAACGTGACGAACTCGAAACGGAGCGTGACGAGTTACAGCGAGAGCACGAACAACTGGAGACGGAGCGGGACGAACTCCAGCGAGAGCACGAACAACTGGAGACGGAGCGAGACGAGCTTCAGGGGGAACGTGAGGAACTGGAGACACAACGAGACGAGCTCCAGCGAGAGCGCGAGGAGCTCGAAGAGGAGATCGAGCAGCTCCGCCGGGACCGCGAGGAGCTGGAACAGGCAGTCGCGGCGACAGCGGAGCGGGCAGAGACCGCAGAAGACCGGGCAGTGACGGCAGAGGAGCGACTCGACGCAATCGAGGAGAGTCAGGCGACGTTCGAGGCGTACAAGGACGTGGCAGACGAGTGGCGGTGGCGGCTGGTCCACCAGAACGGGAACATCGTGGCGACCGGCGCACAGGGGTACAGCAGCGACCGCACCGCACGCCGCGGGATTCGGTCGGTGAAGCGAAACGCGCCCGGCGCAGAGGTCATCTGGCAGCCAGTTCAGGCGAGCGAGGACGAGGAGACGGAGCCAGAGCCGACGACGGAAGTGAGTCGGTCGGAGGCAGAGACACGGGGGCGCGTGGAGTCGTTCGAGGACGAGGGCGGCCGGTACCGGTGGCGGCTGGTCCACCAGAACGGGCAGCGGCTGGCGGTCAGCGCCCGCGGCTACAGCCGTCGCAGCGACCTCGACGACGGCGTCGAGACGGTCCAACAGCTCGTTGCCGTCGCCGACTACCTCCGGTTCGACCCGACGGGAATCGAGGTGTACGAGGACGCCGGGGGAGCGTTCAGGTGGCGACTGCTCCACCGCAACGGCAACTTGATCGCCGAGTCCGCTCGCGGTTACACAGAACGGAGGAACGCGCGCGAGGCAGCAGAGCGCTTCCGCGAGCACGCGGAGACGGCACCAGTCGACGAGGACGACCCCGACCCCGTCGCAGTCGAAGTCTTCGAGGACGCTGGCGGCGAGTTCCGGTGGCGACTCCGCCACGAGAACGGGCGGACGCTGGCCGACTCCGGCGAGGGGTACACCGAGCGCAACGACGCCGTCGAGGCAGCAGAACGCGTCTGTTCGTACGCGCCCGACGCGAACATCCTCACGGTCGGTCCGGCCGTCTTCGAGCTGTTCGAGGACGACGCCGGCGAGGACCGCTGGCGACTGCGCCACCGGAACGGCACGCTCCTCGCCCGCAGTGCCGACGGGTTCGCCTCCCGCTCGAACGCGGTCGAGAACGTCAACAGCGTGAAACGGAACCTGCCGAACGCACCGACCGAGTGGACTTCGACCGACGAGACAGACGACGAAACCGCAGACGACGCAAACGACGAAACTGCAGACGACACGGAGACAGAGCCAGAGACGGAGGCAGGTTCAGAGTCGGAGAGAGCCGGGGGCACAGAGCACACGGAATCGGACCCCGAGTCAGGTGACGAGTAATGGAGTGGGAAAATACAAGCCGCGGGAAACCACAGAGGTTGGTATGAAGACGGTCCTCATCGGGGTCGGACAGGCCGGTGGCAAAGTGACCACTGCGCTCGTCGAGTTCGACCGCGAGATGGGATTCGACGCGATCCGTGGGTCCCTCGCAGTCAACAGCGCACAGGCAGACCTCAGGCCCCTCCCGCTCGACACGGTGTTAGTCGGTCAGGATCGGGTGAACGGGCACGGTGTCGGCGGCGACAACGAACTCGGCGCGGAGGTGATGGAGGCGGACGCCGGCGAAGTGATGACCGCTCTCGACGGACGGATCACCGCCGAAGCGGAGGCAATCTTCGTCGTCGCCGGCTTGGGCGGTGGCACTGGCTCGGGCGGCGCGCCGGTGATCGCCCGCGAGCTCAGCCGCGTCCACGACGTGCCGGTGTACGCGCTCGGTATTCTCCCGGGTTCCGAGGAGGGCGCGATGTACCAGGTGAACGCCGGCCGGTCGCTCAAGACCCTCGCGCGCGAGGCCGACGCCGTACTGTTGATCGACAACGACGCGTGGCGGTCCTCTGGCGAGAGCATGGAAGAGGGGTTCCAGAGTATCAACCAAGCTATCGCACAGCGTGTCGGCCTGCTGATGGCAGCCGGGGAGCCGGTCGACGGCGTCGGCGAGTCCGTCGTCGACACGAGCGAGATCATCAACACGCTCCGTGCGGGCGGAATCTCCTCGCTCGGCTACGCCAGCGCGCAGGCCGGCGACGACGCGGACGCCAACGTGAACGTCGTCACGAGCGTGACGCGGAACGCCCTGCTCACTGGCGCGAGTCTCCCGGACGCGACGACCGCCGAGACGGGGCTGGTCGTGCTCGCCGGCCGCCCGGAGAACATCTCGCGGAAGGGTGTCGAACGCGCCCGCAGTTGGGTCGAAGAAGAGACCGGGAGTATGCGCGTCCGCGGCGGCGACTTCCCGCTGGAATCCGAACGGATCGCCGCGCTCGTGTTGCTGGGTGGTGTCGAACGCTCCGAGCGCGTGGAGTCGTTCATGGAGCGAGCCCGCGAGGCGAAACAACGCGAGCAACGAGAAGACCCCGCCGAGATGTTCCAGACTGACGAACTCGACGACCTGATCTGACCCGATCACTCTCTCGGTCACTCACTCGACTCGGGTTCAGATGCCGACTCGCCGGAGTCTCGACTCGGGTCCAGATGCCGACTCGCCGGAGTCTCGACTCGGCGACAGACCAGCTCCCTGTCTCCGAGCAGCCCTCGTCGGGCCGTCGGCCGTCCGCACGACAGTGCGTGGAGCGTCAACAGGTGGCAAAGCGCTTATCAACTTCTCACACGACCATTCAGAGGGTACGCGGGCATGATCGACATCACGATGGACATGGAGCAGTACGACTGCCCGTTCATCGACACGACGGCGGACCACGACGTGGCGTTCTCCGCCGTCCAGTGGGAGTTCGACACGGCGACGGAGTCGTTAGAGACGCGGATGGTGGTCGAAGGGGAGGACAGACACGATCTCGCGGACGGCCTAGTGGCGCTGCGCGACCACGACGGGATGGCGGAGTACGAACTCCTGCGGAAGACGGGCGGGGTCGCACAGATTCGCACAGTGATCCACGAGACGGCGGCGATGGAGACGATTCGGGACGGCGGCGGGTACATCACGGGGCCGTTCTACATCGAGGACGGCAGTGAGCTGTGGCACGTCGGGTTCGACGACCGCGGGGACGAGGACGGCACGCTGGCCGCACTCGACCGTCGCAACGAGTTCGACGTGATCGAGCGTGAGGAGCCACAGCTCCCGGAGCTCCAGCAGTTCGTCCAGAACGCGGGCGCGGCGATGACACTCGTCGAAGGCTGTCAGGACCTCTCGCCGGTCGAACGACAGACGCTGGAGGCCGCCGCCACGGAGGGGTACTTCGAGAGTCCGCGGTCGGCGACGCTCGGAACGCTCGCGGACAAGTTCGACGTGTCCAAGCCCGCCGTCTCGAAGAACCTCCGGCGCGGTCAACGCAAGATGCTCCAGCGTGTGGTCGACGCGCTGGAGGAGCTCGACGACCCGAGTGACCCCGGCTCTAATCACGAGTGAGAGCCTGCGCGCGCGAACCGCGACAGTGTCGTCCCCGCCCCGTGGCGTGCCACACAGCCCTCGTCACGGCCGGCTCGACACCACTCACAACCGGTTCGACGCTGTTTACCACCGGCTCGACACCCCTCACAATCGGTCCAACACTCCCCGCAACCGGCTCGGCACCCCCGTCACGTGGGTCGATCACGGGGCTTCTCCCGGGGGGTCCCGATACTATTTAATACGACGACACAGTATTCACACGCGGAATGTCCGAGGTATGCTCGACGTGCGGACTGCCTGACGAACTCTGCGTCTGTGAAGACGTAGCCAAAGAGTCTCAGGAGATCAACGTCCGCATCGACGAGCGCAGGTACGGGAAGGAGGTAACGATCATCGAGGGATTCGACCCGAGCGACGTAGACATGGACTCGCTGTCGTCGGACCTCAAGTCGAAGTTCGCCTGTGGCGGCACGGTCGAGGACGGGTCGATCGAACTCCAGGGGAACCACACTGGCCGCGTGGAGGACTTCCTCCGCGACAAGGGGTACAACGTCGCGTGATCGCTCGTACCTGACATCCCGCACGTCGAGCTGTGGTCGCTCGGCGCTTCTGCGAGTTCTCGATGCACGCCGCGAGCCGTTGCTCTGTCCTGCGACGTGCTGTGGCTGCTGCCGCTCTCGGTGGCCCCTACCAGACTGACAGGACGTGCTGGCTGCACCCGTGGTACTGACACCCGTGAGACACACCATCGTGTCACGAATGTTCGCGCCGAATTTAACACCCGGCTCGACCTACATCCGGGTATGGAGCACGCACTTGCAGTCGTGGACTCTTCGGACGCGGCAAAACGACTCGTCACAGAGGCCGGTGAGCTGGCAGCCGGTGTCGACGCGGAGTTGACACTCCTCCACGTCACAGACGAGGAGGAGTACGCGGCAGAGCGGAAACAGCTCGCAGCGGTGACAGAGGTCGGGACCGTCTACAGCCGTGGACAGGCCAGAGACGGCGCACGGCGCTACGCAGCAGACGTCGGCAGAGAAGTCCTCGACGAGATCGACGTCGAGTACGAGGCCATCGGTCGACTCGGCGACCGCGACGACGTCGTTCTCCAAGAGATCGAAGAACTCGGCATCGACCACGTCTTTCTCGCCGGTCCCAAGCGCTCGCCGGCCGGCAAAGCGCTGTTCGGCGACGACACACAGCGGATCGTCCTCCAGTCGCCGGTCCCCGTGACCGTCGTCACCGAGTGATCGAACGGGAGGGACGACGACCGTCGTGACAGAGCGACCGGACAGAGGCAGCCGACAGGAGGTCCTCGGACCCATCGTTGGCCCGAGAGGTTTTTGTCCCGGGTGTTGAATGGAGAGACATGAGCCAGGGGTCCGACAGCGACGAACCCGTCGAAGTGACACACGACGGACTCGTCGTGACGAAGCGGTTCGACGCCGAGGAGTTCCCGGTGCCCGCCATCGCGTTCACCATCAGTTCACGCCGGTCGGAGCCGGTGGAGGTTCGGCTCGTCGACCGAATTCCCGACGACTTCCCGATGGACCGTGTCGGCTTCCACCCGGAGTACGAGGCAGAACACTGGACGGCCTACCAGGACCAGCGTGTCGAGTTCCGTCGGCGGCTCGGTCCCGACGAGGAGGTACAGACGGTGTACGGCATCCGGACGGACAGTCTCGACGACATCGGTCGGTTCCTCGAGGAGCCGACGGTCGAAGAGATCGCCGAGGAGGCGGACCTCGCGGGCGATGTGGCGGACGTGATCGGCGACGACTCCTCGCAGGTCGTCAGGGACGTGCTGTCCGGCGACCGTGACGCCGTTCCCGGCGCAGACGACGAACCGGCCCCTGCCGAGGGCGCGGAGGCGGACCTCTCCAGTCCCGGTGCGGCTCCTGGAGCCGGGACGGCCGACGATCCAGTCGGCGCGTCTGGTGACGATCCGCTCGGTGCGTCTGGTGACGATCCGCTCGGTGCGTCTGGTGACGACCCGCTCGCAGAGGGTGATACGGACCCACTCGCCGAGAGCGGTACAGACCCACTCGCGGAGGGTGACGCGGAGCCGCTCGCAGGAGACGATCCGCTCGCAGGAGACGATCCGCTCGCCGAGAGCGGTGCGGACGCGCTCGCCGAGAGCGGGTCGGAGACACAGTCCGACGAGCAGGCAGCCCCGTCGGAGACCGCCGGGGCGGACGCGGCAGCGTCGACGCCAGAGGAGACAGCAGACACGGCCGGTGAGGACAGTCTTCAGGGGTACCCGGGCGGGAAGGAGACGGAGGACTTCCTCGAAGAGGAGATGTCTGCCGGCAGCACAGACGACACCACAGCCGAGACGACGACTGACCCGCTCGCTGGCGGTACAACAGACGATCCACTCGCCAGCGAGTCGGAGGAGCCGCTGGGTGGTGGAGAGCTGTCGGAGGCGACGACTGCGGGGCCGGCGGCAGAAGGGTCGACGGCAGAAGGGTCGACGGCGGAAAAAGAACCGACAGCCGACGAGACGACGGCCGAAGAGGAACCGACAGT
>CAKZQY010000309.1 GCA_937142015.1 uncultured Halobacteria archaeon
CCTGTCTCTTACCCACAAGTCTCAGGAGTGGAGCTCGTATCCCTCCGCCCAGGTCTGAACTTTCTTGAGCCCTTTCCACATCGTCTCCCAGCCGGGCGGTGGATCAGAATTCCGGTCGAGATAGCCACCGACCTTCGCAACCGCAATTGCGTACGCTTGAGCCCCGCTGTCGGTCAATTCTGGAAATTTTGTTTCCAGAATTGACCGTTCTGTCTCGCTCAGGAGAGCCTCCGGTGAGCGACGTATATCTCCCCGGGCAAGTTTCCGTAATTCCAGAACTTTCCACGCAATCACTGAATAGACACTCAACAAGACTTCCATACGCTCCCACGTCTCCAGTTGACGTTCTTCGATCCTGCATCCAGTTTTCAGCACCTTGTGCCAGTCCTCGATTATCCATCGGGCGCGGTAAGACTCTACGACACTCAACGAATCACTGAACCCAGCGACCGATTCAGTGGTGAGTAACACCCACTGAATCGGATCGTCCTGGTGGCCAAGTTCGTCGATTCGTACGACGTTTACTTCAACTGGGTCAGTGTGAGTTGTGTCGTTCTTCGGTGGCAGCAGTTCACACGATCCAGCCTTGACAGCGAGGGTAGCTTTTCTGGCTTTTCTTCCATTTCCTTGCTTGATCTCGATAGATGTGCGACCTTGTTCGGGGAGATCTTCACTCCAGTTGATCAGACGCGCGTCCGTCCCGGACGGCGTCTGAATACAGCGGTTTTGACTCGCACGGACGACGAACCCAGCGTCCAAGTCGCCTGTCACTTCGTGGTAGAACGCAAATGCGTCAGCTCCTCGGTCGTGGATGAATATCGGTCGAATATCCTCGGCAAGCCAGTCGCTGGCTTGCCTATCTCCACGGATCCATTTTTTCTGTTCACTCCGTAATTCGATTGGCTCATCCTTTCCATTCGCGTCGTGTTTGGTGTTGGCCTGTTGGTCCTCGATCAGCGACTGCTGATCGATGACCCCCGTCATGTGATGTGTCTGTGGATCCACTCCAATCGTCGAGTGAACCTTGACACCCTCAAGATCCATGCCAGAGTTGCCGATGTCACCGAGTCCTTCCTTCGATGGATGTCTCGGGAACACGAGTTCAGTCGTATCAGAGACGACGAGGAGCTCCTCGCTGTCACAGACGCGTGAGTGCTGTTCCCGCTTGTGAGCGGAAAGAATTTCATCTGGATCCACACGCTCGTTATCGCAGAACCGGTAGGTAGCCTTTGTGGAGGCCCAGTCCTCACAGGCGTTCGGGATCGACTCGGCAGGTGCCCTGCCGAGCCGATTCCCGACCTGCATCAATCGGTCAGTGAGCCGTTCGTCACCGAACTCAGCAGACTGGAACTCCTGTTGAACCTTATCAGAGATATCTGTCTGACATAACTCCGCCTCACCTAGATCAATCCCACAGCTCTGTGAGCTGCTCTGCATCTTGGCTACACTCTCCGCGAACCACGGCGATAGGAGTTATGGGTAAGAGACAGGGCTTCAGCCGTGTGGAGGATGTCAAGGCGAGTGGAGTGACAGCACAGTGATCCTCGTCTTCGAGAACGAGGTCGACCCAGAGTCGCGGTACTTCGTCCCGGAGATCGAGCGCCAGTTCGCGGCAGCAGGTGTCCCCGTCACAGTGGTGCCGTACGCTGCCGCCGAGGAGCCACCGGCGTCGTTTCCGGCCGCCGTCGAGCGGCTGTCGAGCGACGCGGAGGGAGCCGACGGCGGTGCTGATCACGACCCGTCAGATGTCGACGGAGTCGTGTTGTCGGGGAGCACCGCAGGCGTGTACGAGACGGGCGAGTACCCGTGGATTCGGACCGCCGAGCGGCTCGTGAGAGACCTCCGCGACCGGCGCGTGCCGACACTGGGCGTCTGCTTCGGTCACCAGCTCGTCAACCGGGCGCTGGGGGGGAGCGTCGAGCACCGCGGTCTCCACACCGGCATCGAGTCGGTGGCACTCGGTGACGATCCGTTGTTCGCGGGCGTCGCGGAGCGGGTGCCGACGATCCACGGCGACTTCGTCACGGAACTCGGCGACGGGATGACACGGATCGGAACGGCAGACTACTACGACCGGCTGGCGAGTCGCCACGAGACGGCTCCGCTGTGGACCGTCCAGTACCACCCGGAGTTCACGGAGCGACTCCTCCCGAAGATCGAACGCGACTTCGGCTGGCCCGAGTCGGCCGCAGACCGCGCGTTCGGAGCGGTGTCCGTCGAGCAGACCTTCGAGAACTTCGCGCAACTCGCCAGCGAGTGGGACGACACACGCGAGTAGGGTGAACAGGCGAGTGAGACGGCGGGCGAGTGGGACGGCGTGCGAGTGAGACGGCGTGCGAGTGAGACAGCGTGCGAGTGAGACGGCGTGCGAGCGGAACAGCGTACCCGGGTGATCGAACTGGCACAGAGAGGACGACGACCCGAGAACGCCACGCGCCGCGAGACCCACCTCGTTTTTGTCCGTCCACCACGGAGCGGTGGTATGGATAGAGCAGACATCGAGGCTGCCATCGAAGACGGAATCCCGGATGCGGAGGCGCGAGTCACACGCCCGCGCGTCCACAACAACGAGGAGGAGGACGCACACTACGCCGCCGAGGTGGTCTCACCCGCCTTCGCAGACGAGAGTATCGTCGACCGTCACCAGATGGTGTGGGACACGATTGGCGACGTGATGACCAGAGAGATTCACGCGCTCGAAATCTCGACGTACACGCCCGAAGAACACGACGGCGACCTGTGATACGGTCGTGCGTAGATCGTTACCACCGACGACTGACAGAGGGCACCGCAGCGACGTGATACCGCCCGATACCGCAGAAGTCACGAAGAATCACTGCGCACGACCGTATGAGCGGCCGACTCTCTTCGCCGACGACGTAACGCCGAGCGCCGAGTGACGCTCTCGAGACAGTCACTCCGGTCGAGACACCGGACCCTCGATACGGACCGGATCGCCGACGCGGAGTGTCGTCCCTCGTTGGTCGCGCGGGACCGCAGTGTTGACCGTGAGCCGGAACGCCCCGTCGAACCGGGGACCGTCGCTGAACGACGGGAGTGTTGCCCGCCGTCGCTCGACGAACCGTTCGCGGAACGCCGGCGTCGGCTCGCCAGTGTCCGGGTCGCGTGTCGGCACGACACACCGACGGCACGGTCCGACGCCCTCTAGGGTCGCTTCGCCGACGCCGAAGACGACGTGTTCGTCCGTGTCTCCGTAGAGCCGGTCCTCCCAGAACGGCTGTGTCGTCTTCGGTGTCGACTGGTCGTCGCTGTCGCGTGTGAACACGAGATTGACACGGAACCGACGCAACACCTCGTGTGCGTCGAAGTCGAACCAGTCGCCGACGGTCGACAGCGTCGCCGCCGACACCACTGTCGGACCGCTCGCGGCCGTGTCGTCCGGGTAGCTCGGCTCCGTCGCCTCCACCGACACGTCGTACCCCACGTAGTCGCTCATCCACGCCGCGAGACGTTCGTAGTCGGTGTCGACCGAGTCGTTGTTCGCGGATTTCTCGGGCGAGTCGTCGCCCGAGGAATCGGCGGACACCTCGTCTCCGAGCCCCGGAACAGAGACCGTTTCGGGCTCCGGTGGTGTGTCGGTCGGAGCTCTCTCTGGCGGCGGTGATTCGAGCGTGACAGTGCCAGCGGCCGTGTCGTACGACGCTCGGACGCGGTGGATCGCCCGCTCTCGCTTCCCGTTGACGTAGTTCCCGTCGCTGTCGACGAACGCGAGCGTCCGGTCTGGCACCAACCCGCCGTCGCGGCCGAGCTGTGCCGTCTCGACTGACAGCCCGTCGAGTGACTTGATCGGATACACTCTGATCGTCGACAGCTGTGCGTCACTCATGTGACCGGGTTCGCCTCCCGACAACAAAACTGGTTCGTGCGAGTTGCGGCGTGCTGTTACTGAGACGCGACCTGTGCTCGTACCGTCGGTAAGTAGTATCGGTGTATGTCCGCAGACTAGCAATCTGTTGTCTTTGTGTCACTTTCTGGCTATTCGATCTGGTGGCCGGCAGATGTAGATATGTCGGAATCGCCGTGCGCTAGCGATATGGAGTGTGCCACAGCTACTCCTCGTCGTGGACCACGTCTGTCCGGTGATTTTACACTTCGAGAGTGTCTCGGGTAAACCGATGCACGCGTATACAAAGACGCTCGAAGAGGCACTCACCGAAGGAGTCTTCGACATCCCGTCGTATCAGCGGAGTTACTCGTGAGAGACAGAACAACGGAACGAGTTCTGTCAGGCATTCGTCTTTAGCTAACACTCACATCTCGGTTGTGTAGCGGTAGCGAGTGTCTCTTGGAGGATCGAGCATTGTTGATGAATCTTCTGAGCGTCTTCGATCAACCGATCCAACAGCGGCGGTGAGGAATAGCCGAGGAACTCGCCGAGTTCGTGGAGAATGAGCTGGGCGTGCGACCGGAAGGTCGCCGCCCAGCGTTCCGGCGGAAACACGATGTCATCGTCAGCATGCTCGGTGAGCAGATCCAACAGATCACGACTCACCAACAGTGACAACAGCGCCGCGTACAGCAGAATCTCTACTACGTCCGGGTTCGTCGTATCGAACTCGTTGAGTTCGTACTGCGTCTTCAACTCACGGAACAGCAACTCCACCTCCCACCGACACCGATACAACGTTGCCAGATCCGTCGGTAGGAACTCCTCTCTCGGCAGATTCGTGATGTACAGGTGGTAGTCGTCGGCGTCCGAATCCCAGACGCCGACGACCCGGAACCGCTTCGTGTCCAGCGATCGTGTCCCGTTGTACGGCCCCCGCTTGAACCCTACCTCCACCTCCACGTCGATGTACTGTCGCTGCAACTCGTCGACGACATCGTTGATCTTGCTCCCCTCCAAGGGAATGGCGCGGCCGCGCCATTCCCGGAGTTCCGCCGTTATCACCGGATTCGCGTTCTTCTTCAACCGACTCACGAAGTAGCCGCCGTTCTCGTCGATCAACGCGAACCGCCGGTACTTGAAGTACGCCAGATCGAGCAACACAAGGCGTCCGTGCAGCCACGATCCTGTGTCGAACAACGTGCTGTCGTGCGTTTTCTCGTCCGCTAGGTCGATCCGTTCGATCGTCTAGTCAGTGGCGTTGTGGAGCAGGTGGAGCTTCGCTCCAGCCTGCTCCTCGTGGCGGCCTTGGTACTGGTCAGAGAGGAACTCGTGCAACCGCAACACGGTTCCGTCGGCGATCATCACGTCTCTGAACCGGTCGACATCGGCGTCGACGGAGTCAGGGACAGCGACCTCGTCGAGGCCGCGCTCAACGAGGTCGCGGAGGTACGCTGCGAGTGTCGGCGTCAACCGGTGATAGAAGCCGCCGGGAGAGATCGTCTCGTCGGCTGTGGAGTTGTAGCTCCGTCGGAAGCCAGCTAGTGTTCGGTCTTCGCCTGCGGCG
>CAKZQY010000310.1 GCA_937142015.1 uncultured Halobacteria archaeon
CGTTCTCGGTGGTGACCTCCCCGTCCGGGTCGGGAGTTGCTTCGACCGTCTCGCCAGAGTCGTCGTCACCGAGGGCGGCAGGACGCTCGGTGATGTACTGGACGGTACCGTCGAGCGCCGGCCCGTCGTAGGATCGACGGCTCACGCCGACGCACCTCCACCAAATGTATATATCTTAGTGTGTAATTTACAACCACGCGAAACGGCTGCAGCGCGCCTGAGTGGTGTCGCTGGATTCGAACCTGATGTCAAAATCCAGTACGAGGCTCCGTACAACTACACGGACTTCGACGTGACCAGCGAGATCGACTGTCACCGGAACTACTACAAGGAAGACGAGGGCGTGGTAGACCAGATCGTCGCACAGTGGTGAAGGAATCTGCGGGAGTGGACAAGGTTAAACGCGGACCGGTGTTAGCGGTTCGCATGCACGACGACGTGACAACGCGACTGCGGTCTCTGGCGCAGACGAGGTCGTTACGGCGGACCCTAGCGCGGACGAGGTCGTTGCGGCGGACCCTGGCACGGGAGCGTTCGATACCGTCGACTACGGCACGAACCCGTTCAGTATCGTCGACTACGGCACGAACCCGTTCAGTATCGTCAACTTCGGTACGGAAGCGCTCTCCACCGTGGACCCTGCTGTGTGAGCGTTCGCCACAGCGAACGGCAGCCACGGCGGGAGACGCACTCTCACTCACTCGGGACGGCTCGGCAGTCGACGGCGTACACGAACGAACTCTCGGACGGGGTGACCGACAGTGCGCGTCGTAGCGAAGTTCGGCGGCACGTCGCTCGGCGACGGCAGCAGAGTCGAGCGCGCCGCAGACTCCATCGCCTCTGTCGTCGAGGACGGCCACCAGATTGCCGTCGTCGCCTCGGCGATGGGGTCGACGACGGACGAACTGCTCGACGAGATCACCTTCGAGGCCGACAACGCCGACCGCGCGGAGATCGTCTCGATGGGGGAGCGAACCTCCGTGCGGATGTTGAAGGCCGCGCTCGCGGCCCGAGAGGTGAACGCGACGTTCGTCGAGCCGGGAGGTGATCTCTGGCCAGTGATCACGGACAGCCACGGGGAGGTCGACGCCGAGAAGACGCAGGAGCGCGCGGCGACACTGGCCGAGGCGATGGACGACACTGTTCCGGTGGTGACGGGCTTTCTCGCAGAGACTCCCGAGGGAGGTGTGACGACGCTCGGTCGTGGCGGCTCCGACACGACAGCCGTGATGCTCGGCAACTACATGGACGCCGACGAGGTGGTGATCGTCACGGACGTGGAGGGTGTGATGACCGGCGACCCGGGCGTGGTCGAGGGTGCTCGCAACGTCGCCCGGATCACTGTCGACGAACTCCGCAACCTCTCGTTCCGCGGTGCGGAGGTGATCGCCCCCTCTGCGCTCAGCTACAAGGACGAGGCGCTCGACGTGCGTGTGCTCCACTACCAGCACGGCGACCTCACCACTGGAGGGACGAGCATCGAGGGGACGTTCCAGAATCTCGTCGACATGGAGGAGGACCCGCTCGCCTGTATCACGGTCGCGGGACGTGCGATCCGGAACCGACCCGGAATCCTGTGTGACCTGTCCGAGTCGCTGTACCGCGACGACATCAACATCGACGCTGTCGCCTCCGGGATGGACTCGATCACGTTCTACGTGAACACGGATGTGGCACAACACGCGGAGGCGACCCTCCACGACGAGGTGGTGAACGACGAACTACTGTCGTCAGTCACCAACGAGTCCGACTTCGCCGTCATCCGGATCATGGGTGGTGAACTTCCCAACCGCCCGGGTGTGATCAACGAGATCGTCGGTCCGATTGCCGAGGCTGGAATCACTGTCCACGATCTGATCACCTCCGCTACCTCCGTCGCCGTCTTCGTCGAGTGGGACGAACGCGAGGACGTGCTCTCGATCGTTCAAGAGAACGTCGCTATCTCTCACGACGGGGTGACACGGGCGTGATCACGACGGTGTGACCGGGCGTGATTACGGCGGCGTGACACAGGCGTGAGGTGCCACGGGAATGCTCGCTACTCGTACCGCAGTGCCTCGATCGGATCGACCTTCGCAGCACGCCACGCGGGGTAGAGGCCAGCGACCACGCCGGTGGTCACGCCCATCGCCACGGAGAAGGCGATCCAGTCGAACGGGAGCGTGAACGCGACCTCCGCGTACTGTGCTGCGCCCCAGCCGACGGCCAGACCGAGCGGGACGCCGACGACCGCACCCAGCCCGCCGAGCAACACCGCCTCGGTGAGGAACAGCTGCATCGTGTCGCGGTTCGTCGCGCCGACGGCTTTCATGATCCCGATCTCTTTGGTTCGTTCGGTCACGGACACGAGTGTGATGTTGGCGATGCCGATCGCGCCGACGACGAGCGCGATCACGGCGATCCCGGTGACGAACCGGGTGATCCGGTCGATCACGTCCTGAATCTCCTCGACGACGTCACCACTCGTCTGGACCGTGATCTCGAAGCCCGCTGGCAGCAGTTGGACCGCGTCGGACTCCTGTCTGAGGTACCGTGTCACGCCGGCCTTCGCGGTCGTCACCTGCCGTGGCGCTGCGACGACAGTCACCTGCGGGTACGCACGCTGATCGACGCCCAGCGACGGACTCTCCGTCGTCGTCTGGTAGAACGGGTCCGCCGGCACGTAGAACCGCGGCTGTGCGTCACCGAAGGAGGTGAGGAACCCGCCGCGGGTGCCGGAGACGATGCCGACGACCGTGAGGTTCAACTGCTCGCCGGAGCCCGGATTCACTGTCACCTCGTCGCCGACAGAGAGGTTCCCCGCGAACACGCTCGCGGCGCGTTCGTTGATCACCACCTCGTTTGCACCCATCTCGAACCCGCGCCCGGCGACGAGAGACTCCGCGCGGAACGTGGCCGGTGTCGTCGCCGTCAGCTGTCGCTGGGCGACCGTCTGCCCGTCGTGGGCCACGGCGGAGGCAGGGACGATTCCACGCGGGATGACCGCCGCGACACCCTCGATCTCGGAGAGACGACGCACGTCACGCTCCGTGAACACTGGTCGTGCCGCGGCTGCCACCCCGCCCGGTCCACCCTCCTCGTCTGTCGCAGACGGGAGTGCGTAGACGTTGTTCGCGTTCGTCCCGCCGATCTGGTCGATCACGGACGCCTCCACGCTCGCCCCGAAGCTGGCGAACACGACCACCGAGGCGATTCCGATGACGATCCCGACGACGGTGAGTGTCGACCGGAGTCTGTGAGCGCGAATCGACCGGCCCGCGATCCTGAGTGTCTCCGTGAACTCCATCAGCGTGTCTCCTCTACGACTTCGATCTGCTCCAGCTTGCCGTCACGGAGGTGGACGATCCGCTCTGCGTGTTCCGCGATCCGGCGGGAGTGGCTCACGAGGAGGATCGAGTTGCCGCGGTCGTTGATCTCCGCGAGCAGGTCCATGATCCCCGCACCGGTCTCCGTGTCGACGTTCCCGGTCGGCTCGTCGGCGAGCACGATAGACGGGTCGGGCGCGAGAGCACGAGCGATTGCGACGCGCTGTCGTTGTCCGCCGCTCAGCTGGTTCGGCTCGTGGTCGTACCGCTCGGACAGTCCGACCTCGTCGAGCACCTCGCGTGCGCGTTCGAGCCGCCGCTCGCGGCCCCAGTCGTCGAACACGAGCGGTAAGGCGACGTTCTCGACGGCCGTCAGCCGCGGCATCAGGTTGAACGTCTGAAAGACGAACCCGATCTCCGTGCCGCGAACCGTCGCCCGCTCGCGCTCCGTCGCCGCGCCGAGATCACGACCGTCGACCTCGACCGTGCCCGTGTCGGGTGTGTCCAACCCGCCGATCAGGTTGAGCAGTGTGCTCTTCCCAGAACCGCTGGGACCCATCACTGCCGTGTAGGAGCCGTCCGACAACGACACCGACACGTCGTCGAGTGCGGTCACTGTGCCGCCGAGTTCGTACGTCTTGGTGACGCTGTCGAGAGTGACGACTGCCTCCGCGTCGGCCGGCGACTGGCTGTGACCCGAACGGCCGCTGTCGCCCGACCCGTGCCCGTCACGCTCACGTCCACTGTCACCCGAGTCGTCACCCGCTCCCGAGTCAGTCGTCTCCGCGTCTGTCGGTTCGAGGGTCTCGGTCACTGGCCCGACGTACGGTTCGAACGCGGATATACCTGTGGCGTCGCGCTGCCCCCCCGACGCGCCCCAGTACGACACGCACACCACACCGGGCGCGGGACGGGCGTCACTTTCCACGGGTCGGGCTTCGTACCCGACAGGTAGTTCGAAAGCGGGACTCACTTGATCCCTCACGTTGGAGACGTGGTATGGACGACGAGACGGTACTCGTGACAGGTGGCGCGGGGTTCATCGGGTCGAACCTCGCAGCCCACCTCGCCGAAGCGAACGACGTGATCGCTGTCGACGACTGCTACCTCGGCACACCGGAGAACCTCCCCGACAGTGTTCGATTCGTCGAGCAGTCTGTCCTTGACGACGACCTCCCGACAGATGTCGACGTGGTGTTCCACCTCGCGGCGCTGTCCTCGCGTGGGATCGTCGAGTCGAACCCCGTCGAGGGAACCGAAGTCAACGTCGACGGGTTCGTCAACGTCGTCGAACAGGCGCTCGACGACGGCTGTGACACGTTCGTCTACGCCTCCACCTCCTCGATCTACGACGACGAGTTGCCGTCGAGCGAGGACGAGGCCGTGACCGCGAACACGGGGTACGAGGCGACGATGCTCGCCCGCGAGCGGTTCGGAGAGTACTACAACAGCTTCTACGAGGACGTGACGGCGGCCGGGATGCGATTCTTCTCGATCTACCAAGGGTACGGCGGCGCAGAGAGCCACAAGGGCCAGTACGCCAACACCGTCTCCCAGTGGGCGGCGAAGATGGCGGACGGGGAACGACCAGTGTTGTGGGGCGACGGCAGTCAGACACGCGACTACACGCACGTCGACGACGTGGTGCGCGCACTGGAACTCACGGCAGACAACCAGCTGTCGGGCGTGTTCAACGTCGGCGCAGAGCGGAGCTTCAGCTTCGACGAGACGGTAACGCTGTTGAACGAGACGCTCGGCACCGACATCGAGCCGGAGTACGAGCCGATTCCGCTGAAACACTACAACTACCAGCAGCGTGCGGACGCCTCGAAGCTCCGAGACGCGACCGGGTGGGAGGCCGAGATCGACTTCGAAGACGGCATCGAAGACGTCTGTGCGCCGTACCTCGACTGATACTGTCGGTCTCGACCACACCAGTCGGCGGTCGACCGCTCCGACGTGAGACGCGCTGGAACGTCGGTTCTGATACGGTCGTGCGTAGTGACTTTCCGTGACTTCTGCGGTATCGGGCGGTATCACGTCGCTGCGGTGCCCCCTGTCAGTCGTCGGTGGTAACGATCGACGCACGACCGTATGACGCAACGACGTTCACAGACGTGTGACGACAGTACGAAGACCGTGGCCGCTCGGCCATTTGCAATCGTCCTCGCGTCACCGTGTACATCGACCCCGTGTCGCCGTGTACATCGGCCCAGTGTCGCCGTGTGTGGCGGCCGCGCATCGAATCGAAGGTGTTCAAACTCGTCGGCCGGAACGTGTCGACATGGACGTTCGTATCATCGGCGCGCCGAGCGACTACGGGCAAGACAGGCGTGGCGTCGACATGGGGCCGTCCGCGATCAGGTACGCGGGACTCGCAGACCAGCTCGAAGCGGCGGGTGTCCCGTGTGTCGACGCGGGAGACCTGCAGGTTCCACGTGCCGAGGAGCGCGATCCGGACTACCGGACACCCAGCGAGGGGCGCGCGAAGTTCCTCCGCGAGACGGAGACGGTAGCCAACCGACTCGCCGACGAGGTAGCGACGACACTCGCCGAGGGACAGACGCCGCTCGCGCTCGGTGGGGACCACTCCATCGCTATCGGGTCGCTGCGTGGCGCGTCGCGCGACGCCGACATCGGGACGATCTGGTTCGACGCACACGGCGACTTCAACACGCCGACCACGTCGCCGTCCGGCAACGTTCACGGGATGCCGCTGGCAGCCGCGTTGGGTGTCGGAGAGTTTGCGGGCGTCGACTGGGCGAACGCGCCGAACCTCCACGAGGAGAACGTGGTGATCGTCGGTCTCCGCGACGTGGACGAGGAGGAGCGTGACCGGCTCCGCGACTCCGCGGCGACGGTGTTCACGATGTCCGACATCGACGAGCGTGGCGTCCGCGACGTGGTCGAGTCGGCCGTCGCTGTCGCCGCCGACGGCGTCGACGGTGTTCACGCTAGTCTCGACTTAGACTGGCTCGATCCGAACGAGGCTCCGGGTGTCGGGACGCCGGTCCGTGGCGGTGTCACCTACCGCGAGGCACACCTCTCGATGGAGCTGCTCGCCGACGCCGACGTGCTCCGCTCGATGGAACTCGTCGAGGTGAACCCGACGCTCGACGAGTACAACGAGACTGCGGAACTGGCGACCGAACTCGCTGCGAGCGCGTTCGGCAAGACAGTGTTGTGACTGTTCGGTGTGACGACGAAAAATTCCGAGACCGACCGACCTGCCGACGGCTCGTCGTGTCCGACGTTACTCGAACAGCTCG
>CAKZQY010000311.1 GCA_937142015.1 uncultured Halobacteria archaeon
ACGGAAAACCACTACGCACGACCGTATCAGTCGTTGATGAACAGCTTCCCTCCCGCAGCGTCGACACCCGCCTGCTTGTCGTAGGCGATGATCTCTGTCTGGCGCGTGTAGTTGAACGAGAGGTCGACGATACCGGGAACACCCGGTTTGGCTCCGTACCCTTGCTTCTTCACGAGCGCGAGCCTGTACGCCAAGCGCTGTTTCTTGTTCCAGCCTTCGTCTCCGCGGTCTTTGTGGTACTCGAGTTTGAGAACCACCCCGATCTCGTCGCCGGACAGAAGCGCCTTCTTTGCCGACTCTTTCATCCGCCCTTTGATCTCGTCCATGTTGTCGTTGACGTCTGACTTCTCCAGTCCCACCTCCTTGTAGTCGTTCGACTTGTTCGCCAGTTCGTTCGCACCCGTGAACACCAAGTCGGCAACGTCACCGAGCGCGTTCACGAAGCTCCCTGCTGCCGGAACTGTCGCTAGGACGTACAATTTGAGACCGTCGATGTCGTCGGCTGTCCCCTTCCCGAAGAGGCTACAACTGAGCTTCGCCGGCCCCACCCCCACCGAGCCGCTCAGAGACACTTTCGCTTCGAGTTGGTTCTTGCGACCGCCGCTCTGTTTCTCTCGTCTCCGGCGTTCCTTCGAGTCGGTTACCCGCGCTCCGGCCATCGCGGTCGCCGCCTCTTCGGGGGTCCGCGGGTTCTTCAGGCCTTTCTCTGCCAGCTTGTCGTCGGCTCGCTTGAGCTTGTTCTTGATCCCGGCGAAGTCCGGAATACCGGCGATGGTCTGTTTTCGCTGGTCGAGCGCGTATCTGATCGCCACCGGATCGTAGTACTCTGCTGTCGAGACGTTGACCGTCGCGCTGAACGACCCGCTCGCTGCACCCGTGTCGCCGCCAACGGAGAAGTCCCCGCCGAGCACGACGCCCGTCTCACCCGCAGCGTTCGGGTCCTCGAGTAGCCGTTGCTCTGTGGCGGCCGCCCACCGCTGTGCTCGCCGTCGTGCAGAGGCTCGTTTGTCCTGACCACTCCCCCACGCGTGGTCTGCAATGCGTTCCGTCCCGAAGCTCAGTGACTGACGGTAGAGCATGTAGCTCAACATCAGCATCGCGTTCTCCGCGCCGCTGCCGGTGACGGAGAACTTCTTTCCGAAGTGGAGTCCAGCCGAGACCGCTTCGATGTCGGCACCGATCCCGAGCATGACGTTCCCCATCACGGTGTACCCACCGCTCTCTGCGTCGTTCTCGACCAGTAGCTTGGTGCTGATCGTCCCCGAAATCGGCACCTCCTTGTCGGGGCTCTTGATCGTGATCGACGCGGTGACGATCACTGTGTCTCCTCTCGGGACGAGCTGTTCCAGCCGTTTCCCCAACTTCTCGAACCCGCTCGAAGCGCTGTTCGCCTGCACCTGTACGGCCTTCTCGGCCACGTCGTCCTCCTCGCGTGCCCGCTTCTTCGCGCGTTCGGTGATGGCCGACTCTGCGTTGCCAGTCACCCGCTTCACCTGTCGTCTGGCGAGTCTGTCGAGACTGATGTTCCGTAGCGTCTTCGTGTACGCCTCGTTGAGCTCGGCCGTCGAGAGATCCATTCCGGTCTGTCCTCGGTGTGAGGACTTGAGTACGCTCGCTGCTTTCCCTCGGTTCCGACGGCGGCTGATCCCGCGCTTGAACTCCTCGACGAACCGAGAGACTGCGCTGTCGGTGTCGGCACCGAACAGTGCGGCCACGCCGAGCTGTGAGCGCGCTTGTACGTCACGTTCTCCGGCGACAATCTGTTCTGTCACCTCGTCTGCGTAGCGTGCGAGTTCCGCGTCCACGGACTGTGACGCCTGCTCTTCTGCCCTGTGTTTCGCCCGCTCGCGCTCGTAGTCCGTCTTGGCGTCTCTCGTGTAGTTCTCGTCGCTTTTGTCCTTGACACGCTCGTTGATTTTCTTCGTTACGTCGGTCTTCGCTTGGTGACTGACCGCTGCCTCGATCCGCTTTCGCATCTCCGACCGTCTGGGCTTCCGCTGTCCGTGTTCGAAGGCACCGTCGGCGCTGTCGGACACGTCGAGTTCTTTCCGTGCCTGTCTCCGGACGGCTGTGCGGTAGTCGTTTTCGAGGAAGTACCGAACGTACTCGCCGACTGCAGCCTCCAGTCTCTCGTCGAGTTGTGACTCCGACAGCGGTGTCGGTCCCTGGCGTGCCGACTTACTCTTCCCGAGCCGCTGGAGCCGCGACACACCCCGAGACTGCTGGGCGACGTGTGTGAGTTCGTGGGCGATCACGCTGTCGCCCGACGGCGTGCCGGGCGCGTACTCGCCGCTGTCGAACACGATGTCCGAGCCGACTGTGTACGCCCGTGCGCCCACGTCCCTCGCCGACTTCGCGGCCTTCGGTCCGGTGTGGACCGACACGTCGCCGAACTCCTCGCCGGTCTGTGACTCCACCCGACGGACCACCTCGGGGTCCATCTTCTGTCCCGGCGTGGAGACGACGTCTCGAACGCTCTCGGGCACGGTTTGCCCGCCCGTGTCGGTAGCCTCCTGTTCCGTCTCGGCCGGAGACCGCTGGACACCTGTCGGCGCGTCGGAGACGGTCGCCGACTTCGAGACTGTGCGACCGGCAGCGTCTCCTCCACCGTACGTCTCCGCTGTCACTCGTCGGGCGACCTTCTCGGCCTCGCGCTCGTACTGGCTGTCTGGTGAGCCGATTCGGATGTTCGTCCCGTCCGCCTTCTCGTCGGCACGGACGCTGCGTGACGCTCGTCGGCCGTCGCTTCGCTGGTCCTCGGCTCGTCTGCCGTTCCTCCCTCCGTGTTGGCGCTGCTCGGTCGCCTGCTGTCGACGAAGGATGGACGGCTGGCTGTCGTTCGACTGACTGGCTCTCGACTGACTCGCACGCTCTCTCGTCTCTTCTGTGTTCTCTCGAATCATCTGTCGCAGTGGACTCCGTGTCGGTTGCCACAGCACGCACCGAGACCGTCCGGCAGCGAGTGTCACTCGTCCGTTCTGGCTCGAGTACCGTGTGGTCTGGTTCGTAGCTGTCTGGTATACGGTAACACTCGATCTACCGTGATAAGTGTGGCGCAGCCTACGCTCAAACTGTCTCTCCGCTTGTTGTTCGCTCCCGACGCCGAGACGCTCCGCGGCGACCGGTCAGTTCCCTAGAGTCTCGAACGCCGTCCTCGTGGCGACCGGTCAGTTCCCTAGAGTCTCGAACGCCGTCCTCGCGGCGACCGGTCAGTTCCGCGGGTTCTTGACCACTGTCTCCGTGTCGCCGCCACCACCCTCGATAGCGCCCAACACGGCCTTCCGGGAGTAGTTGAACTTCACACTCGTGATCGCCGGGACAGTCTGTTCGAAGCTGTAGCTGTTCTGCCGGACGAGCGCGAGTCGCCACGAGAGACGCTTCTTGCCGGTCGTCTGTTCGCCGGTGTCCCACTGGTTGCGACGGTTGCGCTCGACACCGACGTTCAGCGAGAAGCCGATGCCGTCGGCAGTGAGCAGCGCGTCGGCCACCTTCTCGCCCATCCCGCGGTAGAGCTTCTCGGCGTTGTTCTGGAGCACGGTCTGGCTCAACGACCCCGTCACGTCGTACTCCTTCGACTTGCTCACGAGCGTCCGCACCGCCTGAATCAGGTAGTTCGCCACGTCGCCGATCCCGGGCAGGAGGTTCTTCACCGACGGCACCACGAGCGAGAGACTGGCGCTGAACCCGGAGATGTCGTCGACGCTCATCTGCCCTGCGAGATCCGCAGCGAGTGTCTTCCCGGGGAGGCCGATGCTGACTTTCCCCGAGAGGCTCCCGTACACCTTGTTCTTGCGACCGCCGCTCTGTTTCTCCCGGCGTCGCCGCTCGGCGGAGTCTGTCACCTGCTTGCCGGCCATCGACGCTGCCGTCGTGTCACGAGACCGCAACCCCGCTCGCTCCAGCTTGTTCTTGATACCGAGCCTGTCTCGAACGCCCAGCACTGTCTGTTGTCGCTGGTCGAGCGCGTACCTGATCGCCACCGGGTCGTAGTACTCCGCGGTCGAGGCCCCGATCGACGCGGTGACGCTCCCCTTGAGAACACCCAAGTCGCCCTCCGCGGTCGCGGTGCCCTCGATCAACTCGCCGGTCTCGGCGGCCGCGTTGTCGTCTTGCAACAGCCGCTCTTCGGTCGCCGCGGCCCACCGCTGTGCGCGCAGTCGTGCGGAAACACTCTGGTCGGTCCTGCTCGTGTCGCGCTGTTTCTTGCTCTGTCCAGCACCCCAGAGGTGGTTGGCGATGGTCTCCGTGCCGAACCGCAGCGACTGCCGGTAGAGCATGTAGCTCAACATCGCCATCGTGTTGTCCGCGCCGGTGCCGGACGCGGAAACCTGCTTGCCGAGGTTGATCCCCCCGGAGACGACCTCCGCGTCCGCGGAGACGTTGATCTTCACGTTCCCCGAGATCGTGAACGAGGTCTCGGAGGGCTCGTTGTCGTCGCTGCGGGCGGCGCTGAACGAGGCGCTGATCGTCCCCGAGATCGGCACCTCCTTGTCCGGGTACTTGACGGTGATCGACGCGCTGACAGTGCCCGTCTCACCCGGCGCGAGGAACCCCTCCAGCCGTCGCCCGAGCTTCGTGAACGCGCCGGCAGCGCTCTCCGCCTGAATGTCGAGCGCCTTCGTCGCCACCCGATCCTCCTCGCTGGCTCGCCTCTCGGCGCGCTCGGTCACGGCGCTTCCAGTCCCTTGGAGGTACCGCTGTACCTGCTCTCTGGCGCGTGTGTCGAGTTTCAGGTTCCGGACCGTCTTCCGGTACGCCTCTTCGATCTCCTTCGCCGAGAGATCCTGACCGATCTGTGTGCGCTGTGACGACTTGAACAGGCTGGGGCCTCTGTTCCGTCGCCGACTGATCCCCTGTTTGAACTCGTCGACGAAGTCGGCCACGACGCCACTCCCGGCGGCAGACCCGAACAGTCTCGCAACGCCGCCGGTGTCTCGCTCGCGGTCGACGACCGCCTCCGTCGTCTCGTACGCGTACCGCGCGAGTTCCGCGTCCACGGACTGGGCGGCCTGTTCTTCGGCCTGTTTCTTCGCCCGCTCGCGCTCGTACTCGCCGCTCGCGGTGTTGGAGAACCGCCCGGAGCGGTCGATGTCGGCCTTCGCCTGTTCCTGAACTGCACGCTCGATCTCCCGTCGGAAGTTCGACGCCCGGCGCTTCTTGGCCCCTCCCTCGAACTGACCGGTCCCGCTGCCCGACACGTCGAGTACTTTCCGGGCCTGTCTGTGGACCGCGTTCCAGTAGTCCTGCTCGACGAACTGGTCGAGACACCGGTCGAGTACGGCCTCTGTCCGTGCGTCCAGCTCCGACTCCGACAGCGGTGTCGGTCCCGGCGTCCTCGACCTGCGTCCGAGCCGCTGGAGCCGCGACACACCCCGAGACTGCTGGGCGACGTGTGTGAGTTCGTGGGCGATCACGCTGTCGCCCGACGGCGTGCCGGGCGCGTACTCGCCGCTGTCGAACACGATGTCCGAGCCGACTGTGTACGCCCGTGCGCCCACGTCCCTCGCCGACTTCGCGGCCTTCGGTCCGGTGTGGACCGACACGTCGCCGAACTCCTCGCCGGTCTGTGACTCCACCCGACGGACCACTCCGGAGTCGATCTTCTGCCCCGGCGTGGAGACGACGTCTCGAACGCTCTCGGGCGCGGTCTGTCCCTCCGTGTCGGCACTCCCCTGTTCCGTCTCGGGCGGCGACCGCTGGACGCTCGTCGGTGCGTCGGAGACGGTCGCCGAGTGCTCGGCCGCGCTCGGTGCGTCGGAGGCGGCTCCCGACTGCGTGGTCGTGCCCGGTAGGTCCCGCACACCGTACGTCTCGGCTGTCACGCGCTGTGCGACCGACTCCGCCTCGCGCTCGTACCGGCTGTCCGGTGACCCGATTCGGATGTTCGTACCACCCGTCTCGTCGTCGGCGCGGACGCTGCCTGACGCTCGTCGGTCGAGTCGTCGGCCGCCGCTTCGCTGATCGGCGAATCGTCGGCCGTTCGTCTCGGCCGTGTCCGCCTCGCCGTGCTGGCGCTGTCCGGTCGCCTGCTGTCGACGGAGCACCGACGGCTGGCCGTCGCTCCCCCGACTGTCTCTCGACTGACTCGCACGCTCCGTCGCCTCCTCTGCGTCTGTGTTCTCTCGAATCATCTGTGGCGGTGGGTCTCGTGTCAGTTCCCGCAACACGCACCGAGACCGTCCGGCGAAGGGTGTCGTCCGTTCGTCACTGCTGTCCGGCGTGGTCTGGTTCGTGACGGTCCGTTCGTGTCGGTTCTGTCTCGCCCGTCTCATAACTGTTCTGGCGATTGATTCTGATACTGTGGGTCACGAAGCTCGAACGGCAGATCAGTATCGTGAGGAGTACATCTATCTGTGAAAATATAAATAATACCAATCTGAACCTCGGGTCGGACGGCTACGAGCCGTGTTCACTGCGTTCGTCGTTGGCGGCTCTCACCTCCTTGACTTTCGAGAGGATCTCGAACAGTTCTGTCGCGGCGGCGGCAACCTGCTCGGCTGTCGCGTCGCTGTCGCGGGCGAGGTCCGCGAGATCACCGACGCCTTCGACTGCCTCGGTGGCGACGCCCGCGAGCGCGTCCTCGGGCACGTCCT
>CAKZQY010000312.1 GCA_937142015.1 uncultured Halobacteria archaeon
GTTCGTGAGATTACATCTCACGGGCTGTCAGACGTAGTCTGACAACGTCGTTGAACCAGGAAGCCTCGAGGCTTGACCCCGGGGAAGGTTCACGAGCGCGTAGCCGAGACGGTCGGCGTGCTCCCGTTTCTCGTCTCGCAGGGGTACGTCGAGACGCTGTTCCTCGATCCGGGCGAGCCACAGACACTCGACGAGGCGGTTCGTGTCCGTGCGCTGCCGTATCGACTCGACGACAGTGGAGCCAACGACGACGGTGGAACCGACGACGACAGTGGAGCCAGCCACGACGGTGAAGCCGACGACGACGGTGGAGCCAGCAACGGGAGTAGCGGGGGAGAGGACAGCAACGGGCGTGGAGGAGACGACCGCGACCCGCCAGCAGCTCGCCGTGGTCGCCGACGACGCGCGAGCGTTCGAGATGGAGCGACTCCCGGCGGACCTCGACGCACTCGTGTTCGAGTGTGGGCACTTCACGCACAGTCCGGACGGAGAGCGGATTCGCTCGGCCGCACTGGATACGAACGACCTGGCACACGAGGAGGTGCTCGACAGAGTCGCCGACACCGGCGCGACCGAGACGTTCCTCTCCCACCTCGGACATCACTACCAGCGCTCACACGGCGACTACCAGACGCTGGAAGCCTCCTACCGCGGCGACCCAGACGCGCCGGACGGCATCCGGTTCCCACACGACGGGCTGACTGTCGACATCTGAGTGTGGCTCGACCCCGGCAGTGTGAACGACCCTCGGCCGTCGAACACCGACACTGTCACGGTCGAACACCGACAGCGTCGCAGTCGACCATCGACGGCGTCACAGTCGACCATCGACACCAGCACAGTCGACCATCGACACCAGCACAGTCGAACATCGACACCAGCACAGTCGGACGCCGATAGCTCCGAGACACGTCGAAGGGCAGTAGTACCGTCCGACCGTAGCCGTGGGTATGAGTGATGCGGCGCGGGACACGTCGGAACGTGCAGACGACGGGTCGGGAGCAGACGGTGTAGAGTCGTCCGTCGTCTCGACGGACGAGCGCGGGAGCCGCGACGTGGTCGTTCCGATGTCGCTGTACAAGACAGTGACAGTGTTCTCGACGTTGTTGGCAGTCGTCGGTGTCGTCGGCGGGTTCGTCCTGTTGGACGCGGCCGTGATGGCAGGCGGCGTGGTCAGAGTCGCAGTCGACGCCCTGTTGAGTCTCGTCGGATTCCGCGTCGCGCCGGAGGTGTGGGCCACGCTCCAGCCGGTGTTCGCGGTGCTCGGGCTCGCGGGGATCGGACTCGGAGCGACGGTGTACGTCCTCGGGTCCCGATTCCGCGCGGAAGGGATGGGTGTCGACGAGGAGACGACCGAGAGAGCGTCTGAGGGGACGACCGAGAGAGCGTCTGAGAGGACAGACGAGACGGCGTCTGAGGAGACGACCGAGAGAGCGTCTGAGGGGGCGAGCAGGTCCGTCGAGTGAGACTCCGATCACGGCACGCACAGTCTCGAACGGAAACGCTCAAGACCGGGAGCCCCCGACACTCGGGCAATGGCAGACGAGTTCATGAAGGGGCTCGGGATCTTCGCCGGGGCGAGCCTCGCTTGGATGGTGCTCGCCGGGTGGTACCGGACCACCTCCTTCGAGAGTTCCCGCCAGTTGATCGCGGCCCCTCCGGAGAACCCCGACGGAGTGTTCAACGCCATCGGCATCTTCCTGAACGACGTGTTCTTCTGGATGGCGATCATCGGCCCGCTCACGTTCTGGGTGCTCGTGCCGGCGCTGCGGCGCGCACAGGAGTCGCTCGCCGACGAGTCGTCGTAACTGTCCTGGGTCCACCCCCCCGGGTATCAGGTCAGCGTCGCGTCTGCGCCCAGACTGTCGAGCACCTCGAAGAATCCAGGAAACGACACGTCGACGTGTTCCGCGCCGCGGACGGTGGTCTCTCCGTCGGCGACGAGTCCGGCGACAGCCAGCGCCATCACGAGTCGGTGATCGCCGCGACCGTCGACAGTCGCGCCGGACAGCGACGACTCCCCGCCGTGGACCACGAGCGCGTCCTGTCGTTCCGTGACACTCGCACCCATCCGGTCCAGTGACTCCGCCATCGCACTCACGCGGTCGGTCTCCTTGTAGCGGACGTGCTCCGCGTCGACGATCCGTGTCTCGCCGTCGGCGACGGCACCCAACACCGCGAGCGTCGGCAGCAGGTCGGGTGTGTCCGCGACACTCACCTCGACACCCGACAGCGGTGCGCGGGCGACGGTCAACTCCCCTGCCTCGCGGTCCCACGACACGTCACCGCCCATCCGGTCGAGCACGTCGACGACGGCGGTGTCCCCCTGTGCGCTGGGACGCGCGCCCTCGATCACGACCGGCTCCTCGTCGGCCGCGACGGCACCCGCTGCCAGCGGGTAGGAGATCGACGAGAAGTCACCCGGCACGGCGTAGCGGTCGGCGTCGTACGACTGGCCGCCTGCCACTGCGAATCCCGTCTCGGTCGCGGTCGTCTCGACGCCGAACGCCGACAGTAGCTCGCGGGTGATCTCCACGTACGGCGCGGACTTGAGCTCCGTCTCCAGCTCGATCTCCACGCCGTCGGGCGTGACCGCACCGGCCATCAGCAAAGCGGTGACGAACTGGGAGGACACGTCGCCCGGAATCGACACGCGACCGCCGGTGACGAGTCCAGTGGCACCCTCACTAGCACTCGCACCAGTACCCGCACCGGCCCCCTCACTAACACTCGCACCAGTACCCGCACCAGCCCCCTCACCAGCACCCGCGCCGACGACGAGCGGAGCCTGTCCGTTCCCGCGCGTCGAGACTCCGCGTCCGCCGAGAGCGTCGATAGCCGCCAACAGCGGCCCCTGTGGCCGCGAGCGGAGCGACTCGTCGCCAGTCAGCACGACCAGCCCGTCTGCGAGCGCGCCCGCGGCGGCGACGAGTCGCATCGTCGTCCCGGAGTTGCCGCAGTCGATCACGTCCGCCGGTGTCTCCGGGCGGCCGTCGAACCCCTCGACACGCGCCTCGGCCGCCTCGTCGTCCCACTCGACGGAGCCGCCGAACGCCGCGACCGCGCGACCGGTCGCCTCCGGGTCGGCGCTGTGGAGCGGGTCCGCTACGACCGTCCCCTCGCCGTAGCCGGCGGCCAACAGCGCGCGGTGTGTGTAACTCTTCGACGGCGGTGCCGTGACCCGCCCGCCGACTGTGGCGGGCGCGAGATGCGCGTCCATACCCGGGGGTGTGAGCGGGAGCGCAAAGACGTGTCGAACGGTGCAGACAGCGAGTGGGTGGGTCGTCGCAATTCAGGCAGAAGAGAATCAGGTCGTCGCCGTGTCGATGGAGACGAATTAATCCGCAGCAGTGTCGACAGGTTCGGACTCCGTCGTGGCGGCAGCCACGCCACTCACGTCGGCGTCGGCGTCCGGGACGCGAGCGACGGTCGTGATCGCTCGGGGGCTGCCAGGCTTGGCCTGTTGGACGTGGTGTTCCACGTCGACGAAGCCGGCGGCGTCGAACATCTCGTCGGCCTCCTCCGTGCCGTAGAACAGCATGATCGCGTCCGCGAGCCGCTGGAACACACCCGTGTGTGGCTCGTCCGGGCCGACGACGAGCACGGTGCCGCCGGGCTTCGTCACACGTCGGAGTTCACGCAGCGCCGCCACGGGGTTGGGCCAGTACTCGATAGAGCCAGACGACCACGTCTTGTCGAACGCGTCCGCGGCGAACGGGAGCCGCTCGGCGTCCCCACGGACGTACTTCACCGGTCCCCGCCTGCCGAACTTCTGGAAGGCGCGCTCCATCTGGTGGACGGACTGGTCGAGCGCGTACACCTCCTCGACGTACTCGAGCAGTCCCTCCGTGGCGAATCCCGTGCCGGCACCCACGTCGAGAATCCTGTCGTCCGGCTGCGGGTCGAACCACTCCAAGGCCTCTGTCCGCATCTGTTCGTTCCAGACGAGCGGGTTGATCGTGTCGTACACCTTCGAGAGGTACTTGTAGAACAACCGCGCTCGTGCCTTGTCTTCGAGGATTCCCATTGGTACGTGGTAGTGGTTCGGCCGGCATAATCCCACGGATTCCCGGGCTGTCGGGGGCTTTGCGGTCTCCCGACAACCCGACGACCGACCCGACACCCCGACCTGCTGCGACTCGACGACCGAAATTGACACCACGACGGGGTGTCTCGGAGGAGGCGTGACGGACACAGACACCGGCAGGTCGGACGGGCGACGCCTCGGCGCGGACGAGGCCGGCAAGGGGCCAGTTCTGGGGCCGATGGTCGCGGGTGCAGTGCGAGCGGTGTCCTCGGCACTCCCCGCGGGGATAGACGACTCGAAGCGACTCGACGCAGACGAACGAGAGCGTCTCGCGGCGACGATGCGTGACGACGACCGGATCGAGACCGCGACTGCCGCGGTCGGGACCGACGAGATCGACGACCCGGAGACGGATATGAACGAGTTGACAGTGCTCGCACAGGCCCGGGCGCTGGCGACCGTCGCGCGCGACGGGGACCGCGCCGTCGTCGACGCCGGTGACGTGTCGGAGTCGCGGTTCGGTCGGCGCGTCACCGCGGCAGTGGCTGCAGAGGGCGGCGCGGAGGTAGACGTCACTGCGACACACGGGGCAGACGAGCGGGACGCCGTCGTGGCGGCGGCGAGCGTGCTCGCCAAGGTGGAACGCGACCGTCGGATCGCGGCAGTCGACGCCGAACACGACCGTGACGTGGGGAGTGGCTACCCGAGTGACCCGACGACGCGCGCCTTCCTCGCCGACTACGTCGACGAACACGGCTCGCTGCCGCCCGCCGCACGCGCCTCGTGGCAGACTGCCGCCGACGTGCTGGCGGCCGCAGAACAGTCCGGTCTCGACGAGTTCTGACCACCGACCACACTCTGGCGGGCGATCAGCGATCTACTTCACCCATGATCGTGTCGAGACTGCCGAGCGAGGCGATCAGGTCGGGGATGTACTCGCCTTCGGCCATCACCGGCAGCGCCTGCAGGTTCGAGAACGACGGGCCACGGATCTTGAACCGCGCCGGCGAGTCGGTGCCGTCCGAGCGGATGTAGATCCCGAGTTCTCCTTTCGCGCCCTCGACAGTGCTGTAGATTTCGGCGTCCGTCTCGGGACGGAGGGTGCGGGGGACGTTCGCCTGAATTTCTCGGTCGTCCTCCGGCCAGTCTTCCAGCAGATCGACACACTGTTCGACGATTCTCGCGGACTGTTCGATCTCACCCACTCGCACCAGTAGGCGACTGAAGTTGTCACAGCCGTCCTCGGTGACCACGTCCCAGTCGAGTTGGTCGTAGTAGCCGTACGGGTCGTCGCGGCGCACGTCGTAGTCGATTCCCGACGCGCGGGCGACCGGACCAGTGACACCGTACGCTCTGGCGTCTTCGGGAGGCAACACGCCGGTGTCGACAGTGCGGCTCTGCATGATCTCGTTCGTCGTGAGCAGGTCGTGGTACTCCTCCAGCTTCGCCGGCAGTCCGTCGAGGAACGACCGCACCGTCTCGAAGAACTCTTCGCGTGGCTCCGGGAGGTCCCACACCACGCCACCGAGCCGGAAGTAGTTGAACATCAGTCGCTGTCCAGTCAGGTCCTCCAGAATGTTCTGGATCACCTCGCGGTCGCGGATGCCGTACATGAACGTCGCACAGAACTCGCCGATCACGTCCAGCGCGAACGTGCCGACCGCGAGAAAGTGTGACAGCATTCGGCTGAGCTCCGCCGACATCGTCCGGATCAGCTGTGCGTACTCCGGCACGTCGATGTCGGC
>CAKZQY010000313.1 GCA_937142015.1 uncultured Halobacteria archaeon
TCGGCTTCATCCGCACCCCTGAAGCGGGTGGGCTTTCGCCTCGTTACCACTGTAAACCGCGAGGAAGCCAGCTGCCGACCCACCAGTGTCGACCGCGAGCAGCGGGAGGAACGCCAGTGCCGCCCCGCCCGCCTCCGCAGTGAACGTCACCACTGCGATTCTGGCGAACACCCACGGCCGCGGGAGGTCGCGGAACGGTGCGACTGCTGCCGCGAGACGACTGCGTACCCGCGACACGGTGCGACGAGTGCGTGACCACTCGGCTGTCGGCCCCGCGGCCTCCACGGTTTCCGTACCAGCCGTCGGCTCCACGTCTCCTCTCTGCTCTTCTGTCGTCGACCTGGAGTCGTCTCCGTCCCCGCTCTCCTCATCGTCTCTGTCCCCGCTCTCCTCATCGTCTCCGTCCTCGTCGACACGCCGCCACAACAACGCCGCGAGCCCGAGAACGACGACCGCGAGCGCGGGGAACACGGCTCGCACGTCACTCAGCGCCGTCAGCCTGCCGCCGACTGCGAGGCCGAGTGCGCTGCCGCCGTACAACACCACATCGCGGAGCCCCCACCCGACGCCTGCGTTGTCGTCATCGTCGTCTGCCGCGTCCGCTCCGTCGTCGAACGCCGCGGAGACCGCCGGAGTGATCGCGTTCGTCACACCCAGTCGGCCGACGGCGACGACGACGACGAGTCCCACCAGTGTCGGCAGTGACCCGGCGACGGCGAATCCGACGAGCGCCACAGCCACGGCGAGACAGGCGACGAGCGCGACACGCACTCGACCGTGGTCGTCTGCGAGCGCCCCGAGCCACGCCGACCCGGCTGCCTCGACGCCGGCTGCGACGCTCCGTGCCAGTCCGAACGCGGCCGCCGACAGGCCGACGGTGTCGAACAGGAACGGCAGCGCCGCAGTGTACAGCTCTGTCACGAAGAACAGCGCACCGAACGCGACCAACAGCGTCCGAACGTGCGGGTCCCAGAGGGAGTCCGCCGTCACGCGACGTAACTCCGAGGCCGCCCGGCGTGTCCCACGAGCGACCCGAGTGAGGAGGGCGACGAGTCGCACGGCTGGCCGCCTCGCCACGGTAGCACAAAAAGGCGTCCGAAGGACGCCAACAGTCCGCACAGCTAGCACACGGCCCCACTGCCGTTGGGGCAGACTGTCGACGGACGACGGCGCGATCCCCGGTCGTGCGCCCCGCTCCGTCGCTCCACACCCGCTCACCGTCGCGGGTCGACCCGGTCGGTAGCCGGGTACACACAGTAAGGGCCCTCTCCGTCATAAATGTACCCGATCTTTCGTCCGACTGTTTAGGCCTCGATTGCGTTCCCACTCGTTGAAAACCGGCGGATTCGTCTGGTATCTGAGACACCCGGCAAACTGCGACGAGAGCCACAGTGCGTCGGTGCTGGCTCCACGTCACGATCCGTACCGTACTCAGCCGGCACGTACCCTGTCGGCACGTACTCAGCCGGCACGTACTCTGTCGGCACGTACTCAGCCGGCAGCGAGCGCCGGCTGTGCGTCGAGATCCGTCGCGTCGGTCGTCGGGAGCACGACAGTGACGACGGAGCCGCTGGGGTCGTTCTCGGAGAAGCGGAGTGCGCCGCCGGCGGCGGTGACGCCCCAGTACACCGTCCACAGACCGAGTCCGCTGCCGTGTTGGAGCTGGTCTTCCTCGCCAGCGTCGAGCACGTCGCGCTCGTACTCCGGGATTCCCGGGCCGTTGTCGGCGACCGCGATCTCGACGGAGCCGTCGGTCACGTCCGCCGAGACGACGACCAGCGGCTCGTCGGCGTCGTTGTGTTCCGCGGCGTTCTCGACGAGGTTCCGCAGCACGATCTCCAACACGTCGTGTGCGGCTGCCGCCGTCGTCTCTGGGACGGCGGTCGTGAACTCGACGTGGGGGTAGTCGGCAGCCACCTCGTCGGTCACTTCCGCGACGACCGGGGCGACGGGTGTCGCGGCGTCCGCCGGCGCGTCGCTGATCTGGTCGATCTCGCGGGCACGCTCGGCAGCCTCCACCAGCTCCGTCGTCGTGTCGACGATCCGGTCGGCACACGCCTCGGGATCGCCGCCGTCTCCGATCAGTCGTGCGTTGGTGACGATCGTCGAGGCGTCGTTGCGGAGGTTGTGTCGCAGCATCCGGTTGAACACGTCGAGTCGCTGCTCGCGCGTCCGCTCTCGGGTCACGTCCCGGAACAACAGCGCGGAGCCGCGGTCTTCGCCCCGACGGTCCCGCACCGTCGAGCGCGTGACGGCGAACTGACGGAGTCCGTCGGCCGTCTCTAACGGCACCGTCGTCCCGTCTTCGAGCTCACTGAACGGCCGGTCGATCACCGCAGACAGCGGGCCGGCGGTCGCCGCTGTCTCCGCGACGCCGAACGTCTCACACGCCACCTCGTTCAGCCTGAGCACCCGGCGGTTGTCGTCGACGACGATCACCGCCTCGTCCATCGAGTCGAGAACGACCTCTGGGCCGACGTTGCCGGCCATCGGCGACGACTCGAACAGCGACAGCTGTCCGACCGCGACCGCAGCCGCGACCGCACTGAGCACGTAGCCGCCGGCCACAGCGCCCACCCCCACCGCGAGACTGCTCCCCGCCATCACCTGCGGCATGAACATGTTCGCCACCCACGGCCAGATCCCGACGAACGACACGACCGGCGCGAGCGTCGAGTCGAGGTGGTCGTAGCGGTAGACCGTACGGAGCACCACGCCGACAGCGAGCAGCATCACCGCCGTGGTGTAGTAGAGTCCAGCCTCGTTGAGCGTGCCGGCGAAGCCGAACACCGGGTCCGGGAGCGTCGCGAGCAGCGACAGCGGCGGTGTCGTGCCGGGGCTCAGTCGCGGTGTGCCGAGAACGACGAGCGTGCCGCCGAGGCCGCCGAGGACGGCTGGCGTGGCCGCCGCCGCCGCCCGTGTCCGCGAGCCGAAGAACGACAGCCCGTAGTAGTCGAACGCGAACAGCGCCAGCGCCAGCGGAATCGCCAGTCCGGTGTACAGCCAGACGAGTTTGTACAGCGTGCCCGTGTGTGCCGTCGCGCCTGCACACAGCGCCGTCACGCCGAGACTCGCCAACAGAATCGCGTACGACGACGCCGCGGGCTGACCGCGGCGCGTGTACGTCCGGTACGCCAGCCACGACAGCGCTGCTCCCGCGCCCGTGGCGGTCGCCCGTGCGAGCAACAGTGGTTCGACCATCGGTTCTGACTGGCGAACGCAGACAGAAAAGAAATTTGGCGAGAGTGACCCGAATTTCACCCAATTTCGCCCCACATTCGGACGCGGTCGAGAGACACCGTCGACGACGGGATCGGGAGACGAGGTCGACAACCGCGTGGTACCCCGCCCAGCAACCGCGACCCTCGACTGGTATCGATGTCGTCAGTCGTCGCCGAACGTCTCGATTGCTTCGTGGACGTTCTCCACCCACTCGTCGAGCGCGTCGTGGAGGAGCTCCTTCGCTTCGGGGAGCGGTGTCGCCGTGTACTGGTAGACGTAGCCGCCGGGGTCGAGCAGCCGACGTTCGCGCCGCGCGAGCCCCTTGTCGAGCAGTGTCGTCAGCGAGCGGTTCACGTTCGAGCGGTCGCGCTCCAGTTCGTCCGCGAGCTCTTCGACCGTGCTGCCGGGGTTGTCGAGTAAGACGAGGTACGTCCGACTCTCGTGTTCCTGAATGCCGAAGACGCACGCCATCACGTGCTGAAAACTCGGCTCCTCCGTCTGGACGAGGTCCTCCATCTCTGGTGTGTCGGCCATCGGCCGGATGTACGTGACACACCTCCCTAAAGTCTCACTCTCGTGACCACCTGCGGTGACGCACCGCTCGGTCGCACTGCCGCTCTGCAGTGTCGGTCGAACGGGCTCCACTGCTGTGACGAGCGAAACTGTGTGTCGTGAATCTCGGAGATGATCGAGACACTTAGAGAATCGAGTCGCTGCGGTGCCGAAATCAGTCGTCCGTGGGGGACCCACGCACGACACGATCACTCACCAGGGCACCGTTCGTAGCTGCCCCCGTGGTCGACTCCGCCGCTCGTACGAGCGCTCGAGGACGCCTCCTCGTCCGCACCAGAGGAGTTCTCGACGATCTCGCGTGCTGCTCGCTCGTAGTGCTCCGTACTCTTACCGGTTATCTCCGACAGCCGCTCCCGTGTGTGCTCGATGTGTGCCTGCATGCCCTCTCGAAGCTCCTGTACGTCGACCGGGGCGTCTGCGTCTCCGGTGTGAGTCATATCTCTGATGCCTCCCTGATGTCGTCGAGGTTGTTTCTGACTATCTCTTGTGCCGCCGAGAGACAGTCGTCGTTCGTGCAGCCCTCGAACTGATCTGCGTCACAGTATCTCCGTTCGTCTCTTAGACATCCATCCTTAAAAAACTGCGCCACAATTCCACGGTCGAATATAGTTGATTCAGGATAACTCGGTCTCGGTTCGTGTTGAATACCGACAATCGTCTGCCACGATTCGTCTGGTTGTTTTGAGACTCTGTGCTGTAGACGAATATAAAACGCCAAAATGGATTTTGTATCACCCGGTTCGACACCTCGCAGGTACTGCTGGTCACCGCCCAGCGCTACGTACGTTTCCGTTCTCATGCCGTCTGTCAGTTCGTCCGACCAATCGTCGTCGTATCTGCTACGATCGAACACGCCTGATCTACCCGGTTGTACAACGTCTCATCTACACCTATAATTTTCGAAATTATTGCTCCCGACACACCTCGACGTTCAGGTCACCGTCCTCCCCATCGAACGTGACAGTCCCTGTCACCGAGCCTGCATTTTCTGCTGTGACAGTGACACGCTGTTCACGAGCTGTCCCCTGTGTCAACTGAGACGCACCGACTCCGACAGACGGCTCTGCACTGTCGGTGTTCCGACCCGAGTCGGCATCGTACCTGAACAGTTTCGCGTACGACCCGCTCCCGTCTGCTCCGGGGAACCGCACTCGGCTGTCGTGTTCGTCGTACTCCAAGAGAACGAACTCGGCCACTTCGCCGACGTTGATCGTCGTTCGAGTCGGCTGGTCTCTCTCTGCCCACCGGCAGAGCGTCGACACGTCCGTTACGTCTCCGTCGGTCTCTATTTCGAGATCGACGCGTGGCTTGCAGTTCTCCGCGGCCTGCCTCCCCTCGTTCTCGATCCGTACGCGGTACACTCGCGTCTGTTCGTTTGGCGCTGACGGGAGGACTCTGACACCGTCAGAAGCGACGGTGAGTTCTGGTCGCCTCCACCAGCGCCACCCTGCCGTGGCGATCAGGCCGCCGATCCCAACTGTAATAACATTTGGTAATACTTTCACCAATCCGTCGAGTGCTGTCTTGAAAGTACCCTGCAGTTCATCGGCGGTGGCCGTCCCTGTCGTCTGGAGTAGTACGTCGGCTGTCACCGTGGTGTCGACGATGGAAGGGAGACAACTCGCTACTTCCGCTGCCAATTGAAACAGGCCGGAGGCACCCATAGGCTCGATCTCGCGCGTCGTCTGGTAGTTCTGTCTGACAGTTACTAGACAGAAACAGCCTCAATCAGTTCGATTCAGAGATTACAAATTGGAGAGACGACAGCACCCGTCTCATAGTGATTACTGCGAATAGTTCCATGGACGGTGTCGAAAATCGACGGCTCAGACGCTCTGATCGCCGACACGAGTCACCACGGCGGTAAAGGCTCGCAGTAATACTATCAGTCACAAGTCACGAATACTGAGTGACCAGAACAGACGTGATACGGTCGTGCGTAGATCGTTACCACCGACGACTGGCAGCGGGCACGGCAG
>CAKZQY010000314.1 GCA_937142015.1 uncultured Halobacteria archaeon
AGCTACGCCGCGGGTACGGTGCTGTTGTTCGACGCGGTGACGCTGCTCGTGTTCCCGGTCGTCGGCACCGCGCTCGGGCTGTCGGACCGCGTGTTCGGCGTCTGGGCGGGGTTGAGTCTGTTCTCCACCGGCCCGACTGCGGCGGCCGGCTTCGCGGTCTCGGAGACTGCCGGCCGGTGGGCCACGCTGACGAAACTCGTGCGGAACACGTTCATTGGCGTGCTCGCGGTGGGGTACGCACTGTACGCGCGCCGGAACCGAGGGAGTGGTACCGGCGTCGAAGACAGCACAGCGGGGGCTGCTGGTGCCGGAGACGACGCGCGGAGTGGGACCGGCCCGACGAGCGTCCGGCGACTCTGGACACAGTTCCCGAAGTTCCTCGTCGGCTTCCTCCTCGTCGCTGCCGTGGCGAACCTCGGCGTGGTGTCGGAGGCGACGCTCTCGACCGTCGACCGTGCCGGCGCGTGGCTGTTCACCCTCGCGTTCGTCGGCTTGGGCTTCGATATGAACCCGCGACGACTCCGCTCGACCGGCGTCCGACCGATTGCCGTCGTGCTGGCGCAGTTCACGACTGTCAGTGCGCTGTCGCTACTCGTCGTCTCCGTGCTGTTCGGCTGACACTCCCGGAGTGTTCGGCCGACACTCCCGGGGTGTTCGGCTGACACTCCCGGGGTGTTCGGCTGACACTCGAAAGCCGATTCGTCGTCTCTGTGCGGTCGGTCACCCCGACGGCTGGCGTGTCACGGCGGTGGCGGACGTGTTGTGGCGGCGGGGGCGTTGCGGCGGCGACCAGTGTGTTGCGGTGGCGGGTCGCGTGTTGCGGCGGCGGGTTCCGTCAGAGCAAGAGTTATTATCCGAGCGGCACCTCGCCACGGTACATGGCAGACAGGTACCTAGAGGTAGTCGAGCCGGAGGACAACGTCGCCACGGCGCTGCGCGACGTGGAGGCCGGCGAGACGGTGACAGTCGCCGTCGGCGACGAACAGCGGGAGATCGAGGTGGTCGACGACGTACAGTTCGGCCACAAGCTCGCTGTCACGGATCTGTCGGACGGCGACACGATCCGGAAGTACGGCAAGAGTATCGGCAACGCCACAGAGGACATTCCGGCCGGCACGTGGGTCCACGTCCACAACGTGGAGTCCAACTACGGTCGTGGTGATCTCGCGGCAGACGGAGAGGGCGGCGGAGACGCGGCAGCGAGCGCCGGAGGTGACTGACCGTGGGTGAGTTCTTAGGCTACGAGCGCGAGGACGGGAGTGTCGGCATTCGGAACCAGACAGTGGTCGTCTCGACGGCCCCCTACGCCAACGACACGGTGGAGCGGACCGCGGAGATCGTGAAAGACGCGATTCCGATCACGCACCCGCTCGGTCGGTGTCAGACCAAGCCCGACGTGTTCCAGACGTACCGGACGCTGCTGGGTCACGCCACCCACCCGAACGTCTACGGCGCTGTCGTGATCGCACACGCGGGCGAGATCGTCGACGGCGACGAGCTGGCCGCGGACATCGCCGAGACCGGCCGCCCGAGCGCGTCGATCAACATCCACGAGGAGAAGGGCGTCATGAACGCGCTCGACGAGGCGGTCGACGCCGCACGCGAGATGTCACAGGCCGCGAGCGCACAGCGACGTGTGCCGGTCGACACTGGGAAGCTCACGTTCGGGATCAACTGCGCCACCTCCGACACGACCAGCGGTCTCTGTCAGCACAAGGCGACCGCCGGCGCGGCGTGGCGACTGATCGAGGACCACGGCGGCCGCGCCTGCTTCGCGGAGACGCCGGAGTTCTTCGGCGGCGAGGAGGAGTTGGCCGAGCGTGCCGTCTCCGAGGAGGTGCGCCAGGAGATTCTCGACCGCGTGGCGGGCTGGGACCAGCGCCTCCAAGAGACCGGCTACGACGTGCGCGGCGCACAGCCGACCCCCGACAACATGGACGGCGGACTCACCACCATCGAGGAGAAGTCACTCGGCGCGCTGGTGAAGTCCGGCGACGGCCCGATCCAGGACATCGTCGACTACGCGGCGGAGATTCCCGATCACTCGGGGATGTACATCATGGACACGCCGGGGCACGGAGCCGAGTCTGTGACCGGCATCGGAGCCGGCGGCGCACACTTCATGGTGATCTCCACCGGGCAGGGTCACACCCTCTCGAACCCGGTGATGCCGACGATCAAAGTGACCGGCAACCCGCACAGCGCAGAGCGCGTCCCGGAGCAGACGGACGTGGACGTGAGCGAGGCGCTCGTCGGCGACGAGACCATCGACTGGGCGACAGACCAGCTCTGGGACGAGGTGATGGAGGTCGTCGACGGGAAGTACACCCTCAGCGAGACGATGGGTGAGAGCCAGTTCGCAATCCACCGCATCGGGCCGTCCACCTGAACGCGATGCAGGTGGACCGAGATCACGCGACCACGGTGGCTGCCGAGGCGTTCGAAGCCCACGGAATCTCCGCGGCCGACGCGGCCCAGACTGCCACGGTGCTCGTCAGCGCCGACGCCCGCGGGAAACACTCACACGGCCTGCTGCGGCTCCCGCGGTTCGTCCGCGGCATCGAACACGGCAACGTCGATCCCGACGGCGAGATCGCGGTCGTGAGCGAGCGTGGCGGCGCGGCGACAGTCTCGGGGGGAGCACGACTCGGCCCCGTGGTGGCGAGTGAGGCCGCCATCGAGGCGATGGACCGCGCGGACAGCCACGGTGTCGGCGCGGTCGGCGTCCACGACACCAACCACCTCGGGATGCTGGGCTACTACACGGACCAACTCCGGAAGGAGGGGTACGTCGGCCTCGCCGTGACGAACACGGAACCCGCGATGCCACCGTACGGCGGCGCAGAACCCGTGCTCGGCACGAATCCAATTGCTATCGGATTCCCGACAGATCCCCCGTTCAACCTCGACATGTCGACCTCCGCAATCGCGCGGGGCGACGTGCTCCACCGCCGCGAGAACGACCGGGAGCTGCCCGAGGGCGTTGCTCTCGACGCCGACGGCGCGCCGACGACCGACCCGCAGGCGGCACTCGACGGCACCATCCGCCCGTTCGGCGGACCGAAAGGCTCCGGGCTGGCAATCGCGGTCGAGGTGTTGGCCGGCGGCCTCGTCGGGGCCGCGATGGGCGACGACGTCACCGGCACCTACCACACGGAAGACCCCTGCACGAAGGGGGACCTCTTCCTCGCCATCGACCCCGCGGCGATGGGTGTGCCGGAGTTCGCGGAGCGCGCGAGCGCGTTCCTCACCGAACTGACTGCCGGCGAGACGGACGCGGACCACGAGGAGATCCGTCTCCCCGGCCAGCGCTCCGTGGCACGCGACCGAGAACGCGAAGAGATCTCTGTCGAGGCGGACCTCTGGGCGGAAGTCCGCGAACTCGCTGACCGCGAGTGAGGCTGTCGGCCGCTGTGACGGCTGCCGACCGACTCGACGGCTGCCGCCGCTGGCTGTCGGCCGCCGCTGCCGGCGGGGCGCGGTCTCGACGGCGCGTTCGCCCGGATTTGTCAGTATTTTTTAATTAACTATTTATAAGAGACTGCTATACGTGTCAACGTATGGCAGAGCAGTTGTCAGACCCTCGACGGCGACAGATAGTCAAGAGTCTCGCAGGCGGGAGCGCGGTGTTGCTCGCCGGCTGCAGCGGCGGTGGTGGCGGCGGCGGCGGTGAGACAGAGAGCGGCGGCGGCGACACGGAGAGCGGCGGCGGTGAGACAGAGAGCGGCGGCGACAGCACGGAGGCGAGCGGCGGCGTCTCCGGGACGATCAACTTCGTCCACATCTCCTCGTTCGAGCCGTCCGCGAACGACTTCAAGAGCGCGTTCGAGAGCGACACGGACGCGACGCTGAAGGTGCAGGGCACCCCGGCGGAGTCCAGTTCCACCCGGGAGTACTACGTCAACCAGTTCGCGGCACAGTCGTCGAACTTCGACGTGGGGATGATGGACGTCGTGTGGCCGGCAGAGTTCGTCAACGCCGGCTGGGCGGCGGAAGTCGAGGACCCCGAGAACCGGACGGACGCGATGCTGGAGACCCCCGTGGACGCGGTCACCCTCGACGGCAGCCTCTACGGGATGCCGATGTTCACGGACGCCAACGGCCTGTACTACCGGACGGACCTGTTGGAGGAGGCGGGCTACGACGAGCCCCCAGAGACGTACATGGAGCTCGTGAACATGGCACAGGACGTGAAAGAGCAGGTCGATCAGGACCTGAACGGCTACATCTGGCAGGGTGGTCCCAACGAGGGGCTCACCATCATGTGGCTCAACTGGCTGTGGGGGATGGGTGGCTCCGTCCGCGACGGTGACGGCAACCTCGTCGTCAACACCGAGAAGGGTGTCAGCGCACTCCAGCACGCGGTCGACCTGATCTACGAACACGAGATCACGCCGAAGTCGATCCCCTCCAGCGGGACGGACGGCAACCGTCAGACGTTCCAGCAGGGGAACACGATCTTCATGCGGAACTGGCCGTACGCCTACGCACTGTTCCAGGACGACACCCCGGTGACGGACAAGTTCGCGGTGACGACGATGCCGAAGGCGGAGGGGAACCCGGACGCGGCCAACTCCTGTCTCGGCGGGTGGAGTCTGTTCATCAACAGCTTCTCCGAGAACGTGGAGACGGCCCAAGCGCTGGCCAACTACATCGCATCGCCGGAGGCACAGGAACGGCTCGCAGCAGAGCGGAGTCGTCTGCCGGTCAGAGCAGACATGTACGAGGACAGCTACTGGGAGGACAGCGACAACGACAAGCCGGCCTTCCTCGACCGGTTCGCACAGAACCTGCGCCAGACGAGTGCGCGGCCCGCGACGCCACAGTACTCCCAGTGGTCGAACATCGTCTACACGGAGTGTAACAAGGCGCTCACCCAACAGAAGAGCCCACAGAAGGCGCTCGACGACGCGCAGAGCCGGATCGACAGCGAGATCAACAACGCGTGAACGCCTGACCGGCGGTCCCGCGCGACTGACCGTCGAACTGTCCCGAGAATCGGCCGCAAAACGGGCGCGACGACACTCGATGCCACTGTCGAATTCGTCGCTAACGGTCGCAACGGATCGAATTCGTCGCTGACGGTCGCAACGGATCGAATTCGACCGTCAGTACCGACAAATACATAACTCACTACTATCTACATCCACCTGCGCGGCCCACCGAACCGACACCGACTGGACGGCACCCCGCCGAACCTGTCGGCACCGACTGGACGGCACCCCGCCGCATCGGTCGACACCGACTGGACGGCACTCCGCCGAACCACGTCGACGTGTTGGCTGGACGTACTCCTTCGGGCCGGGCGTACTCCTTTCGGCCGGAGCGACTCCCTCCGGCCGGAGCGACTCCCTCCTGCCGGCTGTGCTCACTCGCACCGTAGCCTCACCCGTATTCGTTGCCTCACTCGCATCGTTGCCTCACCCGTATCGTGGCTTCACTCGGTGGCTCTGCGCCCACTCGACTCGGTTGGGGGCCACTGCTCGCTCCCGCACCCACACACATTTATATGATAGAAGGTGACAGTGTAGCACGATGGCGGACTCGACAGCACAGATCGGGGAGACGTCTCGGTTCGGCGAGGAGAGTCTCCAAGGGCGGTTACGACGGTACCGTGAACTCAGACTCACAGAGGAGGAACTCGCGGTCGCGTTGTTGACACCGGTTGTGACGTTCCTGTTGGCCGTGTCCTTCTACCCAATTTTGGACACGGTGTGGGCCAGCTTCCACACGGGGTACGTGATCCAACTGCCGGGACAGCCACAGGAGTTCGTCTGGCTCGAGAACTACGCGAAGCTGTTCTCGACGGGGAGCTTCTGGAACGCGCTGTTCGTCAGTCTGTTCTACACGTTCGTCTCGGTACCGATCGAGTTGGTGTTCGGGCTCGCGCTGGCGTTGTTGCTCCAGCGCGACTTCAAGTGGAAGTACTTCGCGCAGGCGGCGATCCTGTTCCCGTGGGCGCTGCCGACGGTGATCAACGCGAAGATCTGGGCGTGGATGTTGGACCCCAACTACGGAGTGATCAGCGACCTCCTCGTCCGCGTCGGGATTCTCTCACAGCCGTTCGCGTTCCTCTCGAACCCGGACATCGCGCTGTACACGATGACGTTCATCACGATCTGGAAGACGACGTCGTTCATGACGCTGATCATGCTCGCGGGGCTGTCGAACATCCCGGAGCACCTGTACGAGTCCGCGCGGATGGACGGCGCGTCGAAGTGGCGGCGGTTCCGCGACATCACGCTGCCGCTGTTGAAGCCGACGATTCTGGTGGCGCTCATCTTCCGCACGCTCCCCGCCTTCCAAGCGTTCGGGCTCCCGTTCGGACTGACCGGCGGCGGCCCCGGGGAGGCGACGACGACGCTCGTCTTGTACGCTCAGCAGGCGGCGTACAACAACCCGGGCCCGACGAACGGCGGGTTCGCACTCGGCTCCGCGGCGGCGACTGTGATCACGCTGTTGGCGCTGGTGATCGCGCTCATCTACGTCGGGACGCTGTACGAACCGGAGGTGCGGTGACGTGAGCGTCATCGACCGCGGTCGTGACCTGTCGTTGGAGGACGTCGCCGTCTGGGAGCTCGGGAAGCGCTTCGGCTTCTACGGCTCCGTGTTGGCTATCGTGCTGGCGTCGATGTTCCCCGTCCTCTGGATTCTGGTGAGTTCGCTGAAGCCGCCCGCGGAGCTGTTCGTCTTCCCACAGGAGTACCTGCCGTACACGGTCACGTTCGACGGCGGGTTCCGGATCGTCCAACAGTACCCGCTCACGCTGGAGAACTACGCTCGCGCGCTCGGTCAGCGTCCCGTGGGGCAGTACATCCTCAACAGCGTGATCGTCGCCTCCGGCACGGCGATCATCGACGTGATCCTCGGCGCGATGGCGGGGTACGCGCTGTCGCGGCTCCGCTTCGACTACAAGCTGCCGGTGTTGCTGATCGTGCTGTTCTCCGCGCTGCTGCCGTTCATCTCCCGGCTGATCCCGCTGTACAAGCTGGCGATCAGCTTCCAAGGCACGCCCGCGGGAGCCCTCTTCGGGCTGAACCAGTACCTCGGGCTGATCCTCCCGTACGCGGCGTTCCAGATGCCGTTCGCGGTGTGGATCTTCCAAGCGTACTTCAAACAGCTCCCGGACTCACTCGAGGAGGCTGGCCTGATGGACGGCCTCTCGCGGGTCGGCGTGCTGTTCCGGATCATCCTCCCCGTGTCGATGCCGGCGATGGCGACCACCGCGATCATCGTGTTCATCTACGCGTGGAACGAGTTCCTGTTCGCACTGACGTTCATGACGCAGGACTCCAAGCGGACGATCACTGTCGGGATCGCGCTGTTCGGCGGCCAGTTCAACTCCCCGTGGGGGATCATCTCGGCGGCCGTCTTCATGTCGCTGATCCCGCTGCTGCTGTTCATGTTCGTGTTCCAGAAGAAGATCGTCGAAGGACTGACTGCGGGCGTCGGGAAGGCGTAGCTGCGCTCGGAGTCTGACGACTCTACTGTCGGTCACGAGTACCGAGACAGTGTCGCGTCTCACTCGGCAGGCGGCGTCTCTTGGAGGCGGGCCGACACGGTCGCGTAACAATCGTCGAGTCGTTCGCGTTCCGCGGCAGACAGCGTCGGGAGCGGCGGGAGCGGTTCGCCGACGTCGAGGCCGTCGCGCTTCAATAGGTGTTTCACCGCGGCCGCGGTCGGAATGTCTCGGTACGCCGTCACGACGGGCAACACCACGTCCCGCGTGAGCTGTTCTGCAGTCCGTCGGTCACCCGTCGCGTGTGCCTCGTACAGCGCGGCCATCGCGGCCGGGAACACGTTCGCCGGGCCGGCGATGATCCCGTCTGCGCCCACGCCGAGGGAGGCGGCTGCCATCTCCGTCGCGCCCTGGAACACGGCGAACTCCGGCGGTGTCGCCTCGATCACGCGGTGGTGGTACGTCAAGTCGCCAGAGGTGTCTTTCAGCCCGATCACGTTCTCGTGAGTCGCCAGCGACTGCACGAGGTCGACCTCCAGCTGGTGGCCGGTCAATCCCGGGATGTTGTACAGCAGAAACGGGAGCGTCGCCTCCTCCGCGACGGCGGTGAAGAACCGCTCTAGCCCGGGCTGTGTCGTCCCGAGGTAGTACGGCGACACCACCACCGCGGCGTCTGCACCCGCCGCTGCCGCGCTCTCTACGTTCGCTACGACCGTGTCGACGCTCGTCCCACAGCAGCCCGCCAACACGGCTGTCGACTCTCCTGTGGCCTCCGTCACCGTCCGTACGACGCGACGCGCCGCCGACGGCTCGAGACTGGGAAACTCACCGATGGAACTCGCTGGAAAGAGCCCGCTCACGCCCGTCTCTGTGAGCCGCTCGGTGAATTGCCGCAGGGTGTCGACGTCGACCGTTCGGTCCGTCCCACGGGTAGGCGTCGCCATGGGTACGACTGTCCCCGACAGCTCCATGCAGAACCGAAAGATAACCAGATATTTATAATTTTTCACGGCGTTCCGAACGCGGAGCTACTCACCGACCGGCCGCGTCGCCGTCCCGCGCCGCCGTGGTGTCGTCGAGAGCCACCCCCGGCGCTTCCTGGTCGGCTCCCTCGCCGTCGTCACGCCGCGTCTCGAAGGTGGCGAGTTGTTCGGAGAGTCGTTCCGCCCGGTCGCGGAGTTGTGCCGTCTGGCTCGTCACGTCGGTGAGCGTCTGGCTCTGTTCGGCCGCAGTGTCGGCGACGGCCTCGGCGGTGTCGCTCACCTCCTGTGAGATCTCCGAGAGGTCGTCGATGTCGGCAGCGACCTGTTGGGTCGCACGCGCCTGCTCGTCCGTCGACTGGTCGATGTCGCTGGCGCGGCGTTCCGTCTCCTCGACGCGCTCGCGGATGTCGTCTAGCGCCGCCAACACGTCGTCGACGGTCGCCGTCGCGTCGTCGACGGCGGTCTGCATCTGGTCGACCACTGCGTTCGTCTGGTCCGTCTGTGACTGGACCGCCTCGATGCGGTCGCTGATCTCGTCGGTCGCCTCGCTCGTCTCCTCTGCGAGCGCCTTCACCTCCTCCGCGACGACCGCGAAGCCGGCGCTGTCGCCGTCTGCGTTGGCTGCCTCGATGTTCGCGTTCAGCGCCAACATGTCTGTCTGGTCTGCGATGTCGGCGATGGCTGCCGCCGTGTCGCCGATGGCCGTCACCTGTTCGTCGAGTGCGGCCATCTGTGCCGCCGTCTCGTCTGCGCGCTCCCGCAGTGTCTCCATCTCGGCGAGCGCCGCTTCGGCTGCGGCTCTGCCCTCCTCTCCGCGGTCGACGGAGGTGCGCGCTGAGTCTGCGACGGCGCTCACGCTGGCGGCGATCTCCTCGACGTTGGCCGACAGCGTCCCCGTCTCGGCTGACATCGACTCCAGCCGGTCGCTCTGGTCCGCCGCGCCCGCGGAGATCTCGTCGACGCGCTCTGTGACCTCCCGACTCCGACGCTCCACGTCGCTCGTCCCGTCTGCGACCTCCCGGCTGGCCGTCTCCACGTCGCTCGCGAACGACCGAACCTCGGCGAGCGTGGCCTCGATGTCGTCCATCATCCCGTTGAACGCGGTCGCAATCTCTGCCATCGCCTCGCTGTCCACGTCCGTCTCCAGCCGCCTGTACAGCTCGCCGTCTGCACACGCCTGCATCGTCTCACCGTAGGCTTCCGCCCGGTTGCGAAGCTTCTGAGAGAGCCCTCGTGCCTCGTCGCGTGCGCTCTCTGCCTGTGCGCGCGCCGTCTCTGCCTGCTCGCGTGCCTCACGTGCCTCGCGGAGCGCCGCCTCCGTCTCGTCGAGCTGCTCCCGTAGCGACTGCCGCATCTCGTCGAAGCTGTCGAACAGTTGACCGATCTCGTCCGTGCGCCGGGTCGACAGCGACACGTCGAGGTCGCCGTTCTGCATCTGCTCGGCGCGCCGCCTAAGTCGACGGAGCGGAACGATAGTCCCCCAGCCCAACACCGTCGCTACCGTCCCCAAGGAGAGCACGCTGCCGAGCACGACGAGCAACACTGTCTGTCCAGCCGACCGACTGATCGCGTACGCCTCACTGGTCTCTAGCGACGTGACCAACACCCAGTCCGTCTGTGGAACCGCTGCGTACCCGAGCACTTCGCCCGACGCCGTCGCCGAGCCGACAGTGCTGTTCTCGGCGGCCGCGGTGAACGCAGACGTGTTCGTTATCGACGCGACCGCACGCTCGTCGCTCGACATTGCCGTACTTCCGTCGCTCAACGTTGCCGTACTTCCGTCGCTCGACGTTGCCGCACCTTCTTGTTCCCCGGCCGTTCCGTTCTCGCCGCTGCCGCGCGTCCCGCCGGGAGCGAGCACCACCTCGCCGTCGCCGTGAACGATTGTGGTCTGGACACCTGTCTCGTTGCCACCGAAGCTGTCGATCTGCCGTTGAATCGAGCTGACGAACACGACGACCCGGTCACGGTTCGGCACGGGACTGACGAACGCGAGCACCGTCTCGCCGTTCCGCTGGTAGGCAGCCTGACTGGTGACGACGACAGACGAGACGCCGGCGTACGTCTCGACAGTCTCCAACTGCGTCGTCCACGGCTGCTCGACACGAGACAGCGACCGACCGCGCATCTCGAACGTCGTGCTGCTCGTCACTGCGCCCTGTGCCCTGTTGACGACGTGGATGCCGACGATGTCGAGCGTTCCCGAGTCCTGTGCCGTCTGCAGGTAGTTGTTCATCGCGGTCGTCGACCCGGTCTCGATGGGAGTCGCCCGCGAGACGTACCGCGTCTGGACGCGCATCGACTCCACCCACCCGCTCACGGCTGTCGCCTGCATCGACGCCCGAGAGGTGAGCTGGTCGTTCCGGTCCTCTGTGAGACTCGACTGGATCTGTGTGACGCCGACTCCGCCGATCACACTGATCAACAACACGACCAACACCATCGAGAGTGCGAACTTCGCCGTGTACCGCCGTCGAACGAACTCCGGCAACACGCGACGGCCGACTGCCCCCACCCCCCGGAGGAGACCTGCCGCACGCTCGCGTAGCTGTCTCTCCTGCTCTCCCCGTCTGTCGCTCATGCGCACAGAGTTGCTGTCTTCGAGTATTTAAATTCACCTACCTTCGAATCCGTACCTTTGAACCAATGTGGAATCTTTACTAAAATACGAGTTATTTTGTGACGCGAGACAGACTGCGGTCGCTGGTATCGTGACCTGTCGTACGGTCGTGCGTGGATCGTTACCGCCGGCGACTGATAGGGTCGTGCGTAGATCGTTACCGCCGGCGACTGACAGAGAGCATCGCAGCGGCGTGATACCGCCCGGTACCACGATAGTCACCGAAAATCACTACGCACGACCGTATCACGCCCATCAGCCTCTCGCGTCCGCGAATTCCTCGTTCCTCAGTCCACCACGCCAGTCAGTCCGTCCCGGTAGACACAACGCTTATCAGTTCGTTGTTCGAGTATCAAGGTATGAGTCAGCAGTCAGCCACAGGTCTCGACAAGTCGATGTTGGTCGGCGGAGAGTGGGTCGGCGCAGACGACCGAATCACGGTGATCCACCCGTACGACAGCGAGCCAGTCGGGAGCGTCCCCTCCGCCAGCGAGTCGCAGGTCGAGGCGGCAGTCGACGCGGCAGCAGAGGCGGTCGAGGCGTCGACACTCTCGGCGTACGAGCGGTACGAGCTGTTGTCGGCGACAGCACGCCAAGTCGAGTCTCGCGCAGAGGAGATCGCACGCACGCTCACCAGCGAGCAGGGGAAGCCGATCACGGAGGCGCGCACGGAGGTCGACAGAGCGGTTCAGACGCTGGACATGTCCGCCGAGGAGGCCAAGCGGATGTTCGGCGAGTACGTTCCGATGGACGCGCAGCGCGGATTCGCTCGGGACCACTGTTTCACACAGCGGGAACCGGTCGGCGTCGTCGCCGCGATCACGCCGTTCAACTTCCCGCTGAACCTGATGGTCCACAAGGTCGGCCCGGCGTTGGCCGCAGGCAACGCAGTGGTGGGGAAGCCGGCGAGCAACACGCCGCTGTGTGGGATTCTCCTGTTCGAGTGTCTCGACGACGCCGCCGCGGAGGTCGACGCCGACGTGCCGGACGGACTGTTCAACGTCGTCACCGGCTCCGGGTCGACGACTGGCGACGTGATCTTGGAACACGACGCCGTCGAGTCGATCTCCTTCACCGGATCGACGGCGGTCGGCAAGTACCTCGCCAACAACAGCGGCATGAAAGAGGTGACGCTGGAGCTCGGCGGCAACGACCCGACAATCGTCTGGGACGACACGGACATCGAGCAGGCTGCGGAGGCGGTCGTCGGTGGAGCCTGTGGCAACGCTGGGCAGGTGTGCAACAGCGTCGAGCGAGTGATCGTCCCGGAGCACGCCGAGGCGGAGATCGTCGACGCCATCGTGGAGGCCGCGGAGGCGCTGGCGGTCGGCAACCCGTTCGACGAGGCGACACAGGTCGCTTCGATGGTGGACGACAGCCAGTTCGACGACGTGGTCGAGATCTTCGAGAAGACAGTCGAGATGGGGGCGACGGTGGAGTGTGGCGGCAACTACGGCGGCGAGCTGGGTGAGCGTGTGTTCGAGCCGACAGTGCTCTCGGACGTGACCCCGGAGATGCCGGCCGCGAGCGAGGAGACGTTCGGCCCGCTCGTCCCCGTCATCAGCGTGCCGGACTTCGAGGCCGCAATCGAGGAGGCGAACAACACCCGCTACGGGCTGGAGGCCGGCATCTTCACGCAGGACATCGACCGCGCGAAGCGAGCGGCCGACGCCATCGACGCGGGCGGTGTGAACGTCAACACCGTGAGCGGGTTCCGCGCGGACCACATGCCGTACGGCGGGTTCAAGGAGTCCGGGGTCGGCAAAGAGGGGATCAAGTACGCCGTCGAACACTTCTCGCGGCAGAAACTCGTCGGCTTCCACCAGGGCTTCACTGACGTGTAGGCCGGCTGATCGTCTCTCGCGGATCTGTGCGTGCGGTAGACTCCTCAAATCCAAAATTTCGAACGCAGCATTAAATTGTTTCTAATTATATGTATTTTTCCATAATCATTAGCAATACAGGCCAAAAAATTCTTAGGCTGTCATAGATGATAAAAGTGGCAGAGGCTGTCAGAGCCGATATGTCTTGCAGGTGCGGCTGTGGACAGACCAGTGTATTGCAGTGTACAGAAAATATTCTATATATTTCAATTACTAGAAAGTCTTCAAAGTCAGTTGTGGGCTCAGAACCAGAAGACTAATATACAGCGGGACGCATTCGGCTAGCGTGTCTACCATCGACATCCAGACCTTCCGTGCGGAGAACTACAAACCTATCAAAGACTCCGAGAAAATAGAAATCGGAGACATGACGACCTTCATCGGGAAGAATGACGCTGGTAAGTCGTCATTTTTGGAGGCACTAGAGCTGTTCCTCTCCTGTGACAAGCCCGACGACAGTCATTTCCACATGCAAGAGGCCGAGACAATCAGGTTCGTAGCAGAGGTTCGTCTTCCCAACGAACTCCACAGCGTGCTCCGTGACGAGTACATTCCTGAAGATGAGGACACTGCAACTGTCGTTAGGGAATTTGACCGCCGTGAGGGGAGAACCCCAGGCTCTGAGACGTACTTGAACAGCGAAACGTTCTCCAAAGGTGCTGTCAAGGAGGATGGAACGCGACTCTCCAAAGCGAAGTCGCGGGACTACGTCTGGGGTTTCTTCCCAGAACCGATCCCAATATTCGCGGAAAGAGATGTAAACGAAGAGACAAAACTAAAAGGTGGAACTCATATGAATAAACTTCTCTCGCCCATTCTGGAGTCAGGTGGGTTCGATAACGAGATATACGAAAAGAAGAAGGAATTACGTGAATCGTTGGAAGAGACGACAGAGAGTGTCGGGAGTCAGCTGACAAATCACCTCAAGTCTCATCTCGAAAACATCAGTCAAGTCGAGATGTTGCCAGGCGACATCCGTGTTGACAAGGCCATTTCGCCAAACATCAGACTCCACGACGACCATCTGGAAGAGAGTATAGACATCAGTGAGCGCGGGTCTGGTGTCGGGAGTCTTCTCCAGTTGTCGATGATGCAGGCGTACGTGGACTTCCAAGTGAACGAGGGATATATGCTCCTATTCGAAGAACCCGGGAACTTTCTCCATCCTTCCGCGGAGAGAAAGATGCTTGACGCACTTAGGGACATCGCAGCTGGCGGTGGACAAGTGGTCATCACAACTCACTCACAGGTATTCATCGACAACCGCGCTAACGCCGACATGTACCTCACTCGTCGGAACTCCGGTGTAACTGAGTTCCAGAAACTCAAAGAGGAGGGATTCGAAGCAGTTCGGGAGATCGGAGCGCGGAACAGCGATATTCTGCAGAGCGACTTCGTGATCTATGTTGAAGGACAGTCTGACGTGGAGGTTTTGGAAATGATTGCGCGCAGCGCTATTGATGACTGGCACGAGAGGAATGTCACAATTCTCCCACTTGGCGGGACTGGAAACATGAGGCATTGCAATCCGGAAAAATTGAAGAACATTAATCAGAACTTCGCAATTCTTCTTGATAGTGATAAGAAATCTAAAGAAGATGACCCCAGAGAAGAGATAGCGTCGCTGCGAGACAGAGCTCAGGAGGCAGGAGTACCGTGTCACGTCTTGCAGAAGCGAGAGATTGAGAACTACTACCACAGAGGTACCGTAGCAGATGTTCTGAACCTCCCAGCGGAGATGTTAGAAATAGGGGACTACCAGGATGTTGAGAAGCACGTTGAGCGAAAGGCAGCGGAACACAGAGTTCCAGATGGGCCACCTCGGATTGATTGCTACGACAAGCGAGACCACGGTAGGCGAATCGTCAAGCAAATGTATGACCGTGGCCACTCCATTGATGAGGTAGAGAACTTCCTGAGGAAACACGTCTGACGACCACTTAGGATCTATCCCCACCCCACGCCGGCCAGTACATATCGAGCATTAAACATATTCATATCATATAAAATAACTTGTGGATTGATAATTAACAGTGTCTACACTGCTGCTACTCGTACTCGACAGTCACCCACTGGTCAGTCTCGGCAGCCTCGTAGACGGCCTCCATCGCGTGCATGTCGACGAGTCCGTGGTCGCCGTCCGGGACGACTGCGCCCTCGCCGCGGAGTCGGTCGGCGAAGTAGTCGAACTCCTCGCGCATCTGGTCGACACGGTCGAGTGCGACGGTCGCGCGGCCGTCCCCGCGGGAGACGTGGAGCTGTCGCGTCTGGTCTTGGAAGAACGCCGGTCGGACACTCACCTCGCCCGCAGTTCCGGTGACGGTGATCTCCGACGACTGGCGGGCGTTGTGGCTGGCGAAACAGTGGGCAGTCACGTCGTCGTCGAACGCGACGGTGAACGAGACCGTCTCGTCCACCTCGTCGAACGCGTCGTGGCTGCTGGTCGTCCGGCCGGTGACGGCGACCGGGTCGGCGTCCAAGAGGAACCGGGCGGTGTTGAGCGGGTAGATCCCGATGTCGAACAGCGCGCCGCCGCCGGCAAGCGCCTCGTCGAGTCGCCACTGGTCCGGGTCCGGGTTCACGCGGTCGAGCAGTCGCTGGGACATCGTTCCGCGGACGGACATCGGCTCGCCGACGACGCCCGACGCGATCAGCTCCCGGGCTCGCCTGACCGCCGGCTCCGTGTGCATCCGGTAGGCGATCATCAGCTGGATGTCGCCGTCCGCAGCGACGTCACGGAGGCGTGCGGCTCGCTCGCTGTCGCGCTCCATCGGCTTCTCACACAACACGTGTTTGCCGTACTGTGCCGCCGTCTCGACGTACTCCAGGTGGAGCGCGTTCGGCGTGACGACGTACACCGCGTCGTACGCGTCTGCCGCCTCCCCGTCGTGGAACGCGTCGTACGTGATCCCGTGCTCGACGGCGTCGAACTCCGCGCCGAGTCGTTCCGCCTTCTCCGTCGAGCTACTCACCAACACCGTCGGATCGCACCTGTCGCTGGCTGCCAGCGCCGGCAGCGCTCGACGCTTCGTGAACCAGCCGAGCCCGATCACTGCGAACCGAACTGACTCGCTCGACGCCGCTGTCGTCGTCTCCCAGTCCCGGTGACACCCCGCCTCGACGATGTCTCTCAGCTCCATCTGTCGCCTCCGGGTTCGCCCTACACTGATTAATAGATGGTGGTGACGGAACTGAGGAGGGAACGGAGAACGACGGAACTGGGAGTGGCCGACAGTAGAGGCCGGTGGAGACGACGCCGACACAGACGAGGCTGCGGACACGAAGCTGGTGGTCGGCGGTGCCGTTGGAAGTGTCGTTCGTTTCGATCTGCGGCTGTCGTGTGGAAGTGTCGTCCGATTCAACTCACCTGTCGGGCTGATCGCCACTCAAATGTCTCGTCCCACCGGCGCTGTCTCGTCTGTCTCGTCCCACCGACGCTGTCTCGTCTGTCTCGTCCCACCGACGCTGTCCTGTCTGTGTCTCCGTCAACCCGTCCGGTCTGTGACTACTGTGCCGCCAACCACCATCACTCGTGTGATAAAATTACACTCAGTTGAAAATCCCGCAGTTCCCCCTTCGGGACAGAACGTGTCAGTCAGCAATACGTACCGGTACGAGTATCTGTTCGAGAGACAGTGTGACTTTTCACAGCACGTGATTCGACGTACGTTGCGGTTTCGAGGTTCGAAGCTCCGAGAATCGCGCCCTGTACGACGTTCGCACGGTCTCACTCGCCGTGAGAACCCGCGAACGAGTCGCTCGAAACCACGAGGTACGAACCCTAACGAGCGTGGAACGAGAGCCCCACTGTTCGGCTCGTCTGAATCCAGTCGGCAGTATATATCACTTATCGTACATTTCAGCGACTTGTCTCGAATATGACTACTCTGTTCTCGTCTAGTGAAAACACCACGAGCGTTTCTTTACTGTTCCGAGGACAGCCCGCACTCGCGTGCAGTCGGAGGCACAGACGCCGGGCGCTCTCACCTCCGGTCGAGAACACGGGCGGCGCTACTCTCGGAGTCGACGCTGTGTGTCAGTCTCGTCGCATTCACTCGTCTCACACTGGTCGACGAAGGTGCGGACCATCTCCATACCGACATCCGTGAGGATGCTCTCGGGGTGGAACTGGACACCGGCGTGGGGGCGCTCCCGGTGTCGGACGCCCATCACCACGCGTCGTTCGTCGTCGGTCCACGCGGTCTCGGTCAGTGAGTCGGGCAGGTTCTCCCGTTCGACTGCCAGCGAGTGGTACCGGCCGACTTCGAACCCTTGGGGGATCTCGGTGAACACGCCCTCACCGTCGTGGCTGACCGCCGAGGACTTCCCGTGTACCACGTCCGGCGCGTGACCGACCGCAGCGCCGTTGGCGGCACACAGCGCCTGGTGACCCAGACAGACGCCGAGAGTGGGGTACGAGAGATCGCGGAACAACGGAATCGAGACACCCGCCTCCTGTGGCGTGCCCGGCCCGGGCGAGACGACGATCCCGTCTGGATCGAGATCGCGGACTCCCTCGACGTCGATCTCGTCGTTGCGGCGGACGAGCACTGTCCCGTCCTCGGGCGCGCCGACTGCGCCGCCGACGTACTGAACGAGGTTGTAGGCGAAGGAGTCGTAGTTGTCGATCACGAGGATACGCGTCATCAGTCCGCCACCCCCTCCTCCGTCTCCTCGTCCACCTCGGTCTCCGCGGCGACGCTCAGCCGACCGCGGTCACCGAGCGCGTCGTCGAGCGCCGTGACGAGTGCGCGTCCCTTGTCGAGTGTCTCCTGGAACTCCCGTTCTGGGACGGAGTCGTGGACGATACCCGCGCCCACACGGAGCGAGTACTCGTCACCACGTCGCACGAGCGTTCGGATGACGATGTTCAGCGTCGCTCGGCCGTCGAAGCCGAACACGCCAATCGAGCCCGTGTACGGGCCACGCCGACTCGTCTCCAGTTCGTCGATGATCTCCATCGTCCGCGGCTTGGGCGCGCCGGTGATCGTCCCGCCGGGGAACACGGCGGCGATCGCGTCGCCCAAGTCCGCCCAGTCGGCCATCTCCCCCTCGACGAGCGAGACCAAGTGCATCACCTCGGAGTAGCGGTCGACGCGCCGGTACTCCGTCACGTCGACGGTGCCGTACCGACTCACCTTGCCGAGGTCGTTCCGCTCTAGGTCGACCAACATCGCGTGTTCCGCGCGTTCCTTCTCGTCGCTCAACAAGTCTCGCTCCAGTTCGGCGTCCTCGGCCGCAGTCTCCCCGCGGGGCCGCGTGCCGGCGATGGGCTCCGTGAGCAGTCTGTCACCGTCGCGGTGGAGCAACAGCTCCGGTGACGCGCTCACGAGGTCGACACCGGGGAACTCCAACAGCGCGGAGTACGGCGCGGGATTGACCCGTCGGAGAGCTTCGTACGCCTCGACCGGGTGAACGGCGGCGGGGGCGGTGAGCCGCTGTGAGATGTTCGCTTGGAACGTGTCGCCGTCGTGGACGTACTGTTTCACCGCACGCACCCGCTCGGCGAACTCCGCCTCCGAGCAGTCGCTCTCGAACGTCGCCGAGTCGCGGTCGACCGGCGGTGGTCCGACGCGTGGGTCGCCGCCGGTCGCCGCCTCGACCAGTTCGACGGCGCTGTCGCGGCCGCGCTCGTAGGCAGCTTCCGGGTCGTCCGCGACGCGTGGACACGCCGTGACACGCAGCGTCGTCTCCTCACCCGAGCGGGGCTCCTCCCACGCGGCAACGCGGTCGAACACGCCGAGCTGGAGCCGCGGGAGGTTCCGCTCGTTCGTCGTCGTGTCCGGCAGCGACTCGAGCTCTCGGGCGACGTCGTAGGAGAGCCAGCCGAACGCCCCACACGGGTACGGCACCTCACAGTCGCCGCGAACCAGCGTCTCCGCCTCCAGCAGCTCTGCGAGCTCCGACAGCGTCGTCGAGGTGGTCGTGGTGTTACCGGCCTCGAACGTCTCGCCCGCGGCGGCCCCCGTCTCGCCGAGCGACGCGAACTCGCTGCCGACTTGGAGCCGCGAGACTGGATCGACTGCGAAGTACCCCCAGCCGGACTGACCGCCGGTCGTCGCGAGGTAGACCCCGTCTGTCGTGGTGCCGAACCGCTCCGCGCCGGCGAAGCCGTCGTCCGCCGAGTCAGTGAGCCCGTCGTCGACCGAGTCGGTGAGCCCGTCGTCCGCCGAGTCACTGAATCCGTCGTCGATCACCCCCTCGCGTGCGCGTCGATACGCGCGGAAGGGGTCCGAGACGGCGACGCGAACCTCGACGGGGACGCGTGCGCCCTCGGGCGCTCGGGCTGCTGTCTCGACGAACGACGACTCGGTCGTGACGACGCGGTGTGATCTGTGTGACATGGTGGAGCGGCGTGTGACGATACGCCCACTGGTCGGGGTGAGAGCCGCAAAAGGGTTTCGCGCCGACACCGGGTATAAAAATACGGCAACTATTCCTCACGTAGTTTCATGAGGGTCGCTCACGTGGTAGACGCAACGAGAGCTATGTCTGTGGGTGCCGCACTTCAGGATTTGGGCAGGTTCCTCGACGCCTGCGAGCGGGACGGAGTCGTGTCGAGTGTGAGTCTCGCCGACTGCGGGGAGTCGGCAGCAGCGAGTGGTGTCACGGCAGAGGTGGAGCTGACAGTCTCCGTCGGGGGCGACGGAGCGGACGGCGTCGTCGAGTTCGCGGGGGCGACCATCGACGACGACGGACGGCTGCGGTTCGTGTTCGAGTCCGACGAGCCGGTGGTGCCGGCAGACGAGTCCGGAGACGCGACCGGCAGCCGCGAGGTCGGGAGCCACGACATCCGCCTCGGGCCGGCAGACGCCTCACTCGACGCCGACGAGATCGACGTGTCGCTCCCGGTGTCGCTCGCGCCAGCCGCCGAAGCGGACGGCGAGGACGATCAGTTCACAGTCGACGACACGGGAGACGACACGCGAACGGAGACAGAGGAGACGGGCGAGGAGGCGAGCGCCGACGACGAGGAGAGCAGCGAGGGAACGAACGAGGCGTCGGCGGACGGCGAGACCGCGAACACGGACACAGAGACGGACGCGGACGACTCCAGCGGCATCTCTCCGCGCGAGCGCGACGTGCCGCCGTTCAGAGACCCGGAACTGCTCGCCGAGGTGTACGAGTCGTGTGACACGTTCGCCGAGATGACCGACGAACTCGGGATGGACGTGACTCCCGAGACTGTCCGTCGGTACATGGTGGACTTCGACATCCACGAGCCGAACTCCTACAACACCGGCAGCGACGAGTCGGACACCGACGACGGCGACTCCGAGGCTCACAGCGACGACGTGTCTGACAGTCACGGTGACGACGAGTCGGATGCGCACGACGATGCCGAATCGACGGTCGACGACGGTGGCGAGCCGGAGTTCACCGACGACGGAGCAGAGCCCGTCTCTGCCGACGCGGAACCCGACCTTGCCGACACGGAACCGGATCTTGCCGACACAGATCCCGACTCTGTCGACGGGGACGAGACGCCAGTCGTCGTGACGGACGGAATCGGCCTCGCGGACGACGTGACGGTCGAGACACTCGTCGAGACGGTCCGCCGGTCGACGACCGTCTACGAGATCAAACAGGAGATGGGCGTCCAGCGGGAGGACGCCCTCGAACTGCTCCGCGAGCTCAACCTCCTCGATCTGGTGGTCGGACGGCTCGCCACGGAGGCGGAACGGGAGATCAGCCGCGACGAGGTCGTCCGCCGACTCCGCGAGGCGTCGGCGACGCAGTGACTCGCACGGTCGTGCGTAGCGATTTTCCGTGACTTCTGCGGTATCGGGCGGTATCACGTCGCTTCGTGTCCTCTGTCATAGTGATTACTGCGAATGGTCCACGGAGGGCATCGAAAATCGGCGGCTCAGACGCTCTGCTCACCGGCACGAGTCGCCGCGGCGGTAAAGGCTCGCAGTAATCACTATCAGTCGTCGGTGGTAACGATCTACGCACGACCGTATCAGCCGACGCCGCTCGCCCTCCGCAGACTGTGCTGCCAGAGAGATTAAACGGCTCCGTCGATTCCTCACAGCCAGACCGGACGGAGACGGGCGCGTCGCGGACGCCCGGCTCGCCCGGACAGCACACGAGACATGTCAATCGTCACCGAAGTCGAGTTCGCACACGAGGACGGTGCGCTCGCCGACACGCTCGCCACGGTTCCGGAGCTGACGGTCAGCGTCGTTCCGGAGGCGAACACGAACCCGCGCCAGAGCGTCTACCTGTTGCGGTTCCACGACGCCACGGACGAGGCGGTGGTCGACACCGTCGAGTCGGACCACACGGTCGCGGCTGCCGAGCCGATGCCGGGGTTCGGGAGCCAACTCGTCTTGGGTGTCGAGTTCGCGGCGGACGCGAAGCTCCTCGCGCCGGAGGTCACCCAGCGCGACGGCATCGTCGTCGAAGCGAAGAGTGCGGAGCCAGTCGGCGGTGGAGACGCCGCGCCGGGCGCACGCGGGTGGCACGAGCGGTGGCTCCTCCCCGGACGCGAGACGCTCCACGACCTCTGGGAGCACGCGCGTGCAGCCGACTTCGACTTCGAAGTGTTGGACTTCCACGAACAGGGACGCACCGACCCGGAGTACCCCGGCTCGGACGCGCCGACCGACCAACAACGAGAAGCGCTGGTCACGGCCTACGAACTCGGCTACTTCGCCGAGTCGCGTGACACCTCGCTGGAAGACGTCGCTGCGGAACTCGACCTCTCGGCGACTGCGGTCGCTGGACGACTCAAACGCGGAATGCGGTCGCTGCTGGGAATGACTGTCGCTGCCGACCGTCGCCGAGAGTGACGAGGGTCTCGATCACGCGTACTGTCGTTCGGATCGACGAGGACTGAAACCCACACGAACGAGGGCTGAAACCCACACGAACGAGGGCTGAAACCCACACGGACGAGGACAGACACCCGCACGGGCGAGGACAGACACCCGCACGGACGAGGACTGAAAACCCACTCGGGCAGCGACTGGCACCCTGCTCAGCCGAGGCCTGAAACCAGAGACGGTGACCACGCCTGTGTGTGACAGACGAGCCACATCCCACGACAGGTGTGACAGACGAGCCACGTCCCACGACAGGTGTGACAGACGAGACACGTCCCCCAGTAGGTCGGACCCGCCCTGCCGCAGACCACGCACGATCCGACACTGACAGACAGCACCGCCGTACGGACACCGGCCGACAGATCGAGGATCAGAGGTCGGGTGGCGCTCCGACAGTGCTCACAGACACACGCGAGAAGCGGCCGTGGACGTTCGACGGTGTCCCCGTCGAGACGCGCACGGAGACACTGTCGACCGGCGACTACGCACTCTCGTCTCACTGCGAGTACGATCCCGAAGCGGACACCTACCACCCACGGTTCGCGGTCGAGCGCAAGTCGGGCGGCGACTTCCTCACGGCGATCACGTGGGACCGCGAGCGGTTCTGTGCAGAACTCGCGCGCGCACGGGAATGGGCGGAGCCGCTGTGTGTCGTCGTCGAGACACCGCTCGCCACACTAGTGGCTGGACGCGGCTGTGCGCGCGACCGCGAGGTGCATCCGAACCAGATTCTCGGGACACTCGCGGCGTGGCACCAGCAGTACAACGTTCGGTTCGTCTTCGCCGAGAGTCGCGGGCGGGCGGAACGTACCGGCCTCCTCCTGCTCGAACGACACCGTCTCCGACGGGTCGCTGGCGAACGGGAGCCGGACTGAGGTGGCTGTGTGTCGGGTCCGAAAGCGTTAGGAACACAGAACGGCCACACCCGACAACCCGCTTTCCCGCCGCTCAGAGAACAAACGATGCCCGTCTCCGCACGCGTCTACACGGAACACGAAGACCTCGCGCTCGCGGACACGATCAGGTCTCTCTCGGACGTCGAGATCGGTGTCGTCTCCGACGCGGCGACGGACCCGGATCACGACGTCTACTTCTTCTGGTTCGAGACCGGTGACTTCGAGCGCGTCGAGTCTGCGCTGGCGGCGGATCACACGGTCGAGACGTTCTCGACGATCTTCGAGAACGACAACCGCCGCACCTACCGTATCGAGTACACCCCTCGCGCGAAGCTGATTTCGCCGCCGCTGGCGGAGGTCGGCGGAATCACGCGTGACGCCCGGAGCCACCTGAACGGCTGGCTGCTGGAGCTGCAGTTCCAAGACCACGCGGGCGTGTTCGAGCTGTCGGACTACGTCACCGAGGAGGGGATCAGACTCGACATTCTCGAACTCCAACAGACGGAGGAGACACACGAGGAACCCGACTTCGGTCTCACCGACCGACAGCGCGAGGCGCTGCTGGCCGCGTACGTCAACGGCTACTACGACGAACCCCGCGATGCCTCACTGGAGTCGCTCGCGACGCTTCTGGACATCTCTCCGTCCGCGGTGAGCGGCCGACTCCGCCGCGGCTCTGCGCGTCTCGTCGAAGAAGTACTCGTGGACGACGAGGACTGATCCGAACGTCGAGTCGCCAACTACCAGCGAAGCGAACGAGTTCGTGCCGCAAGCCCGTCAACGGACGAATTTGCGCCGCCAATCCCGTCAGCGGACGAGTTCGTGCCGCAAGCCCGTCAGCGGACGAGTTCGCGCCGCCAGTCTTCGGTGTCGGCCGCTTGGTTGAACGTGTAGATGTGAACGTTCCGGATCTTGTACTCGGGATCGTCGACGTACGGGCCGAGTCCTTCGATCAGCTCCTCCGGGGTGTACTTCCCACGCGAGCCGACGAGTTGGCGGACGAAGTCCACCACGCCGGTCGTCTTGCGGAGGAAGTTGATCGAGTCACCGACACCGACCTTCTGAGAGATGTTCAGCAGGCGCTTGTAGTTCATCACGCCCGGAATCCCGACGTCGATGGGGAGGTCGACACCGCGCGCTCTGATCTCTTCCGTCCACTCGATCACGGCTGTCGGGTCGTAGCAGAGCTGTGTGACGATGTAGGTGGCGTACGGTTCCTTCTTGTCCATCGCCTCCACGAGCGTCTCCTCGTCGAGGAAGGCGTGGCCCTCTGGGTAGCCCGTGATGCCGACCTCCTCGAAGGAGTACGGCATGTCGTCCAGCGCCGCCAGCATCTGGTAGGCGGACTCGTACTCGCCCGGGTCTTCGCGGTCACCGCCGGGGACGAAGATGTCGTCGACGCCGGCCTCCGTGAGCCGGCGAGCGATCTCTTCGAGGTGCGCTTCGTCCTCGACGTAGCGAGCGGCGATGTGCGGGACGATCTCGTAGCCGTCCGCCGCCGCCTTCTCCGTCCACTCGACCGTCGTGTCGATGCCCAGCTTCGGCGACGTGGTGATGGCGACGGTCGCGCCGTCCGGCAACTCGTCTAACTGGCCGCTGATGCTGTCGAACGGCATCAGCTCGTACTTCGGCTCTGTGAGGAGCGTCCTCACTCCCTCTGTGTCTGCGGTCGGTCGTGTTGTCAGTGACATGATTGGTCTGTGTGTCTGTCCGCGCGCCCACGAGTCGCCGTTACGTCGCGGCCGCCGTCCGCGTCAGTGTCGTCTCGTTCACTCCTCCGCTTCCTTCTTCGCGTTCAGCTTCGCCTGTTCGCGTGCGCTCGGGTTGACGGACTCCTTGAACGGCACTTCCGCCACCGTCGCGTACACGGCTTCGTCGTCCTCGGCGTACTCGTCGGGCAGGTGTACCTCGAACTCGATGTCGAGGTCCTCTTCGTATATCTCGTCGTCCAGGGTACTGTCAGTTTCGGCTTGCAGGGTCTCCGCCGGCACGAACCCGAGTCCGATGTTCGTCTCGAGGTCCGGGTTCCACCACGGCGAGGTCATGTAGCCGACCTCGTCGCCGCTCTCGGGGTCGGAGACGATCCAGAAGTCCGGCGCGTAGTCGCGGATCGGCTCGCCGGCCATCTTCAGGCCGACCATCTTCAGGTTGAACGGGTAGTCGCCGCTCTCGACGAGCTCCTTCTGACGCTCCAGCTCTTCCTTGCCGATGTAGTCGGCCTCCTTGTCGTCCGGCACCTGGTACGCGAGGTTGACTTGGAACGGCGAGGTCTCGTGGTCCATGTCCTGGCCCCACGAGAGGATGCCGGCCGCGATACGGCGGTGGTGACCCGGCGCGATCTGGCGACCACCGTGGTCTTTCACCGTCTCCAAGACGGGGTCCCAGACGGCCTCCGCGTTCTTCGACG
>CAKZQY010000315.1 GCA_937142015.1 uncultured Halobacteria archaeon
GAACTCCAACAACCGCTCGGCGTCTGCCTCGGCGATCTCCTCTCCCGACTCCTCGTGGATGCGCTCTCGGAGGTTGTCGATCTGAATATCCTTCGAGGTCACACTACAGACAGAGAGAAAGCAGGATCAAAAAGATTGGCTTTGAGGGTAAGGATCAAAGCCCGGCCTAGGCTGAAACCTCTTGTTCAAATCGGAAAATACAGCGTTCCTGTCCGGGCGGCACAGCGGACAACACGAACCACACCGCGCGACAGAGACGGGAAGTGCGTCGACGTGAGCTGTCGATATGGACGGCGAGCTGGTTCCCGTCGTACGTCCCGGCAACGTGGGTCCACCTGCTGGCTGGGACCCCGCGCTCGGAGACCACCGAGTACGTCGTATCGTCGGTGTTCAGGTAGCAGAATGGGAGATACGGCTCCTCGCCCCGTCCGTCGAACGCTAGGCGGTAGCCCTCTCCGCCGGCAGTCTCGTCGACGACGACGGCGTCTTTTACACTGGCTCCCTCGTGTCGAACCTGGCACTCGACGGTGCCAGCGCACTGACTCCCGACGGAGCCTCGCCGAGTGTGTACGCCCCGAGCACCCCCGCGGTTGCTCCGCACAGAACTTCACGCCGTGCTATGTGTTTGTTCGTCACACGGGACGTACCACGAGACGCAAAAGTAAACAATCCTCGTGTCGTTCGGATCGGCTCGGGTGTTCGGTTACGACCGCTCCTCCGCTGGTAATCGATCGAGGACCGACGAGAGCGGTGAGTTCGGGATTCGGCACGGCCAGATTCTGATTTTCGACGGCGTCGCGCCGCTGCTCCCGTCGATCACCCGACGACACCAGTACCGATAGCGACGACGACCGCGACAGTGCCGACTCCGAGAACGACGGACCCGACGCCCCGGAGGAGGAGACGGCGCTCGGCTTTCTTTTCACCGGTGTCGGCGACGACGAACGGCTTCTCCGTGATCGACCGGAGCGCCGGCGGGAGCAGCGACTCCGAGCGCTCGATCACGTACTGGCGGCCGTCGGTCGCCACGTCGGCATCGGCTGCGCTCCGAGCCTCACCGGCCACGTACACCTGCTCGCCGACGTCGAGCCGCTTGGAGGTGTGCTTCACGTCGCCGTGTCGGTCGGTCTCGGCGTCGAACAGGAGATTCGCTGCCGACGGGTCGACGACAACGTTCGACGCGTCGTCGTCGACGACGAACGGGACGGAGTCGCTCTCGGAGTGAGTCGTCTGCCACTCGGTGTCGGGACCGTCGTCGTCGATGTCGTGGTCGTGCTGCCGCTCCTGTCGCGTGTAGTCGTACGCCAGACAGTCCACGTTCTCCCTCGGAGGCTCGAGTGTCTCGTGGAGTGGTTCGGCTGTCCCCTCGACTTCTGCCAACCCGGGGCTAGTCACCATCCCGGCGCTCGTCGACCGCAGTCGGCTCCACGAACGCAGCTGACCGATCCCTGCGACTGCGAACAACACACCGATCACTACGACCAGTCCACCCACCAGCACGGGGAGAGTTGCCAATTCCATGACAGCTTGTCTCACCACCGATCAATAAAACTCGGGGCTACTCCGCACGCTCACTGTGGATAATTCAGATCTGTTATCGAAAGTGCCAGACGAGATCGTGACGTTTCCGTGGGCAGTTCTCACACGTGGGCTCGACAGAGTTGACGAGAAGCGTATCCCACGGGTGTGAGACAGGTCTGTCCACTCGGGTCCCCGACAGTCTCGTCGTTGCCAGAGACAGCAGTCGTCGGGCGAGGCGAGAGGCGCTGTCAGCCCACGGTGAATCTCGCCAGTCGCTGCCGGAGTCGTTCAGACTGTTCGGCCAACGACGACGTTTCGGCGTTCACCCGGCTCATCGACGAGACCTGCGTCTCGGCAGTTGTCGACGCGTCTGTCGCCCTGTCGGCGTTCGTTCGGGCGAGTTCGGCGACGTCCTCGACCATCGTGACCGTTTCCTCGGTACTGGCAGCCTGATCGTCCGTCGCGCTGCTGATCTCGTGGACCCCGTCGTTCGTGTCGGCTGTGTTCTCGGCGATCCGCTCGAACACCTCGCCGAGATTCTCGACGGCCGCGGTCCCCGCTCGCACGTGTTCGTCGGCTGTCCGCACTTCCTCGACTACTGTGGTCGTCTGTCGTTGGGTTTCCTCGATCAACTGTTCGATCTCGGCTGCGGCCGTTCGGGTCTCCTCGGACAGCTGTTTCACCTCGCTGGCGACGACCGCGAAGCCGTCACTGGCTCCAGTCCCGTCTCGGCTTCCCGCACGCGCCGCTTCGATATTCGCGTTGAGCGCGAGGAGGTTCGTCTGTTCGGCGATGTCGCCGATCAGGTCGACGATCTCTCCGATTTCGGCCATCTGTGCGTCCAGTGTCTCGACGGTGCCGGCCGTCGAGTTGATCGCCGTCTGCGCCTGTGACGTCCGAGCGATAGCGTCCTCGACGGTCGACTCACCGTCGCTGACGACCTCGGCCGTCTCCTGCGAGGCCGCTGCGACCGCGTCGGCGGAGGAAGCCACCTCTTCGATAGTCGCCGAGAGGTCGTTCATCTCGATGGCGACTTCGTCGAGCAGTTCGCGTTGTTCGTCTGCTGTGGCGGCGATCTCTTCGACCGACTCGTCGAGCGTCTCGCTCGCGGTCTCTGCGGTCTCGAGTTCGGCCGTCGTCGCGTCGGTCGCCGCGTCGACAGCGTCGGCGAACTGTTGGATCTCCCGGACTGTCGATTCGGTCTCTGCCAGCATCTCGTTACACGCCCCGGCGATCCGGCTCATCGCCTCGCTCTCGCTCTCGGTGTCGAGCCGGACGGAGAGGTCCCCCTCGGCCGCCCGAGCCATCGTGGCACTGAGTTCGTCGGCCTTGGTCTCCAAGTGGTCGTTCAGCTGTCGGAGCTCGGCCTGATAGGGTCGTGCGTAGGGATTTTCGATTGGGTGCGGAGTACTGGACGGTACCGCGTTGCTACTGCACCTGTGAGTCGAGCCGGCGGTAACTATCTACGCACGACCCTATGACGGGCTTCGGCGTCGGCTCTCGCCTCCTCGACACGTTCGAGTTGGTCGTCCCGGTCTGTCACCTGTTGCATCCGGGTTTCGGCCACCTCGCGGGACCGCTCGAGCGAACGCCAGTTCGTCATCAGTGCGACGATCAGTCCGAGGACGAAGATGGCGTGGATCACCACCCACGACCACGGGTACTGGATGGCCGCTGGGTGGTTGTACACGAGACTCGGGTCGATCATGCTGAAGCCACCGTGGCCGACGGCGACGTACAGCAGTCCGACGAGGAACGGTACCCAATCCTCGTAGACCGCGAGCACTGCCATGACGACGAAAAAGTGGAAGTGTGCCTCGACGTAGCCACCGGAGAACTGGACGAGGAGCGTCGAGGTGGTCATCATCCCAATCGAGGTGACGATGGTTCGCGTCCGCCGCTGTAAGCGCGACCAACTCGCAACGAGGCCGAGGATCTGGACGTGAAGCCGATGCTTGAGAGCAGCCAGAACGCAAAAAACAAGCAGGATGCTGCGTGGTCACGGTTCCTCGATCTGCTGGAGTACAAGG
>CAKZQY010000316.1 GCA_937142015.1 uncultured Halobacteria archaeon
GACCGTTACCACCGACGACTGACAGAGAGCACCGCAGCGACGTGATACCGCCCGACACCGCGGGAGTCACGGAAAACCACTACGCACGACCGTATCAGTCGCCGGGTTCGGCACGGCGGCGGCGGTCGAAGCGGTCGAGCTCCTCGCGGATCGCCCGGCGTTTCAGGAGGACGAACCCGACGACGACGAACAGGAAGCCGACCCACGTCGCGAGCGTCGGCGTCTCGCCGAGCAGCAGCCAGCCGGTCAGCGCGGCGAACGGCGGGACGACGTAGGAGACGAGGTTGATCTCGACGGAGCCGAGTCGGTCGAGCAGCGTGAAGTAGATCAGGAACCCGCCGGCGGAGGCGGCGACAGCGAGGAACGCCAGCGACCAGAGCGCGTCGAACCCCCACCGCACGTCGCCGAGTCCCTCGCCGAGTCCGACCGCAGTGACGTGTAACAACAGCGCGCCGCCGACCATCGACCACGCCTCCAGCGTCTCGATGTCCACGTCCGTGTCGAGTCGTTCCGTGACGACGGAGCCCAGAGAGAAGGCGATCACCGCGGCGAACACGATGCTCTTCGCCACGACACCGCCACTCAGCAGGTTCGACGGGTCGGGGTTGGCCAGCACGACAGCCCCGACAGCACCGGAGAGGAGTCCGACGAGTCCGAGGAGCGTCAGCCGCTGGTCGGGGAGCAGGAGCCGCGAGAAGCCGGTCGTGAGGATCGGATTGAGACTCACGATCACCGCCGCGGTCGCGCTCTTGACGGCCGGGTCCGTCTCGCCGACGAAGAGGAACGCGTGGTAGCCCGCGATCAGGAACGTCGCGCCGACGGCGACTGCCGCCCACTCGCGGCGACCGTGGGGACGGAGCCGGTCGGTCACGACGGCCGCGTAGCCGAGCATCAACAGCCCGGCGATGTCGAACCGGAACGCTGCGAACGTCACCGGCGTCTCGAAGAACCCACCCGGCGCTGTCGGGGTGCCGAGCCCGGCTTTAATTGCGACGAACGCCGTCCCCCAGACTGCTGCCAGCACGAGAAACAACCCCGCGTCTCTGTACCTGCTCACGGACGAGGTTCGAACAGCGCCGGTGTGAGGGTTGCGATTGCGGCGGACGATACTGTCGGTCACAAGCCATCGAACCCGGGGTCGACAGAACCGGAACGAGACGCGTTAGAATTCCGAGTGAAGCGCAACAATCTATCAACACTTGTGACCGACCGTCACAACAGTTCACGTTCACGCGCCCACAGCAACGGGGTCACAGTCCAGCCGGTGGCGACGCTGCCGAGCGCGTCGGCCAGTGCGGTCTCCGGGTCGCGGCGGTGGACGACAAGCTCCTCACCCGGATCTGGGTCGGCGTCACCGTCACGGAGGTCGCTCGCGTAGCAGACGTGTCGCGTCAGGCGCACCATCCCAGCCGGATGGTACGCACCGAGGTGGTCGACACGCCCGGCGCGGTAGCCAGTCTCCTCGCGGAGTTCACGGCGAGCAGCCGCCGTCGGCGACTCCCCTTCCTCGACACCACCGCCGGGACAGGAGACGAACCGCCGACGGAACCGCGGTCGGTACTGCTCGACGAGCACCAGTTCGTCCGCCTCTCGGTCGTGGGCGACCACCGCGGCCGCCGGCTCCTGGCGTACCCAGTAGTAGGTCGCCGTCTCACCAGTCGGCCGCCGAACCTCCTCTCGCCCGGCGTCGACCCACGGCGTCTCGAACAGCGTCTCTGTCTCCTCGACTGGCCACGCCGGATCTGATCGCGTCCACGGCGCTGTCGGCGCTGTCGGCGCGTCTAGGTGACTGTCAGGATCTGACGAGCCGGACCGACTGTCGACACTCGACGAGTCCGAGTGAGTGTCGATACTCACCGAGCCTGGGTGACTGTCGCCCTCTGTGTCGTCCGGTCGCTCCGTCACAGAAGTCCCTCCTCGCGTGCGAGCAGCACCCCTTCGATAGTCGCGTCGTTCGTCGGCTGTTCCCGTACTACGTCGACCGCTCGCTCGACCGGGATCGCTCGCGGCGAGAGGAACTCGTTGTCGTCCAGCGACTGTTCGACGGGCGTGAGGTCGTCGGCGAACACGAACGCCCGGCGGTGTCGCAGCAGTCCCGTCGTACACCAGAACGTCTGGAGCAGCGAGAGACTCTCGGCCGCGAACCCAGTTTCCTCGCGGAGTTCGCGCTCGGCGGCCGTCGTGAACGACTCTCCCTCCTCGACGATTCCGGCTGGGAGCTCCAGCTGTGTCTCCCGCACCGTCGGCCGGTACTGTTCGACGAACACCAGCTGGTCGTCCGCGCGGGCGACGACGACGACCGCCGTCGCCAACTCCGCCCAGTAGTAGCGCTTCCGGCTCCCGTCCGGCTGTTCGACGAGGTCGTAGCCCGCCTGGAGCCAGCCTGTCTCGTACTCCCCCGCCGACTCGACGACCGGCCACGACGGCTCTCCCGGCCAATCGTGCCGCCGCCCGTCGTCGAACACCGGTGGCGCTGCTGGATCGTCCGCTGTCGTCGTCGCGTCACTGACTGTCTCCGAGTCGCCGACTGCCTCCGTCTCCGAGTCGCCGACTGCCTCCGTCTCCGAGCCACTGGCTGTCTCCGAGTCGTCTTCCGTCTCGGCTGCAGGGTCGTCTGTCACGAGTGTGGATACGACCGGCCCGCGTGTCGGCGTTTCGATTCTCGGCGTTCCGGTGCTCCGTGTATCGCCGATCACCTCTGTGCGTTGTCACAGCGGATACAGCGCGGAAGCCCACCGACTTTAGCCGCGGGAGGAAGCGCGTATGCCCCATACAACAATCCACCGACTACAGCATTGCCGACTCCCGAACGACATCAAGAACTATTAAGACTCTGGCTCTTACCGAACTGAGTGAAACAGGTTGATAAAAAAAGCAGTCAATAAGCCAGTGCAGTGGCGCTCCAGCGAGGTTTAGCGTCCGTACGAACCCGTAGATTCGGACGGACTGCTCCAATCCGGGCTTGGAGAGGCCACGGAACTTCTGAAGCCACGGTTTCACCAACGACCACAGACATTCAACCTGATTGATGTGAGCGCCCTGTCGGTGAAGCCGTAGCGGCAGTTACGGCACCAGATCCGGGGACTGCTGTCCCCGGACTGGATGTCAGTCTCCCCGCACTCTGGACAGGGCGCTCGTTCCCACGCCTCCTTACAACGCTGCTCGATCTCCGCATCGAGCGGCTCTGGCCGCAACACTATTGCGGTGAGCTCAACGATACTCTGTAGCATCCCGCCAAAGGCTGTCTGATTGATCATATCAACAAGCAGGCGGCGGGATGCTGTAACTGCTAGGATGCCGTTTCACTCAGTTCGGCAAGAGCCAGGGAGGAACCAGCGGTGGCGGTGGTGCGCTCGGCGGGGCAATCGCCGGTGGTGCGCTCGGGGCAGCGTACGGCTCTGGGGGTGCCGTTGCGGGGGCATTCATCGGCGCGATCCTCGGAGACAATCTCGAAGAAGATCCGACGAGCGACGACTCTGGCGAGCCTCCCCGACGCTGATAGAGATACGAGCGCATATCCCCGCCTTCCCGTGAGTGAGGAGTGTTCCGAC
>CAKZQY010000317.1 GCA_937142015.1 uncultured Halobacteria archaeon
CGTCGGTCGGTCCGTCACGCTCTTGTGACGGCGGGTTAGAGTCATTCGTGGACGTTTGGACCCAACTTGGTAGTCCGGTGAGGGTGTTGGAGCACCCTCGCCACTCCTCGCGTGCTGCCGAAGAGACGACAGTGTCGAGTCACGTCCGCCAGAAGGAGGGCGTGAGCAGCACGAGCACGGAGATGATCTCCAGTCGGCCGATCCACATCAGGAACACCATGAACAGTTTCGACGGGGTGGAGAAGGCCGTGTACCCCCCCATCGGACCGACGAGACCGAACCCCGGCCCGACGTTGCCGAGGATGGCGACCGTCGCGCTGGCGGCTTCCAGCACGGACAGCGACAGTCCGGTGCGGACGGCGTCGAGAAACAGCAGGAGTGTCGAGACACCGAAGAAGACGACGAACAGCAACACGAACACCTGCACACCGCGGATCGTGTCCTCGTCGATCACCTCCGACCCCATCCGGACGGGACGAATCGCCTCCGGGCGGCCGGTGGTGAACAGCTCTCTCGCGGCGGCTTTCACCACGACGACCCAGCGGACGATCTTCACCGATCCCGCGGCGGACCCGGCGGAGCCGCCGAGGAACATCGCCGCCAGCAGGAGGTACTTCGCGGGCGCGCTCCACGTCTGGAAGTCCATGCTGGCGTAGCCGGTCGTCGTCACGATGGCTGCCGCTTGGAACAGCCCCTGCCGGAGGGCGTGTTCCGCGTCGCCGACGATCTGTGACACGTTCGTCGGGTCACGCGCCAGCCCGACACCCGCGTACAACAGCAGTCCCGCGAGCAGTCCGACACCGACCATCAGCCCGAGGTAGACGCGGAACTCCTCGTTGTGGAGGAGCCGGTCGGGGTCGCCGGCTCTGACGCGCCACAGCAGCGCGAAGTTCGTCCCCGCGATCATCATGAACAGCGTGATCACCCACTGAACCGCGGGCGAGAACGCCTCGATGCTGCGAGCCTCGGGCGAGAAGCCCCCGGTCGGCATCGTCGTCAGTGCGTGGGCGACAGCGTTGTAGGCGGTCATCCCCGGCGCGACGCCGAGGTGGTGGAGCAACCACAGGAGGGCCGCCAGAATCGCGGTGAGAACGACGTACAACAGCCACAGCGCGCGTGCCGTCTCGGCGATGCGCGGCGTGAGCTTGTCGAGCTCCAGTCCCGGCGACTCCGATTCGACGAGTTGCGCCCCGCCAGCCCCGAGTTCTGGGAGGATAGCGACGACCAAGACGACGATTCCCATCCCACCGAGCCACTGCGTGAGCTGTCGCCACAGCATGATCGACCGCGAGTGTGTCTCGAAGGAGATGTCGTTCAACACGGTCGCTCCCGTCGTCGTGAACCCGCTCATCGACTCGAACAGCGCGTTCGGGAACGCCGCGACCGTCCCCTGCCCGGCGACGAGGTACGGAATCGTGCCGACGAGCGGGACCACGAGCCACGTCGCGCCGACGAACAGGAACCCGTCTGGGACGCCGAGCTGTGGCTCCGGGTCGAGTCGTTCGAGACTGACCCCGACGGCGACTGTGACGAAGATCGTGACGAGAAACGGGAGCGGGCTCTCGCCGTAGTAGAGCGCGACTGCCAACGGGAAGACCAACGGCCCTGCGAGGTACCGGAGCACGCGCCCGAGGACACTCGCCGTCGTGCGGAAATCGACGCGAATTGTCATGAGTAGGGCACTGTAGAGCGTGTGAGCGTCGAACGTGTAACTGACGAGCGCGCGACTGTCGAGCGCACAGTAGTTGTGAATTGGTCGGAGACTGCCACGGTGTGAATCTGCTCGTTGTGTCGTTGCTCACCGACTAAAGTGCGGTGCATCGAGCCGAGAACTGTGGTGGACCGCCGTCGCTCGATGCGGTATCTCTCGCACTGTGCTCGTCACTCAGTGCGACTCGTCGTTCGACACGGGTCGTGCGGGCTCACGAGACGCTGGCAACAGCAGGGCTTCGCCTGCGGACTCACGAGAGACTGACAACAGTGCCAGCCCCCAGCGAGGAGTCACAGCCGCTTCACCATCTCCACCACCTCGCCGATCACACCCGTCTCGGCGTGGGGAGAGAACTCGTGGCTACGAGTCCGGACACGTTCGAACCCGTGTTGTTCGTAGAACGCGACCGCGTTGCGGGAGGCAGACAGCCCCAGTCGGTCGACGTTCGCGTCCCGAGCACGCGTCTCCAACTCTTCGTACACACGACTGCCGACTCCGGACCGTGCGACACGCGGGTGGACGTAGACGCCAGTCACCTCCGCGTCCGGGTTCGCCTCGTAGTCGTCGGGTGCTGTGAGTCTCAGCGACCCGAACGCGACCACGACCCTCTCTCGCGTGCCGACGAGGAACACCACCTCCTCGTCCGTGATCGACTCCGCGTACGACGCCGTCTCACAGCGGTAACAGCGCGGAAGCCCATCGGCTTTAGCCGTGGGAGGAAGCGCGTACGCTCCGCGAAACAATCCACCGACTACAGCATTGCCGACTCCCGAACGATATCAAAAACCGTTAATAAGGAGTAGCTATTATTGGAACGCAGATGGCGTGGGAGGTAACCCGAACGGTTCGTGTCCGACTCGACGTGCCTGACGACCGCAAGAGTGAGTTCCATGCCACCAACTCTCAATTCCGGTACTGCGCGAACCGTACCGCAGACTGGGCGTGGCGCTATCCCGACGAGGACTGCGTAACCAGCAAGAGCGAAGCCGAAGACGCCCTCTACGACGACCTTCGTGAAGAAACAGACTACCTGCACGCGAACCTCGTCCAGAAGGCCATCAAACGCGCCACCGACGACATCGACAACTGCGTTGACCGACTTGCAGACGGTGAGAACACCAGCAAGCCAGAGTACGACACGTTCAGCATCGTCTACGACAAGCGAGCCGCCACCTACTACCGAGACAAGGTGAGTCTCGCCACCGTCAACGGGCGTGTCGAATGCGAATACGACCTCCCCGACGACCCACCGCACGGCGAGTACCTGCTGAACGACGACTACTCATTCTCAACCAGCACCGTCCATTACGACTCAGAAACCGACGAGTTCTACCTGCACGCTGCAATGGAACGGGAACTCGACGTTGCCTGTCCTGAGAAAGCCGAGCATTCGAAAGTGCTTGGCGTGGACTGCAACGTCGATGACCACATTGCAGTGACCTCGACGGGTGCATTCGTCGGAAACGCCGACTTCCTCAACCACCAACGCCGTGAGTTCGAGAAACGACGCGCCAGCCTGCAACAGACTGGGACACGGAGCGCACACCTGACCTTCCAGCGCATTGGCGACAGATTCGGACGCTGGAGCGAAGACTATCTGCACCACTGCTCGAAAGAACTGGTCGCAGAAGCGCACCGACATGGCTGTACGCACATCGCCTTCGAGAACTTGGAGCAGATCCGAGCGCGTATCAGCGACGACAAAAAATTCCAACAGTGGGCGTTCCGCGAACTCCAAGAACAGACCGAACACAAGGCGGAACTGGCTGGGATCGTGGTCGAAACAGTCGACCCGTCCTACACCAGCCAACAATGCTCGAAGTGTGGCTGTACGCTCGAA
>CAKZQY010000318.1 GCA_937142015.1 uncultured Halobacteria archaeon
TCCTCGGTGGCGACGGTATCGGCGTCCTCGGTGGCGACGGTATCGGCGTCCTCGGCGGCGACGGTATCGGCGTCCTCGGCGGTGACGGCATCGGTGTACTCGACGGCGATAGTGTTGGTGTCCTCGGCGGTGACGGCATCGGTGTGCTCGCTGGCGACGGACAGCGACTTCTCACACTCGACTTCCCCGCTCGGGGGTCGGGATCGGCACACGACCGCCCGGCGGCAGGCGTGTTGTCGACCGGCGTTCGCACCCGGATCATCGGCACTCAGCTCCAACACGTGATCGAGTCCGAGCAAGGAGCAGAAGACACCGACGAGAGTCGGAGAGGGCTCCGACGAGGCGACCACGGCGTCACCAGCCGGCAGAGGCACGACCACCCGGGGATGACTCGCAGTGCGACGACTCGACAGGCTGCGGACGACACGGGTGAGGTCGATGTTACCGGGAGAGGCAGCGGCCCGGACGCAGTCGCCAATACGGGTGGCGGTGAGGCGACAGCCGACACGGGTAGGAGTGGTGGCGAGGCGGTAGGCGGTACGGATACGGGTGGTGGCGAGGCGACAGATGCTGTGGACGCGAGTGGCGGTGAGACAACAGACACCCTGGAGACAGGTGACGGCGAGGCAGCAGACGGCGTTGACACGAGCGGGACCGACAGTCCGAGCACCGGAGAGACCGGTGTTCGTGGGACCGGTGGCGTAGACGCGCCGGCCGGAAACACAGCTGACGCGTCGCAGGACGCTCCCGGTCAGTCTGGTGTCGAGCGCGCGTCGGCCCGGTCGAGTTCGGCTCGTGACTGGGGACCGGTGTCGCGGCAGGACGACCGGCGTAGACGGACAGCACGCGAGCCCCAGCGTGGAGACCCGTCTTCTGGTTCTGGTAGCAGAGACAGCAGTACAGGAGACAGCGGTGTCTCGGAGAGGGTGTTCCGTCGGGTATCGTCCGTTCCGTCGAGTGCATCCTCGGCTCCGACGCTGCGAACACTCACCGGGAGTCATACGGTCGTGCGTAGGTCGTTACCACCGACGACTGACAGCGGGCACCGCAGCGACGTGATACCGCCCGATACCGCGACAGTCGCGGAAAATCACTACGCACGACCGTATCAGTCGTCGGACGCCGCACGGAGGCTACTCACCGCCACGCGCCACACAGACTCGACAGTCGTCGAGTGGACACCTGCGGAGGCGGCGGCCAGCGGGCGGTCGGACGCAGCGAAGGCAGCGAGCAGAGGGTGGTCGGATGCCGCGGAGGCGGCGACCGGAGGGCGGTCAGACGCCGCGGAGTCGCCGACGGAGACCGAGACCGTCACGCGTCTCTCCGACCGACACAGCGTGGGTCGCGTCCAGCGGCGGTCGTCGGTCCCGGCGCGACTCACGTGGCTCGGCGAGTCGAGAACCGAACTCGGAGCCGAGAACACCGAGTCCGTCGCACTCGCCGAGACAGCGAGTGAACAGCAGTCGAGCCAGCCGGCCACCGACACGGGGCTTTCACCCCGAACAGAGCCTGTCTCTCCGCCAAACGTCGAATTACGTTCGGACGCGGTCTCGGAAACGCCGCGTGAGTCGGGAGGAGCTGCCTCTCGTGACCGGACGACCGCAACGACTTCCACGGGTGGTGAAACACGCCGTGAGTCCGTTCGAGACCACTCGCCACGGGAAGCGTCTGAGCGTAAAGTGTCCAGCCCGAGTGAACGCTCGGCTGCAGGGACGCAGGCAGATACCTCGGATCGAACTGCGGGCACCACGGGCAGACAGTCTCCGCCGAACAGAACGAGCGGCCGGTCCGGTATTGCGCAGTGGGGAGTAGACAGAGCTACCGGTCGGAGAGCCGTCCCGGCGACTGGTGCTCACTCACGAACGGCCGAGGGTGACGCGTCGGGCGCGGCGGGTGTCACAGCGGCATCGGCGGCATCGCGTGTCACAGTCCCACGTGGTGTCGTGCTCAGACGCCCGACTGCGAGCACGCAGGCCGACGGAGACGCGAGCCTCCCAGCAACGGGCGACACCAGACAATCCTCGGGCCCGAGAATGCGATCACCGGCGACACCGCTCGTCACGGTGACGACAGAGTCGCAGACGACGAGCGGCGACCGACATCCTTCGAAGAGGAGCGGCGACCGACACCCCTCGGAGAGAGCCGATCACTCACGCGCGGCGACCGAGTCCACCAGCAGACAGCCCAGGGCAACGAGCAGTTCTCCCAGCGGACAGCCGAGGGTGAGCAGCGGTTCAGACACGGCAATCACCGGAGGTCAACCGGCAGCCGGACGACAGCAGGGAGACGTTGGAGCCAGAGACACGGAGAGTGAGGTCGCCCCGCCGAGCCCCCCGACGGGACAACGCGCCCAGCGTGGTCTCGAAATCGACACGCCGAGTACGACGCGCAGTCGTCTGGCGACGGCTCTCGACCGGGCGAGTGAGGCCTCGGCCGACGAGCGCCAGACGACAACCACCGCGGAACGGACAGTGGCTGTCACACAGCAGACGACGGCTACCGAGCGACGGACGGCTGCTGACGCGCGGTCGGCACCCATCGACCCGCGTGGTGCAGCCACCGACACACGAACAGCCTCCGCCGAGACACAGGCGACCTCCGCCGAGACACGAGCGACCTCTGACCGCGACCGAGAAGTCGCGGACCGGGAACGGGGAGTCTCGGCCGATGTGAATCGAGGCGTCGGCGAGAGTGGTGACAGTCACGTAGCGGGAACGGCCGACAGTACACAGACCGCCGACCGCGCCACCAGGCGAGCGGGAGACCGCGCAACGGACACGACACCGGCGGTCGAGACCGCTGTCAGCCGGTTCGACAGGAGCGTGACTCGCGCTGGTACGAGGGCCTCCGGAGCCGGACGCACGGTCACCGGTCGTGGCCGGACAGCGAACGTCGGTCAGTGGTCACCACGGCGCTCGACAGCCTCCGCGGAGGTGACCAGCCAATCGCCCTCGTCGGTAGCTCGCGGAGACAGTCGAGAGAGCGACACCGACCGCACAGCTGTCAGACGTGCCGCCCCGACGACACTGACCGGGATACAGCCCGTGACCCTCGACAGTGGTCGCCTCGCGGAGCAGTCGGCGGCAGAGGAGGCGGCACTGGGAGACATCGGATCGGCTGTCGGCGGCTCGTCGTCCGTCGGGATGTCGTCGTCGACTACCGAGCCGACAGTCGCTGGAGAATCACCAATCACAGGTTCCTCGAGTGTGCCGACGGAATCGGACCGACAGCAGGCTAGTCGGTCTGTCTCGGGCTCCGTATCCAGCGACAGAACGTTCGTGTCTGGCGACAGCACTCCCGTGTCCGGCGATAGTACCCCCGGCGCAGACGCGGTCACGCAGCCGAGTGGCACCACGATTGGCACCACGATTGCACAGCCACGCGCCGACACGACCGTCACGTCACGAGCAGACGACGACAGACGGTCGACACGCGCACGACTCGACTGGCCGCACGGCACGCAGCACAGTGGACCACACAGTACACAGCACAGCGAGTCACACAGTGGACCACACAGTACACAGCACAGCGGGCCACACAGCGGACAGACGAATGGGAGACACACCCGGCAACCCGGGCAGATCGAGCAGACGGCTGTGCAGCAGCGTCTCGGGTTCCAGCGAAGCGGGTTCCAGCGGTCGGCGACCAGCGGCGAGGCCGCTGTGGAGCGGCGTGTCACCGACCGAAGCGGTGGAGGCGCGGCCAGCGGTCCCGCACTCCGTACGCTCCAGCGACTCCCTGCCGGGACAGAGCCAGCACACGGCGTCGAGTCCGACACGACCTACGGACCCGGACAGGACTCTGGCACCGTCGATAGCGCCACGCGGGATACCGGCGCTCCACTGGAGCCACCGTTCGGTGAGTCGTCCGGCAATCCTCCAACGGGAACCGGGCGGACGGGTCGACCCGTGACAGCGTCGAACGACGCCGTCGGACGGAGCGCCGCTCTCGGTCCGACACGCCGCCGTGTCGGGTGGTCTCGCCCGGCAACGCAGACGACCGACCGATCCCGGTCCGGGTCTCGGAGTAGAGAGCCAGCACAGCCGACTCTCCGCCCCGCAGTGCGGACCGTGTCACGGCGGTCGCTCCACAGTGACGAGGGTGCTGGAGTGGCGGTCGACACCACCGTAGCACACGGTAGCGAAGAGAGCAGACCAGTCGACCCGAGCGAGTCGACAGTCTGGTCGAAGAGCGGGAGCCAGTCGGACACCCCCGCCGCACCCACCAGTCCGCACGTCCTCACTGACTCGGTCGGCACCGGCGACGCGGGCAGCACACGTGACCCGACGGCTGTCTCCGACAGCAGCGCGTTCGACGGGGGGCCGGCTGACGACCCCGCAGCCGGGACTGCGGAGAGCGCCAGAGGCGGAGACGCGCCAGCCGAGCCCGTCTCGACAACCCCACCCGGTCACGGCTCGTCGGCAGCGGGTCGAAGCTCGTCAGCAGCGCGGCGCAAGTTGTCGGCAGCGAGTCACAGTTCCTCGACGCCGAGTCGCGCTCCGTCGGCAGCGAGTCACGGTCGGGCGGCAGCGCGTCACAAGCTGATCTCACAGCCGTCGTCGGTGGCGACGAGACGGACCGACAGCGGACCACGAACGCGCCGGCTGAGACCGACAGTGTTGCAGACTGTCGCTGACTCACAGCGCCACTCGACGGAGACCGAAGCACAGACGAGTGACGGTCACGCGAGTCGTCGCGGGACACTCGCTGGTTCTGATACGGCTGCCGGTCACGCTGTCCGTAGCAGTCGGATCGCTCACGCCACGGACATCGCCAGTAACACCGACACCGCGCCCGGAACTGGCGGCTGGCGCTCTCCCTCTGCTGGTGACGGCATGCACCTCGGTACTGGTGAGACCACGCGCTCCGGTGTCGGTCACTCCCGCGGTCTCGGTGACGAGGTGGCAGACAGCGAATCGGAGCCGGTGCGTGGCCCGCGTGTGCGAGACCAGCGTAACGACGCGCCGACACTCACTGTCGCAAGTCCGAGCGTGTTGACCGACGGCGACGACGAGAACGCGCTGTCGGCTGGTACCGGAAGAGCAGCCCCCGAACCCAGCTCACTCACGAGCAACTGGACGCAGACCGGTGTCACAGGCGACTGGACGCAGACCGGTGTCACGGACAACTGGACGCAGACCGGTGAGGAGTCACGCGAACGTGTCGACGCCGGTTCACGTACCACGGAGCTTACTGCATCGACAGGACGACTCACTGCGTCGACAGAATCGCCCGCCGCGTCGACAGGACGACTCACCGCGTCGACCGAGCCACTCACCACGTCGGCAGGATCACCTGCCGCACGGGATCGCGGGTCACAGTCGGACGCGACCGCGATGTCGGATCGTTCGACAGTCACGACGACCGTCGGAAGTACGCGGTCGTCTGCCGGCGGTCCACGCGAGCGGTCGTCGACAGGAGAACCACGGTTGACGACAGTCCAGTCCGCGGACCCGACCGTCTCGGAGACACGCGCGGCGGCACAGGGTGACAGCGGCGTGGTGAGCCAGCGTCGCGGGACGTCGCTGGTGACGGAACGGACAGAAGACGGGGCCGCCGCAGCGCCGTCGATGCACCACCAGCGGGACGACCCCCCGCGTCGCGAGGACACGAGCGGCCGCGCGGCTGGCGGTCACCGCGGCGGACAGTCACACACGAGCGGGTCGGCGACAGCCGACAGGAACTTCGCACCGACACAGGAACGACGAGGATCGGGCCAGAAGACCCACCCGGCCGAGCGCCGGCAGCGACACGCCGGCGTGGACGCCGACACCGCGTCGGCAGTCCACCCCAGCGAGCGACGGCGGCGCGCACGGATGGGAACGACGGAGCAGCCACAGAGCGGGTCCTCGCCGACGGCCGACACGCGGAGTCGACACCCGCAGGCGAGAGACCGCGGCGAGCAGCGCCCACCGCGCGGGCAGACCCAGAGCAACGACGGGCCGAGACAGCAGTCGTCTCCCCGGAGACAGACCGGGCGACACCCGGCAGCCGGCGAACCGGGCGGCGGCGTCTCGGACCTCGGCGTCGAAGAGGTGTTGGAGTCCGAGGCGATGCTCGATCAGGTCGTCGGCAAGCTGTACAGAGAGCTCGAACGAAAGATCCGGATCGAACGACGACGGAGGGGACTGTAGATGAGTTCCTCACTCGAAAAAGCGTACATCAAGATACTGAACGGGAAGAACGAGGGCACGAAGATCACGTGCGCGTTCAACCCACAGGAGTACCAGGTACAGAAGAGCGTCGGCTACACGGACCACAACACGCTGTTGAACGTGCCGATCAAGCAGTTCACCAGCGGGAAAGCCGACAGACTGTCGATGGAGCTGTTCTTCGACACGACCAAGAAACAGGCGGACGTGCGGTCGGAGTACCTCGACGACCTCGACTCGCTGTTGGAGGTGGACGGGAAACTCCACGCGCCGCCGAAGTGTCGGTTCGTGTGGGGCGGCGGCATCGACTTCCAAGCCGTGCTGGTCGAGGCGAACAAGCGTTTCACGCGGTTCAAACCGGACGGCATCCCGGTGCGCGCGTGGGTCGACGTGACGTTCGAACAGTACAAGGAGGCGAAACAACAGAAGTCGAAGATCAAACACGAGTCGACTGACAAGATGAAGATCTGGACGGTGACGGAGGGAGACACCCTCTGGCTCATCGCCGGCGAGGAGTACGGCGACCCGTCCCACTGGCGGACCATCGCCGACGCGAACGACCTGGAGAACCCACGCGCCATCGAGGCGGGGGACAAACTCACCCTCCCGCCACTGTGAGTATGCTCCAGAGAGTCACACACGGCGGCGACGGCGAGGGTTCGACGCGGCACCGACTCGTCGGACGCGACAGTCGTGAGGAGAGACGGCATCGACTCCTCACGCGTGACAGTCGTGGGACGGGCCAGTGCGACCGACACGGTCACTCGGGTGATACGGGCCAGTGCGACCGACACGGTCACTCGGGTGAGTCCCCTGCGCGGGGGAGGAGGTGAGTCGTGGCGTCCACCTACCCAACGTCGTACGCCCCACGGTTCCTCGTGAACGTCGGCGGGACGAAGTTCGACGAGTACAGCGAGAAGGTGTCGGACGTGGTCGTCGACACGACGACAGACGGCGCAGACCACTTCTCGATCACGCTCACCTACCCGTTCGACCACGAGCAGGTGTCCTTCGAGGAGCTGAAGTGGAGCACGTTCGAGCCGGGGAAGTCAGTCGAGATCTCCTTCGGCTACGGCGAGTCGACGACGAAGGTGTTCACGGGCTCCATCGAGACGGTCGAGCCGGAGTTCACCACGAACGAGCCGCCGAAGGTGATCGTCACCGGCTACAGCGCGCTGCGGAAGATGATGAAGGGGACCAACTCGAAGTCGTGGAAGAAGAAGTCCGTCGGGAAGATCGCCAAGTCCGTCGCCTCGAAGTCGCTGAAGAGCGTGAAGACGAAGAAGGCGAGCGCGAAGCTCCAGCGAGTGTTCCAGGACGACCAGTCGGACTACCAGTTCGTCACGCAGTTGGCGAACAAGTACGGGTTCGAGTTCTTCGCCTCGATGGGAGAGGGCCAGTTCAGACCACGCTCGGAGGGCGCATCGAGCGATCCGGTCGCGGAGCTGTACTACGGCGAGTCGCTGGAGTCGTTCACCGCCGAGATGCGGCCGCCGAACCACGGCGAAGTGGAGGTGCGCTACTGGGACGAGAAGAAGAAGAAGACGATCAAAGGCTCCGCGAAGAACAAGAAGGGCTCTGGGAAGCGCGTCTACCGCGTGCCAGTCGAGTCGAAGTCGGAGGCCAAAGACATCGCCAAGTCGAAGCTCGAAGCGCTCCGCGTTGAAGGGACCGCCGAGACGTTCGGGATTCCCTCCATCGTCGCCGGCAAAGTAGTGAAGCTGAAGGGACTCGGGTCGAAGTTCACAAAGAACTATTACGTGACACAGGCAACCCACCGTATGGGAGACACTGGCTACCGAATGTCGTTCGAAGTGACGCGACTCGACGAGTGAGGGACCGACGAACTGTCCGAACGAGCCACCTACGAGACAGACCGAACGAGGCACCAACGACACAGATCGATGAACCCGACACAGACACGCCAGCAGACTAGCCGGAGGGCAGACGAGTGAACAGATCAGGACTAGTGACGGAGGATCAGGAGGACGGACTGTACGGGGTGTACGTCGGCGTCGTCGCCGACATCGAGGACCCCGAGAACATGGGGCGCGTGAAAGTGACGTTCCCGTGGCGCGACGCCGACGACCAGAGCAAGTGGGCGCGCATCGCCACCCCGATGGCGGGCAAGGACATGGGGACGTACTTCCTCCCGGAGAAGAAAGACGAGGTGTTGGTGGCGTTCGGCGACGGCGACATCCACGACCCGTACATCGTCGGCTCGCTGTGGAACGGGAAACAGAAGCCGCCACAGAAGAACAAGAAGAAGAACCCGATCAGACAGATCAAGTCCCGGGCGGGTCACACGATCACCCTGAACGACAAGAAGGGGAAAGGCGACGTGGAGATCAAGACGAACGCCGGCCAACAGGTGCTCGTCGACGACAAGAACGAGAAGATCAAGCTGAAGGACAAGAAGGGGAACACGATCACGATGTCGAAAGACGGCGTGGCCGTGGACGCGAAGAAGAAGCTGTCACTCTCCGGGAAGTCTGTGGAGATCAAGGGCAAGAAGGGCGTGAAGATCTCCGGACAGAAGCTGTCTGCCAGCGCCAAGTCGCAGGCGAAGATTGCCAGCAAGGGGAAACTCTCGCTGAAGAGCAAGGGGATGCTCGGCATCAAGGCCAAAGGGATGTTGAACGTGAAAACCAGCGGCATCCTCAAGATGAAGGGGTCGATGATCATGCTGAACTGAGCGTGGGGACGCCGAACGGAGCCCCGACCGCCGCAACACTGAAATCAGTGCGGACAGAGATTCGGAACGACACCGACGAAAGCGAATCGACACGGTACCGTCGTCGGAGACGGCGACGAGCAGACACGACACACAAAGAGACACGATGGACACACTCAGACACACCGAACCGACACGGGTACACGAATCGACGAGCAGGACGAGCACAGCGGGGACACCGACGAACACCGTCGGCTGTGGCGGCAGACGGATCGTCGTCGTCGGCAGGGGTGAGCTGTAGTGCCGCCAGCAGCCCGGATGGGAGACTCGACGGCACACGGCGCACCGTTGGCCGGCGCACCCGGCAGTCCGAACGTCCTGATCGGGAAGATGCCCGCGTGGCGGGCGATGATGGACTTCTCGACGTGTCCGCTGGTGACGGGAGTCGTCCCACACGTCGGCGGCGTCACACAGCCCGGGAGCACGACCGTCTTCATCAACAAGATGCCGGCAGCACGGATGGGTGACAGCATCGTCGAGAGCGGCCCACCCAACACGATCGTGAAAGGCTGTCCGACGGTGATGATCAAGTGACCATGGCGACTGGCAACGACGACGTCACCGGGACTGGCTGGGGGTTCCCAGTGCGAACGGACCACAAGGGTGACGTATCACTGTCGCAGGGTGAACAGAGCATCAAAGACTCGATCCGGATCATCGTCGGCACCGCGAAAGGCGAGCGGGTGATGCGGCCCGGGTTCGGCTGTGACATCCACGACCACGTGTTCGACACCATCGACGGAGCGACGCGCAAGCTCGTCGAGGGCAGCGTGGAGGAGGCGCTCATCGAGTGGGAGCCACGCATCGACGTGGCGGACGTGACGGCGAGACGCGACCCGGAGGAGCCGAGCAAGCTGTTGATCGAGATCAGCTACGTGGTCCGGTCCACCAACTCGGAGTCGAACATGGTGTACCCGTTCTACGTCGACAGGTGACTGGGATGACGATGGACGACAGCCCGGTGCTCGACGGCCGCGACAGAGACGCGGTGCTGTCGTGGCTCACGGAGACAGCGCCCTACTACGTGGACGACTGGGACCCGGAGCGTTCGGACGCGGGAACCGTGTTGTTCGAGATCTTCGCCGACATCTCCGAGGACGTTGTCGAACGGCTCGACCGCGTGCCGGACAAACAGCGTGCGGTGTTCCTGAACGCGCTGGACTTCGGCACGCAGCCGCCACAACCCGCGAAGCTGCCGCTGACGTTCGACGTCGGCGACGTGAACCAGAACGTCACGATCCCGCTCGGCACGACCGTCTCCGCGCCTGCGACCGACGACCGCCCGGAACAACGGTTCGAGACCGCCGGCGACCGGAAGTTCGAGGCGACTCCCGCACAGCTCACTGACGTGTACGCCGTCGACCCCGGCACGGACCGGATCGTCGACCACACCGCCGACGTACACGCGGGAGAGCCGACTGAGCTGTTCGTCGGCGAGAACGTCCAAGCGCACGAGTTCTACCTCGGACACACGGAACTGCTGCAGCTCAACCCCGGATCGGCAGTAGAGCTGGAGCTGTCGACGAACGCGCCGGCCGAGACGTTCCGCGAGTACCTCACGTGGGAGTACTTCGGAGAGAACGAGGCCGGCGAGGAGGGCTGGCACGAGCTCGTCGTCGGCGAGCGACAGGACCCGGAGATCACGAGCGTCTCGGAGTACCAGAAAGTTGCGTCGTTCCTCGACAGACTGGAGACGTTCCTCGGCACCCAGGGGTTCGAACGCGTCCGGAACCCCGAGTCGGAGGAGACGCTGGTCCGCGCGCTCGCAGACGACGTGCGGAAGGGGCGATTCGGGAACGCCGACGACGAGGACGGACCGAATCTCCCGCCGAGTCTGTTCACCGAGGGGGAGCCGGAACCGGCCGTCGCCGAGCGGCTCCACCGGCGACTGGAGTCGCTGCGGAGTCGACTCGGAACCGACCCCGGCCGGTACGGCAACGAGTGTGAGCCGCTCACGCTGTCGCTCGGGATTCCGGGCGAGATCACCGAGAGCGAGGTCGACGGCGTCGAGAGCCGGTGGATCAGGTGCCGGATTCCAGACGACGACCTGTCGCTGGAGCTGTTCGAGACCGTCGTCGAGTCGGCACGGCTCTCCGTCGGCTCCGAGGCGGCAGCCGGCGGCACCCTGCCGTTGGACGACGCCGTCAACAACGACGTGGCGTTGGCCCCGACCGGGGAGGGGACGATCCAGCCGTTGGGCGACAACCCGACAGAGGCGTCCACGTTCGTGTTCGCCTGCGAGGAGGCGTTCACGAAGCCCGGCGCGGACATCGAACTGCGGTTCGAGGGCGGCGACAGCCGCGCGGAGGCGAACGACGCGGAGCCGCGACTCGTCTGGGAGTACTGGAACGGCGACGGCTGGCGGCGACTCTCCGTGACAGACGGGACGAACCACCTCCAGTCGCCCGGCACGGTCTCCTTCGAGGTGCCGGCAGACGTGAGCCAGACGGACGTGATGGGTCACGACCGTCACTGGATCAGAGCCCGTCTCGTCTCCGGCAACTACGGCGAACTGAAGATCGAGGAAGTCGAGGAGGACAACTGGCAGCGCGTCACCGACCACATCTCGCCGCCGGAGTACGACGAGGTGGTCGTGAGCTACGCGCAGCCGTCCGTGCCGTTCAGACACCTCCTCGTCCACAACGACCTGTCTGTCGTCGACGTGAGCGAGGAGACCGGGACGTTCAGACCGTTCGAGTCGCTCGACGTGGAGAGCCAGTCGCTGTACCTCGGCTTCGACGGTCCGATCAGGAACGGACCGATCAACCTGTACATCCCGATGGAGGGGGCCGTCTACCCTCACGGCTTCAACCCGTGGACGGACGTGGAGTACGCGCCCGACCCGAAGACGGGGCAGTCGACGCCCGACGAGTGGGTTCGACTCGACCTGCGGGACGGGACAGAAGACCTGACAGAGCGTGGGATTCTCTCGTTCGCACTCCCGGGGGAGACGACGGCGTTCGAGCTGTTCGGCACGGACCGCCACTGGATTCGCGTGCGGGTGACCGGCGACGAGTTCGCACGCAGCGAGGGCGGGCTGTTCGTCCCGACCGAACAGCAGTCGACCAGTCTGCGGGAGCTGTCGACGGAGACCATCGCCGCCCGCGAGCAGAGCGAGCGGACCCGGACGCCGCCGGTCGTCCACGGACTCCACCTCAACACGGCGTGGGGGAAGAACGTCGAGACAGTGTCCGCGGAGACGCTCGGCTCCTCGTCGGGGACCGCGAACCAGACGCTGTCGTTCGACAGCGCACCAGTGTTGTCCGCAGACGTCTGGGTGGACGAACTCGACGCGCTGTCACAACAGGAGCGCCAGCGGCTGCTCGGCAGCGACGAGACGACCGTCGAACGGGAGACGGACGACGACGGGGAGCCGACGGCGTTCTGGGTGGAGTGGACGCCAGTCTCCGACTTCCTGCGCTCCACGGCGTCGTCGAGACACTACGTCCTCGACCGGACCGGCGGGGAGGTTCGGTTCGGCGACGGGCAGAGCGGCGCGATTCCGCCGGCCGCCGAGAACAACGTGCGGGCCGACTACGAGACGGGCGGCGGCGACGACGGCGACGTGGCGGTCGGCGCGGTGGACACACTCGAAGACGACGTGGAGTTCGTCGAGAGCGTCACCAACCCCGGGCCGGGAGAGACCGGCGAGGACGAAGAGCCCGTCGAGGAGTTCCTCTCGCGGGCACCCAAGCGGCTCCGCGACCGCGACCGTCCGGTGACGACGGACGGGTTCGAGCGGATCGCCAAGTCAGCCGCCCGCGAGATCGAGAAAGTCCGGTGTCGTGGCGGGTTCGACGAGACCGGCGCGGTCGGACACGTCACCCTGCTCGTCGTCCCGGATCTCGACGCAGCCAAGCCGGTGCCCGCAGACGAGCTGTTACAACAGGTCGAGACGGAGATGCGAGAGAAGGCACCGGAGGCAGTCGTGGGACGCGAGGAGAACCTGACGGTTAGAGGTCCCAACTACCTCGAACTGTCGGTCCACGCCACCGTCGAGACCTCCGGCGCACAGAGCGTGACCGCCGTACAGGAGTCCGCAAAGAGCGCACTCACGGAGTTCGTCCACCCGCTGACGGGCGGCTTCGACGGCGAGGGCTGGGAGATCGGCACCGCGCCGGCACCGACAGTGTTCACCAACCGACTCGACCGCGTGGATGCAGTCGAACGTGTCAGAGACATCGCCGTCACCTACGTGGAGGGTGACAACCGCGTGACACTCTCCGGGGGTGCGGGCGCACCGGCCGTGCCGCCGGACGTGCTCGTCTACGGCGGGCAACACACTATCGACGTGGAGATCGGAGGTGGCTGATCGTGGGCGTGAACATTCCAGATCTCGACGACAGAGAGTTCGAAGCGGTGTTCGAGGAGGCCAAGCGGAAGGTGCCGGTCCACACGGAGGAGTGGACGGACCACAACAGACACGACACCGGGATCGCCATCTTGGAGGTGTTGACGTGGATCTCGGAGACGTACACCTACCAGATCGACCAGATTTCGGACCGCGACCGCGAGAAGTACCTCCAGCTGCTCGGTGTCGAGCGCCAGCCGCCAGAGCCAGCGACCGCGGAGCTCGCGGTGACACCACCGCCCGGAACGGACGGCGTGACCGTCGAGGCAGGCGAACAGCTGTTGGTCGACGACCGCTCCGGGGCGACGGAGACGTTCGAGACGGTGGACGACGAGACGCTGATCGAGGCGGAGATCGAGCGTGTGCTCACGGTGTCGGGCGCAGACACGGTGAACAACACCCGCGAGTCACGAACGGACAACACCCACTTCTACGCGTTCGGTCAGGACCCGGACACGGACGACGCGCTGTACCTCGGCTTCGACCGGAACCCGTTCGCGGCGACCGACGAGTTCGAGCTGACAGTGGAGTACCACGACAGTCACCTCCCGGAGCCGGCGACACACGGCGACTTCACCTCGACGTTCGAGCCGTCCGTCTCCGTCGTCTGGGAGCACTGCACCCACTACCCCGGGTGGGACGACGACGAGGTGTGGTCGGCGCTGCCGGTCGTCGCCGACGAGACAGCGTCGTTCTACGACGGCGGTCGGGTGACGTTCCGGGAGCCGCCGGGGTGGATCGACGACACCGAGGCGGTCGACTCGGCGTCGGTCCACGGGCAGCCGTCCGGGCTGTACTGGATTCGCGCCCGAATCGCCGAGGCGGGCTACGAACGGCCGCCACAGCTCGACAGTCTCCGACTCAACGTCTGGGAGATCAGCCACCGCGAGACCGTCCACGACGAACTCCTCCGACGGGACGACGAGACGCTCGAGACCACCATCGAGTCCGGACAGGAGTTCTTTTTCGACGACGCGCCGGTGTTAGACGCGACAATCGTCGTCGACGGCGAGGAGTGGACGGAGGTGGACGACCTCGACAGCTCCGGCCCGACAGACACACACTACGTGCTCGACACCCAGCGTGGCGCGATCAGGTTCGGCAACGGGATCGACGGTGCGAAGCCGCCAGTGGGCGAGCACGTCCACGCGACACGGTGTGTGTACGGCGGCGGCGCAGACGGCAACGTCGCCGAGACGGACCAGTGGCGGTTCCGACGCGCCGAGGACGAGGTCGCACACGGCACGGAGTTCGAGGCCGTCGACGTGAGGCCGCTCGGTCCCGCGTCCGGCGGGACGGACACGGAGTCGGCAGACGACGCCCTCGACAGGTTCAAGCGCGACTTCAAGCGTCCGTACAGGGCGACGACACTCGACGACTACGAGTACGTGGCGACCCACACGCCCGGACTCAGGTTCGGCCGCGCACACGCCTCCTCGCGGACGCGGGAGATGGCAGACGGCGGCGAGATCCAACAGATCGACGTCGTCGTCGTCCCGTACAGCACGCAGTCGAAGCCGACGCCGAGCGAAGGGTTCCTCGACGCCGTGCAGCAACACCTCGACCGGACACGGCTCGTCACGGATCGAGTGACGGTCAGAGAGCCGACGTACGTCGACATCGGCGTGACAGTCACCGTCTCGGAGCTCCCCGGGTACACGGAGGCCGCAGTGCGGACGGACGTACGCGAGGCGCTGGAGGAGCACCTCCACCCGGTCGACGGGTTCGACGGCGACGGCTGGCCGTTCGGACACACACTGTACGTCGCCGAGATCACGGATCTACTGGCGACGCTGCCGAGCGTCCGCGCGGTCGAGGACGTGACGTTCACCGCACGCGGCGAGGAGCGGATCGACGACTACGGCAACGTGTACATCGACGACGCCGCGCTCGTCTCGCTGTCGCGCGACGAGGTGCGCGTTCGGTTCACGTCCGACAACGGAGGTGTCGGCGGATGACCGAAGAGTTCGCGTCCGACAACGGAGGTGTCGGCGGATGACCGAAGAGTTCGCGTCCGACAACGGAGGCGTCGGCGGATGACCGAGGAGTTCGCGTTCCTGAGTGCGCGCACGCTCGACGACTGGGAGGAGTGGGCAGAGCGGAACGTCAGCGTCACCGAGGAGGGGATCACGCTGGCGAAGACGCCGACACTGTCGCCGGCCCAGTTGGGGTTCGCTGCGACGGACGTGGATCTCAGCCCGAACGGGAACCTCGGGGTGCTCACGGACGACGGGGAGGTGCGGGTGTACGTCAGAGACGACGGCGCGCTGCGGCAGCTGTCGCTGGCGGGGAGCGAGCGAGCGGCACTCGCAGCGCCGGCCGGCATCGCAACCACGGCCACGCAGGTGTACGTCGTCGACGAGGCGGGTCGCGTCGCCGTCTTCTCCCGGCGACTCCGCCGGCTGGAGTGGTTCACGGACACCGACACCGATCCGGTCGCGCTCGTCGGGAGCCAGCGGCGCGCCTACCTGCTCGACGCAGACGGGGGCGTCCTCGTCTTGCGGGCAGACGCCGCGACGGGCGGCAGTGTCGGCGAGTACGTGCCTCGGGGTGCGGGAGTCGAGACCGTCGCCAGCGGGTTCACAGCGCCGGTCGACCTCTCCGTCGGGCCAGCGGACACGGTGTACGTGCTCGACGAGCGCGTCGACGGCTACGTGCTCTCGCGTGTCGCCTCCGACGCCGGCTCGTTCGGGGAGCCGACACGCGTCCAGCTCACGTTCCCGCCGGGGTTCGCCCCGCACGCGCTGGCGGCACAGACGAACGACGTGTTCGTCTGTTACGGGATCGAGTCCGACGGCACGCCGTCGATCAGACGGTTCGACACGGAGACGGACACTGTCGAGCGTCTCTCGACACTCGACCAGTCGTGGACGGGTCTCGTGAGCGGAACGGTCGGGGACGCCGGCGACGAGCAGACGCTGTTCATCCAGTCTGGCACCGACGGCAGAGTGTGGAGCCTCACGGAGGAGGCAGACAACCAGAAGGACCCGGAGAACACCCGCTACGAAGGACGGATCGTCGGTCGATTCGACGCCGGCAGGCGAGACGTCCAGTGGCACAGAGCCACGCTCGACATCGACCAGCAGGAGCAGGACACACGCGTCGACGTGACCTACTACACGACGAACGGCGATCAAGACGGGATCGACGACCTCTCTGCGCTGTCGGATCTCGGCGACACGGAACGGCGGGAGCTCGAAGCAGCCGGGATCGAAGGGCTGTGGGACCTCCTCGAACACGACGTGTCGACGGTAGCGGGTGTTCTGCCGGTGACACCGGAACAGAAGATTCGGGGGTGGATCGACGAGGCAGAGGAGACGGTGATGGCGGCGTTCGACGAGCGGACGGACGTGCGGGAGGCCCACGATCCGGAGGACATGCTGTTGGAGGAGGCGACCGGGCGGTACCTCAACGTCGAGATCAGACTCGTGGGGAGTCGTGCGGCCTCCCCGCGGCTCCGGTCGCTGACGGCGTACTGTCCCCGAAAGTCGTACATTCGCTACCTGCCGGAGATCTACCGGCAACAGAGCGGGAGCTCCGCGTTCCTCCCGCACTTCCTGTCGCTGTTCGAGTCCGTCTTCGTCGACATCGAGCAGACGTTCGGCGACCACACCCAGTTCCTCGACCCGGAGACGATTCCGGCCGACTACCTCTCGTGGCTCAACGACTGGCTCGCGGTGGACATGGGTGAGGCGTGGCCGGAGTCCGCACGGCGGGAGCTGCTCTCGCGCGCGCCAGAGCTGTACCGGCGGCGCGGCACAGTCGGCGGGATCAGCGCGACTATCGAGTTGTACTTAGACCACGTCACACTCCCGAGCCGGTCGTGGGAGAACGCACTCGTCAGAATCGAGCGGTCGTTGGAGTCGTTGGTCGAGGCGGGCTACCTCGACGCACACGAGGCTGCCGCACAGATCGAGGCGTACAGAGAGCGAGCGTCGAGCAACCCGGCGGAGGCGGTGTACTTCGCCGAACACGACGCGCTGTCCGTGATCGACGACCCCGAGCGCCGGGAGACGTACAGTCAGCTCGTCGGTCACCCGCGGCGGTTCCAACTGCTGTTGCAGCCGTCGCTCCCGTCGTCGTGTGTCTCGGCGATTCGGGCGATCGTCGACTCCGAGATGCCGGTGTACACTGACGCAGACGTGCGACAGCTCCGCGAGGAGTGTCGGCTCGACGCCAACACGTACCTCGGCGTCAACACCGTGCTCCCGGAGGGAGACTTCGAAGTCGAACAGTCGGCACTCGGCCAACAGACCCGGCTCGGCCCGACGCCGGACGGGCGACCGGAGCCGGCCGCCGCGACAGCAACGCGCAGTGAACCGCTCACCGACGGGGCTGGCGTCGAGGAGGTCGACGACGCCTCGCCGTTCCGCCGGCCGTGATCCACGTCGCTCTGCGGTCGGGAAGTGATACGACCGCCTCGGCGAGCGTTCGCGTCGGCCGCCGCCGTCGCCGCCAGTGAAATACAAGTGATAGGGCTGTGACGGTCTAGGTGAGGAACCGACAGGCGGTCCCTCGGGACCGCGAGGGTGCGAGAGCAGCGACAGACACGAACACGAGCACACAACATGAGCCAGGACAACGATCAACAGTCGTCGAGCGGATTCAGGCTCCGCCACTTCGAGAAGAACAGGTACTTCCAAGGGAAGCTGATGACCGCGCGGGACATGCTGGCAGACCAGCAGTACCACGCGGACCGACTAGAGACGCTGACGAAACTCACCGCCGGCACCGGCATTCTCGCCGGCCTCGAAATTTCGGAGTTCGAAGACGAGGGGGACCGACTCGCGGTGACAGTCGAGCCGGGTGTCGCCGTCGACCCACACGGTCGGCCAGTCGTCGTCAGGAACCCGAGCACACAGACGCTCCCGAAGCCAGAGGGGAGTGAAGTGTTCGTCTACATCGAGTTCGACACGGAACAGAAAGACCCGGTGCCGGTGCCGGGTGAGGAGGCGACCGGCGAGACGGCATCGGAGGAGAGTCGGATTCTGGAAGTGTTCTCGATCACGGCACGAGAGACCCCCCCAGAGTTCGACGACACGGAGCCGGTCGAACTGCCGGACTTCGACACGACGGACAAGTCGCCGGCGGAGTTGGCAGACGAGATCGCAGCCCAGTACCACGAACAACGACGGACACAGATCGAGCCCGGCACGGACCCGGTCGTGTTCCTCGGCTCGTTCGTCCGGACGACGGACGGCGACTGGCGACCCGGCGGCGAGACCGTCCGTCGGCCGTTCGTGTACGACACACGGATGTTGTACGAGCTGCTGATCACGCACCTCACGGACACGGACAACCCACACGCCACCCGGATCGGGGAGCCGACCGACTACATCGAGAGCGAACTCGACGAGATCGAGGGGTTCAGCGTTCGGCTCCAACAGCTCCGCTCGGAGATGCAGGAGCTCACCGACAAGCTGGAGATCCACACCGACTACGTCGCACGGAAGTCACTGGAGTCGGGCGTTCGCTTCTTCGACGGGGTTGCGACCGACTTCGAGGAGGTCGCCCCGGTGAGTCGTGCGGCGCTCGACGTGGCCGAGGCGATCCGCGGCGCGCTCGCCGACGACGTGCCGGCAGACCGCGACCGCTACCAGGAGTTCGTCGCCACGCTCGTCGCCGACGTACGCGACCTCGCGGACGCACTCGACGGGAAGGCGACCGAAGAGAGCTACCGAACGTTCACGAACGCGGTCGAGGAACTGGAGGCCGCCACGGAGGATCAGACCAACACTGTCCGCACGGCGACCGCGCTCGACCGCGTCGGCGAGACTGCACAGAGTCTCCAACCGCGGTACGACGTCGTCCCGCAGGGAGGAGAACTGAGTCAAGAATGACGACCGCTGGTAGCACACGATCCACGCGACCCGATCGGACTCGGAGGTGTCTCTCGTGAGCGTCTCGAAGAAGATCGTCAAGCCGCTGAAGAAGCTCCCGAAGAAGATCCTGAAGATTCCACGGATCATCTACGCGTACCTCTCGCGGTTCTACCGCTGGGTCGCCTCGTTCGCGGGTCGGTTCCAGTTCCTCTCGCTGCGGACACTGTCGGGGAAGCTCCTCGCGGGCTTCGAGTTCCTGTTGTTCCTCGACATCCTGTTGGGCGTGGTGTACGGGGTCAGCCTCTGGCAGGGGTACAGCCAACTCCTCACCGTCTCTCGGGTGCTCGCAACGTACACTGTCGGGAGCACCGTCGTGTTGTTCGCGCTGTTCGTCGTCGTCTACCCGTTCGACAGTCGCGGGGTGATCGAGGGGTTCCTCGTCGACACCGGCGTCCGGCAGCGGAGTCGGATGTCGCCGTGGCTGATCGCCGCCGCCGTCGGCGTCCCGTCGGCAGTCGGCGTGACGGCGGTGTTGGCGGACCGCTGGCTCGGGTTCGTCTTCACGGCGCTGTCGATTCTCGACGCGCTGGTCGTGATCGGCATCTTCGTCCTCTCAGTCGCGCTGTTGACCGGCGGGGTGTACGCGTTCCTCGCACAGCAGAACGAGTACTTCACCCACCACAGTCTCACGGTCGTCGCCGTCCGCGACCACGACGACGACACCCAGATCGCCGTCCTCCGCAACGACGGCGACGGCCCGGTGTCGCTGTGGCAGGCGAAAGTCGAGGACTCGAAGGGGAACCGCTACCTGATCGACCGGACGGTGTCGTTCCGCCCGGGAGACAAGCGAGAGCTGAAGATTCCGGGGGAGTTCGACCTCGAACCGACGGAGTTCGGTCTCCCGCCGCTGCTCGGCCGGTTCATGGAGTCGGAACGCGAGACCACCGTCTACGACAGAGAGGGCGACGTGTTCGTCCTCCAGTGGGAGGCGTGAGATGCCAGTCGAGACGGCGGTGGTCGGCGCTGACCGACACGTCGGCCGACGACTGGTCCGGTCGCTGCTCGCACACGAGGAGTTCGAGCTGTCTGTCGTGACCCGCGCGGACGAACGCGGCAGGATCGCGGTTGCTGCGGAGCGTCGCAGGGAGACGGAGGGCGACGGGCCGATGCCTGACAAGCACAGCGGCGGTGCGGATGGTGGCGACACGCTCCCGGCGAGTGTGACAGCGCCGGCAGTGACGCCGTCGGCGCTGGCCGCCGACCCGACAGCGCTCCCAGCCGTCGATCTGGTGTTCTCGACACTCCCGGACGCCGTCGCGGAGCGCGTCGAGCCGGAGTTGGCGACCGCGGGTCACGTGGTCGTGTCGACCGCGACCAACGCGCGACTGGAGCGTGACGTGCCGTTGGTCACGCCGGAGTTGAACCCCGAGCAGGTGGGGTTGATCGAGGTGCAGCGCGAGGAGCGCGGGTGGGACGGCGCGATACTCAAACACCCCGGCGCGCCGGCCGTCCTCGCTGCGCTCCCGCTCGCCCCGGTCGCGGAGTTCGGTCTCGATCAGGTTCACGTCACGACGTTCCGGCCGGCAGCGGGCGGTGACCCTCCGGCGATGGAGACGCTGGACAACGTCGTCCCGCACGTCCGTGGCGGTGAGAGCCGGCTCCGGACGGAGCTCCAGAAGCTGCTCGGGGAGTTCGACGGCACACGCGTCTCCCCACACCCCGTCGACGTGTCGGTCGCCTCTCACCGCGTGCCGGTGCGTGACGCCTGTCTGGAGAGTGTGTGGCTCCAGACCGACGAGTCGGTGTCGCCAGTCGACATCGAGAGCGCGTTCCGGTCGGCTCCGACGGTCGCCCTCCCGAGCGCGCCGACGGAGTCCGTGACTGTCTCGCTGGACCCGTCGCGGCCACAGCCCCGACTCGACACGGCTGCTGGCGACGGCCAGACGGTCGTCACCGGCCCGGTCGACGACGCCGGTGACGGCGTCCAGTTCGACTGTCTCGTCCACGAAGCTGTCCGTGGCGGCGCGGGCGGCGCGCTGCTCGTCGCCGAACTGCTCGCTCGTGACGGGTACGTCTGAGACGGCTGGATACTGGTTTCTCACTGGAGCGGAGACGAGTTTTCACGTCAAAACGAGATAGTCAAAAGATACATATCTGCGGCAGTCTGTTGTCGACCCGAGTCATGGCACACGAGTGTGAGGAGTGTGGATCGGAGTTCTCGACGCTGAGTCGACTCAGGCTCCACGACTGTTCCGACACCAGCTCACGGCGCGGGCACGGCAGTGACCTCTCCAGCGACGACTTCAGCGACGGTCTCTCCGAGGCGATGGCGGAACGGAGAGAGGAGCGAGCAGCCGAGCGAGACCGGCGGGGGCGGCGCGCAGCCAGCGACGACTTCGAGTCCGCACTCGAGGCGGCGAGAGCGGCAGAGCCGGGAGAGACGGAGCCGGCGTTCACCGCACTCGCCGCCTACGAACAGGACCTCCGCCGGGGGTACGACCGTAGCAGTGAGACGTTCCGCGCTCTGTTGTGGACGTTCTACGAGCCGGTCGCCGAGATACTCGACGAGACCGCTCGCCGAGAGGGGTGGTCGTTCCTCGCAGAGATCGTCGCTACGTATCCCAGAGAGACCGAACCACACTGCAGCGTGGCCATCGAGAATGCAGTCAGCCGACACGTCGTTCGTACCCGTCTCCGCGACGGTGTGGCGTCGATTCCGACAGACGCGCTCGACTACCTCGGCTCCTTCTGGCAGTCGATGGGGAATCTCGGCGGTGAGGAGTCGGCCCCGTACGGCTGGGGAATCGGTCATCCGGAACACGCTGTCGCGTCTCACCTCCGAGAGGTCGTCACTGAGGAGCCGTTCTGGGTACGTGGCTGTCTGCACCACGCGTTCTACGCGGATCAGGACGCGGCCGCCGATCTGTTCGAGACGCTGGTGGCTGTCGAGGATGTCGACTACGAAGACCGGTACTTCGTGGCGTCAGTGCTCTCCGCCCTCGACAGGTCGAGCGACCCGACTGTGCCGCGCTACTGGTCCCGACGTCAGGAGATCAGCGACGAGTTCGAGTTCACCGCGTCGGTTCGAGACCGACTGCGAACAGCTGTGGAAGACAACGGATTCGACCGACGGCTCCCGTCTGACTGGACGTTCCACGACATGGAAGTGTGACCGACTCGTCGCCGCTCCTGTTCGACAGTGGCAGCGTCAGAATCCGGCTTTCTGGAGTTCGTCGAGGAACGCCGGACGGTTCGAGTGTTCCTCCTTCAGTGAGTCGACGAACGACTCGAACCGGCTCTCGGAGACGAGTCCACGCATCTGTTCGAGGTGGTCCGCGATCTTGCGGTAGTGTCGCCGTCCGGTGTTGCCGGCAGCGAACGGACGCAGTCGGTCACAGTAGGCCTCGAAGTACGCCTCCGGGTCGGCGTCGGCGACATCCGAGCGGTAGCGTCGCAGCAACGCCAGGTGGTCGCTGTCGAGCACCACCGAGAGCGCCGCGTCGAGGTCGTCCTCGTGGACGTACAGTTCGATCAGTCGCTCGCGGCTCTGCTCGCGGAGTGACTGTTCGATCTCGGCGCGGACGGACTCCCACCGCTCGGCCGAACACGCCTCACGCAGGTCGTCGTACGCCGCGAACTCTCCACTGTCGACGAACAGTCGTCGGAGTGTCTCTCGGTAGTCGTCCGGTCGACGCCCTTCGTACAGCTCTGCAGCCAGCCAGCCGAGTGTACTGCCGAATCCGAACGTGGCGATCCCGTTCTCGACGACCTCGATGGCGTCCGTCTCCTCGCCGACTTCCATCAGCCGCCGTGCGTGCGCCTCACAGAACCGCTCGTCTTCGAGGTAGATCTCCTCGTACAGCGCCGACAGCGCCGCTCCCTCGCCGAGTTCTGCCAGCAACTCGGCGTACGTCGAGAGGAGATTCCGGTTCCGCAACGCAGCGGTGAGCCCGGTCTCGGTCGACCTCGACTCGACAGGCTGGACCTCGGCAGTGTGTTCTTCGACTGTCGTCTGGTCGTCGACGTGGAACTGCTCGAAGGCGTCGCCGACGAAGTACTCGATCTTCAGCGGGCCGACTGTCAGGTGTGCGATGTCGAGGGTGCCACCTGTGAAGTCGTCGACATCGAGTGGCCCCGCAGTGAAGTCGGAAGCGTAGAGCACTGCCTCCGGGCGACGCTCTCCTGCGTCGTCTTCTACATCCTCTCCTGCGTCGTCTTCTACATCCTCTCCTGCGTCGTCTTCCACGTCCTCTCCTCGATCACCGTCCGCCTCTGACTCTCTGTCGACCGACTCTGACTCGTCTGCGGCCGTTTCTCCCTCGTCGTCGACCGTCGCTGACTCGTCTGCGGTCGCCATCACTTCCGGATCGAGTGACACGTCCGGAAGCTGGTCGTCGAGGAGGCGCAGCCAGTGTCGGTAGTCGTCGGTCGTCGTACAGACGGTCCAGAGTGCGTCGTCGTAGCACGCGCCGAAGTCGAATTCGGCGTCGATAGACTCCTCGAACAGGTACTCGATGTGGTCGCGTCGCTGGGCGTGGTCGATGTCGGCCTCCGCCACGGTCTCCGCGTATGCCTCGACCGCCCGTTCGATCTGGTACCTGTAGTGACCGCCGCTGTCGTCGATGCGGTCGAGATTCTCTCGAATCGCCTCGGCGACCGCTCGATAGATGGTCGTCGCCTGTTCGACATCTCCGGTCTCGCGGTGTGTCTCGGCGAGGTCGTCGTACCGCGAGAGGTCGATACGGGTGTCGTACTCGATCAGCCCGTGTCTGTTGCTCGCCCGCTCGAACTGTTTGTCGATCTCCTGTTTGTAGTCCGGCACCCGCTTGTCCGACGCTTCACCGACGAACGCGAGGAACCTGTCTCGGGCCTCGCGGTCGTCCTCGAGGAGACCGAGGAGGAACCGTCGGAGGGCCTCGGGAGCAGTCTGTTCGACGACTGTCTCGATGTCTGCCCCAGTGGAACGGTGTGTATCCGACTCGCCGTCGCTGTCCGCTTCGCGTTCGTCGCGGTCTCTGAGCTCCAGCAGGGTAGCGACGACGTGTTTGCAGACGCCAGCGTAGTCGTACGGACAGCTACAGTGAGTCGAGACGACGCCACCACGCTGGTGTGTGTCTGTCTCCTCGCGCGGTAGTTCCACGACAACGTCGTAGTCGTGGGTGCCGCGAACGGTCGCTGTGACCTGCCCTCTGCCGACTGTCGTCTCCAGAACGCGCCCCTCGTTGTAGTACCCGACGCCGCGCTGGAACGACTGGTCGGTACACAGTGAACGGATCTCGTCGCGTGACGGTGCGATCACGGGTTGTCCGACAGTACCGCGTCGCGCCTCGGAGTAATTTTCGATTACACCCATCTCGGGTCGTGTGTTGACAGCTACCTAGCGACGCCAGTGGTATCCTCACTCGTCGGCGGGTGTGTACGGGGAGTCGGCGATAGCGCGGTCGTGGACCTCGATCTCGAACGTGTCGGGGTCCAGCGTCGGGTCGACACCGGCGAGTACGGCCACGACGCCCTCGATAGCCTGCGAGACGGCGATTCCCTCCGCGGCGGGGACGCCGAGCGCGTCGGCGACGCCGCGGCGGGTCTGTTCACCACGGCAGTACGCCAGCGTCTCGGCGACAGCGGGGGCGAGCGCACTCGTTCCGTGGCGGTCACAGAACAGGCCGAGATCGTCGTCGCGGCTGCTCGCGCCGTAGACCGCGATCACTGTCGGCGAGAGTGTGAACGCCGCTGCGCCGTGCCACGTGCCGACGACCGGCTCGGCCCGCCACAGCGCCGCCCCGTCCTCGCGGTCGCCCGTCTCCGCCGCGACGCCCAACTCCGCGAGCTCGTTGGCGTACTTGTAGGCGGTGCTCCGCTCCGTCTCGGTGCGCTCGCGTGCGGCGGTGACGGTCGTCGGTGAGTGAACCAGAAGGTCGGTGTAGAGGAACGCCAGCTGCGGGTTCGAGAAGAGCGCCTGTGCGGTGAAGAAGTCCCGCGCTGCTGCCCCCGTGTCGGTGTCTGCCGGCTTGTCGGGTGCCTTCGCCATCGTGGTCTACAGTCTATGGACTATCTACAATTACCAACTGTCGGTCGGGTAGGAGCGGTCGTACTCGTTGATGTCGGCGTGCTGGTGATTCACCTGACGCAACACGTTGAGTGCCTCCTCGGAAACAATCAGCTGGTCATTGTACGACATTCCGAAGTCATCGACAGTCGGATGACCCGTGACTCGCAACCAGTAGAACTCCGGCAGTTCAGTTTCTGGCTGTAATTTCTCGAACTTTTCGTGTTTCGTCGTTACGAGATCCTCGATCTCGAACCCAGATAGACTCTTTGATTCTATGATATTTTTTAAACTTTCTGTTATTAATACAAAATTGTTACACCCCACGATGTCATCCCCTCTCCACGATTTAAATTTGTGGTGTAGCTTGTGTGTCGTCGAACAGTCTGGTGGTCGCTTTGTGCCGTCATGCTCTGTTAATTCACCAATGTCTCCCGCAGCCTCTGGTGAAACACGGTAGTACTTTGTCATATCAATTCCTCACAGGTGGCAGAAATTTGTCTCCGTACTTGTCATCAATCTCTGTCGCCTTGTATAGCAACTTGTTTTTCTTTACTACGTCATTTTTCTCTCTAAATTTTCGCCACTCGTCTTCGATACTGCCCAGATGTAGCTGGCCGTTAATGTCACGTGGGATCCCTCGAAGATTCTCCAGCGAGTGCATCTCCTCTGGAGGCACGATGTTCGGGAAATTGTTGTCCTTGGTCGTGAGGTACTTTTGTTCGACTGCGTGGTGAACGACGACGCGGTCTTCGAGACCAGAATGTTTTTCGAAGCATATTACATTTCTAGAAAGTCGTCCAGAGACGAGTTCGACTGTTTCTCTACGTGGTCGAGTAGCCAATCAGAGAGGCTCTCTGCGTGTTTCTCCGGATCACCGTATCCTTCCGCAAACACGTGGACAGGCGGATCAGGGTACGGGTTCTGGGTATCGAAGTAGTAGAATGTAACATCTTGACTTCCCGCGAACACGTACTCGCTTTCGCCGAACGTAGGGTCGACACCATCCTCCCCGAACTTCCTCTCTACTTTCGACTGGACAGCAAGAATCTTCGGATAGTGACAGGTGTACCCACGGAGGAAATCCCCCGATGATCGCCCCAAATGTCGAAGAAACGATTTGTAGCCGCTCGGAAGAACGACACCGCAGGTCGATTCAACGCGTGTAATCTCTCTCTCCGAGCATCCCTCTATCTCCTCACGTTCGGCGATTCCACTGTCGAGTACGGCAGCGACAATTCTCTCCCCGAGACTTGTCATTTCGTCCGTCACTCTGCTCCCTCCACTTCTGGGTCGTACGTTACGACCAACTCCAGATCAATCTGTTCGTGATCGTCGAACTGCTCGATCACGTTCGCACACGACGGGCACGGAGCCCTCTCAGTAAACAGGTACACTTCCCCATCTGTCGATTCTTCCACTTCTTGTACAATTGCATTCAGAACCTTCGACTCAGTGTGGTACGACAACTGTGGGAAGTCAGCCTCAAGTTCCCGTTCCTGTTGGTCCTCTTCGAATGGCACAGCGTACCCGTATCCAGAGTCGCCGCTGATAGCAACAATAGAGAAACTCCGTTCGTCTGTGAACACGACCGCATACGCCACGTTCCTGTTATTTCGGTCTTTGAGGTTTTGATCGTCGAATTGGTTGAGAGCGGCTCGGATTGTTCCTGTTATATCCCGCCCAACGTCCGGAGGAATGCGACCGCGTTCTCGGATGTCTACTGGATGCTCTTTTTCTAGCTCCTCGTCAACCTGTGGTGGGCTTGACCTCTCTGGGATACCGTCGAAGAACTCAGATAGCTCAGTTTGGGGTGTCCGCTGGACAAGAATCACAGCTTCCTGCATCCGCCGGATGTTCAACTCTCCACCCGACACCACCCGCTCGGCAGTTTCCTCAGCCTCACGCTCTAACCCCGGATCGGGATCGACCTCCAGCGCTAGGTCCTCCTGTGGCAACATCGAGAGCGCGCCACCAGTCTGCTGGCGGACGTGGGCTAACTCGTGTGCGAGGACGTGCTGGCCTTCCGCAGACTCGGGGTCGTACTCGCCGTGGTTGAACGCGATGTGGTTCCCCACGGTGAACGCGCGGGCGTTCAGCTGCTCGGCAGCCTCGGCGGCCCTCGGATCGGCGTGAATCTGCACGTCGCCGAAGGAGTCACCCATCCGCTCTTCCATCGCACGCTGAACCGAGTCGTCCAGCGACCGTCCGGGCGAACTGACCGCCTCCCGAACCGTGTCGGAGACGCGCGTCTCCCCGTCGGGTTCCTGCCGACGCATCCGGTTCAGGTACTCCATGTTGC
>CAKZQY010000319.1 GCA_937142015.1 uncultured Halobacteria archaeon
CGCAGGAGCGTGCGATGGGACTGGTGCAGACCACTGCTCGCGCGTCGATCCACCTCTGTCACGAGGACGTGCCGGACGATGACCTCGCAGACGTGGCGACCGAGGCAATCGAGGGCGTCGGTGATCTCGCGGCGCTCGCACGCGAGGACGACTGTCCACGGGAGACAGTCGCCGAGGCCGCGACGGAGCTGTTCGAGATCCTCTCGAAGGTCGAAGAGGTTCGCGCCGCGAGTCGCGTGCGGAGGGCGGAAGACGCGTAGGTCAGCGGGCGACAGCGACCGTACAGTCGCTGAGGGAAGACAGCGGAGCGAGCGACAGCGACCGCACAGTCGCTGAGGGAAGACAGCGGAGCGAGCGACAGCGACCGCACAGTCGCCGGGGGGAGACAGCGACGCGAGCGGCGGTCTACCGTAGCGCGTCGACAGTCACGTCGCCGGTGTCGCTCTCGACACGCAGTTCCGGGCCGCCGTCGCCGAGTGTGCCGCGCACGGACGCTTCTGACCGGTTCACGTCGTCGAGCGTGAGTCCGTCCACGTCCACGTCGCCAGTGTCGACCAGAGCGATCAGTTCGGCGTCGATGTCGGGTGCGACGGAGACGGTCGCACTGCCGGTGGCGGTGGTGACGCTCGCGTCGTCCGACAGCGCCGGCACGTCCACGTCCACGTCGCCGGTTTCGGCTCTGACCGACGAGATCGTTCCCGGACGACGGACAGTCACGGAGCCGGTTTCGGCCTCGGCGCTCACCGTCCCGTCGACACGCTCGACAGTCACGTCGCCGGTGTTGGCGATCACGGTCGCGTCGGCGTCGAGGTCGCGCAGCGTCGCAGAGCCGGTGTCCACCCGTGCGCTCTCGACCGTCAGCGAGCGTGGCACCTCCAAGACGAGGTTCATCGCCGGGCGACTGCCGAACTGCACGTCGCCGCCCGTCCACTCGGAGCGGAGCCGGAGTGTGCCGTCCGACCGCTCGACGCGGAGACGCAGCTTCGAGACGTCCGCGTCCGCCGTGCTCGACTCCTTGACGATCCGTGCCCGCACGTCCTCGCGGTCGTCGCCGCGCACCGTCACGTCGCCGACGTCCGTCTCCACGCTCAGCGCCGTCGAGCCGTCGAGTGCCAGCTGCCGCGTCTCTTCGACCCGCTTCCCGACGAAGGGGGTGAGTCCACTACAACCTGCCAGTGCCGTCACTGCTGCGGCCGCACCGCCCGCGAGCAGTCGCCGTCGTGTCGTGTCTCGGCTCATATCTCACACGTCGTCCCCCGACAGTATCAAACGGGGCCGCCGCCTGTCCGCTCGCCAATCCGTCGAAACACTCAAGTAGCGTGACGAGGCAGCAGCTCACGCCACGGAGTGACAGCGTTCCGAAAGACGTAATCAGTGTCCGGGAGACGTACGCGATATGAGTACGGACGCCTACGAGCGACTCACTCGGAACACGGCCGAGGTGATCACCGACGAGGAGGTACGCGAACTCGCGGCAGCCCCCGAAGGGAAGCGCGCGTACGTCGGCTACGAGCCGTCGGGCGTCCTCCACTTGGGTCACATGCTGACGGCCAACAAGCTGATCGACCTCCAGGAGACGGGGTTCGAGGTCGTGGTGTTGTTGGCCGACGTTCACGCCTACCTCAACGACAAGGGGAGCTTCGAGGAGATTCGGGAGACAGCAGAGCGCATGCGCGAGCAGTTCCTCGCGTACGGGCTGGACGCAGACCAGACGGAGTTCGTCTTCGGCTCGGAGTTCGAACTCGACGAGGAGTACGTGCTCGACCTCCACGAGTTGGAGCTGTCGACGACGCTCAACCGCGCCCAGCGCGCGATGGCGGAGATCCAGTCGGGCGACACCGCGAAGGTGAGCCACGTCGTCTACCCGCTGATGCAGGCGCTGGACATCGAGTACCTCGATCTCGATCTCGCAGTCGGCGGGATGGACCAGCGGAAGGTCCACGTGCTCCACCGCGAGGAGATCGAGACGCTGGGCTACGACGCGAGACCGTGTATCCACACGCCGATTCTCGCCGACCTGAAGACCGGCGTCGGCAAGATGTCCTCCTCCTCGGGTGTCACGATCTCGATGGAGGACTCGACGGCGGAGATCCACGAGAAGGTGAACGACGCCTTCTGCCCGCCGACGCGGGACCCCGAGCCGACCGACGACGGTGAACAACGAGAGAATCCGGTGCTCGAACTGTTCCAGTACCACGTGTTCCCGCGGTTCGAGACGGTCGAGATCGAGCGGCCAGACGAGTACGGCGGGAACCTCACCTACGACTCCTACGAGGCGCTGGCGACGGATCTCGAGTCCGGCGACCTCCACCCGGCGGACGCCAAGCCGGCGCTCGCAGAGGCGCTCGACGAACTGATCGCCCCCGGACGAGAGAAGATTCGCGCACGCGAAGACTGACACTGTCTCCGACAGCCCTCGGAGACGCGGCGCGATGCTGTCTTTGACACTTCCCGGAGACGTGGCCGCGACAGCCCCTAGAGACGTGACCTAGACAGCGCTCGGCGAAAGAACACCAGTTCCTACAAACACATAAGTCGTCGGGGACACACCGTTCGGTCGTGACAGACAACTCAGTCGACGTGCAGGTGACAATCGAGGACGGACGCACCGTCGTCGGCATCGAGGGGGAACGCGAGGCGGCAGTCGTAATCAAGTCGGCCAGCGGGGAGCGGATCTACCTCCCGCCGGAGGACTTCGACCAGCCGCCGGGTCGACGCGAGGGCGCGTACGGCTCTGCCGACACCCCGGTGAGCGACGCCGACTCGCCGTACGACTCACCACGCTCTGCCGACAGCCCGTACGAGTCGGCTGTCGTCGACGACAGCTCCTACCAGCGCGCCGGCGGCGTGCCAGACCGCGAGGGCGTCCACTCCACGCCCGACGGGTTCCAAGTCGTCCACCCGGAACCGGCGACGGAGTTCCGCGTGTTGCGGTGAGACTGCGCCGGCACGCTGCGGTGACACCACTCCGTCCAGGACCGGTGGGACGACTCGGGACGGGAGCAGTGGGACCGCTCACTACGAGTTCGCCTCGTAGGCGTGGTCGGCGTCCGCTTCTGCGACGAACTCGACGGATTCCCAGAGATTCTCGTCCTTTCCGATCTCCGTCTCGCCCTGCGCAGTCGCGTCACCGACCTGCAGCCCGTCGTTGACGTTCGCGTCCGACGTGTCGATGTACAGCCCGACTGTGATCGACTCACCGGGCTCTAGCTGGACGCCGATCGTTCCGGGCCCCGATCCCGGGCTGGAGATGTCGACGACATCGTCGCCGGCGATCCCCTCACCGCCCGGACCGTCGCTCTCCGTGCCGTCGTCCGTGACCAGTTCGCTCGTCTTCACGCCCGCGTCGATGGCCGCGGTGTGGTCACCGTCTGTCTCGTGGACGTAGAACACGACGGTGTCTTCGCCGTTGTTCGTGACGTTGATCACCTGCTCGAACGTCGTGACAGCGTCGGGGTTGACGTTCTGAAGCTCGATTTGCAGTTGCCCGTCGTTGCCGATACTCGCTGGTGAGCCCGGGACGGGCTCTAGAGCCAACAGCGCTGCCTCGTCGCCCGCGACGCTCACTGTCGCCGTTCGGTCCGCCTGCACCGTGGCGAACGCGCCGGTGGCCGTTGCGAGACCGATTGCGACGAACACGACGAGTAACGCGAACAGCTTGCCGCTGGAGCTCACTGTTGATCCCTCCGCCGGTGTGTACCGGACTGCTCCATGGTATCCCGTACACCCCGGAGGGTCTTTGTAATACCCACCTAACTCGGCGTTCGACCACCCTAACGGACCCACAATCGACGATCAGGGGTGCGTAACGTTTCCTGACTGCTCGTTCAGGGAGACCTAACGCTCTCTGACTGCCCGTTCAGGGGCACCGTAACCCGGTCCCCCACTCGATTTCGAGCGCGACGTGGTCTCTCCGCGACCTCGGGCGTAACGCCCTCTTCGGCCGATTTCCGGCAGTTAGACCACCCTAACGGCGAGAAACTGAGACGCGACGAGTCGACCAGACTCCGCGTGGGACGTGACCGCGAACGAGACACGGCGGTGAGGAGATGCGACTCGCGGTCGTGATCACAGCGTCGAAAGAAGAGAGGTTGTCAGTTCGGGGACGAGTCAGTTCGGGGGAGAGTCGGTTCGGGGGAGAGTCGGATCGCGGCGACACCGGGACGGGCGTCAGTTCCCGTCGTCGGTGTTCATCTCCTCGACGATCTCGTACTGGAAGTTGAGGACGTTCCGCGGCAGGATGCGGACCTCCCACTCGCCAGCCTCGGGGTCCTCGACTTGGACGGTGACAGTCTCACTGCCACTGTCCGAGGAGTACGGGCCGTCACTCTCCTGACCACGGCGTTCGTCGCCCTCGGCGAGGCTCACAGCGCCCGTCTGCTTCTCCTGGACGCGCTCGGGTGTGATCACTTCGCCGTCCGGCGTGACGAACGTCACCTCGAACTCGCCGTCCTCGGTGCTCTGCGTGCGGTAGCTGAACTCCGAGAGCGTCAGCGTGAGAGTGTCCGTCTCGTTGTCCACGTCGACGGTGGTCGTGAACGGGTCCGTCGGCTGCTGCCACACGCGGAGGTTCAGGTTGACCTGCTGCCACCAGCGGTTGTCGTCCGAGCGGTGCGGGTCACGGAGGCCCAGATCGATCTCCGTGTTGTAGCGACCGCGGTCGGCCGACTCCGGCACGGAGACGGTGATCGTCACGGTCTCCGTCTCGCCGGCCTCGATCTGTGACGGGGCGTCGAACTCGATCCACGAGCGGTCGAGCTGGCCCTCGCTGCCGTAGTAGCGGTGGTGGTCCTGCACGTTCGCCTGCGGGTTCAGCGGCACTGCCTCGTCGCCGCTGTTCTCGATTGTCACGTTCCGAGTGACAGTCTCGCCGGCCTGAACGGGGGCGTGGAGCCAGTCGCCGTCGACGATCTCGACGGTCGGCTCGCGGTAGACGTCCAGCGAGAAGTCGATGCTGTGTGCCGGTCGCTCCGGCCGGTCACCGTACGCCACCGTGGCGTTGGTGAGGGCGATCGTGCTGTGGTAGTTCGCCAACTCCGCGTCCGACGGGACGGAGACGTTCACCGTGACCGTCGCCTCCTCGTCGGGCGCGAGCTCCGTCTGCGAGACGGAGATCGTCGTCCACGCCGGCTTCACCGGACGACTCCGGGTGAACTCCGGCACGAACACGCTCGGGTCCAGCGTCACGGTCTCCTCGTCACCGTTCTCGACGGTGACTTCGAAGGAGTCCGACTCGCCGGGCTTCAGCTCCATCCCGCGCCAGCGGTCTTGGATGTACAGCCGCGCGGGACTGCTCTCGTTGTCCTCCTCGGCCTGCGTGTCCGCTGCCGTGTCGCTCGGCTGTGCGTCTGTGGTGTCTGCGACCGGCTCCGCGGGAGCCGGGGTACTCTGCGTCTGCGCCGTGACGGCCGCCGCCGTCGGCACGAACATGCCGACGACGACTGCCAGTGTCACCAGTGTCTTCAGATTCATACGGGGACCGGGCGTTTGCCCTGTCGACCGCTACCGCAGGCCCGCATAAATCCTTTCGGGAGAGTAAAACGTCTCTTTACGTGACACGTTGTCGTGTGTGTGTCGGTACCACAAAGCACGAAAATCGGGTGACACAGCCAGCGAGATCCCGAACGGGACGGAGCTCACGGAGAGTGACACTCTGTTGCCAACAACACGTCGTCTGCCGGTGGGATCTCCCTACGCCAGCAGATACCGTGTCGTGTCTCCGCCGACTGGGAGATACTGCCGTGACATCTCGCCGATCAGGAGACACTGCTGTGAGGTCTCTCCGATCAGGAGACACTGCTGTGGCGCGTTTGCCACACGTTCTCATCCGCTGTTGACAGATCGTCACGCAAGTGAGACAAATTCGCACGTCTCATCAGACCATTTATGTATATCGAGCACGATTTGTGTATCGTATGGTGTCACCAGCGACAGTCGACGTGAGTCGGTTCCTCTTGCAAACGACGCAGTCGGACACGTTCTCGGAGATACAGAACGACGTACTGTTGAGTTCCTCCCTGTGGATCAACATCGCCCTCGCGGGAGCGGCGATCCTCCTGTTCGTCTACATGGGGCGGAACGTCACGAGTAGTCGCGCTCGAATCATCTGGGGCGCGACACTGATGATCCCGCTCGTCTCGATCTCGAGTTACCTCGGGTTGGCGTCCGGGCTGACAGTCGGCATGATCGAGATGCCCGCTGGCCACGCCCTCGCCGGGCAGGAAGTGCTCAGTCAGTGGGGGCGGTATCTGACGTGGGCGCTGTCCACGCCGATGATCCTGCTCGCACTCGGCTACCTCGCCGACGTCGACCGCGGGAGTCTGTTCACCGTGATCGCTGCGGACATCGGAATGTGTGTGACGGGACTGGCGGCCGCGCTGATCACCTCGTCGTACCTGTTCCGCTGGCTGTTCTACGCGATCAGCTGTGCGTTCTTCGTCGCCGTGCTGTACGCGCTCCTCGTCGAGTGGCCGGACGCGGCGGCCGACGCCGGTACCGACGAGATCTTTTCGACCCTCCGCGTGCTGACGGTCGTGCTGTGGCTCGGCTACCCCATCGTGTGGGCGCTCGGCGTCGAGGGGCTGGCCGTCGTTCAATCGGTCGGTCTCACCTCGTGGGCGTACTCCGCGCTGGACATCTTCGCAAAGTACGTGTTCGCGTTCCTGCTGCTCCAGTGGGTCGCCGCGAACGAGCGGACTGTCGCTACGTCTCGGCGAGACGCCGCCCCGAGTTCGGCTCCGAGCGACGACTGACACTGTCGGTCACGAGCAACAGAACCTGCGGTCGCCGACACACGCGACGGGCTGAAGCGCCGATACACGTGACGGGCTGGAACGCCGATACACGCGACGGGCTGGAACACCGGCTCTCTCCAGCCCACATTCAGTGTCTGTGTGCGACGACGATCACTCGATGTACACTGCGGGACGGAACGGCACAGCCTGTCCAGCCTTGTCGCCCGGATCGACGATGTCGTCGTCAGTCTCGCCGGACACCGTGACAGTCGCGTCGAACTCCCGTTCGAGGAAGTCGACGGCGTCCTCGTAGGTCGCTCGCTCGTCCAGCTCGGCGAGGTCCGCGAGGTCGGCGTCGTCGACCCCGCGGGCGAACTCGGCGAGATCGTTCACCAGATCACTGACCTCGTCGCCGCGTTCCCGGAGGTCGGGGTCGCTCATCGCCACGGACATCGCGTCACCCGCGTCGCCGTCGGCTTCGACGACCGCGTCGAACACGTCACGTTTCCAGTCGGCAGCGACGTACACGTGGATCGTCTCCGGGTCTTTGTCGGTCACGTCGACGATGTCGCGCACGTCCTCGGTCAGCGTCTCGATCCGCTGCTCGCGGTGTTCCGCGGTCTCCGTCCGCAGCTCCGCCACCGGCTCCGGCCAGTCGGCCTCCTCGGCCGGCACGCCGGTCAGCTCCTCGTGGAGCTCGTTCGTGAGGAACGGGACGAACGGAGCCAACAGCCGGAGACGCGTCTCCAACACGCACAACAGTGTCCGGCGAGCACCCTCACGCTCCGTGTCCGCACGTCGACGGTACCACCGCAGGTCCGCGTCGAAGTTGTAGAACACAGCCTGTGAGGCGGTACGGGTCTCCGCTCGCTCCAACGCCTCCGTGGCAGTCTCGACCGTCGACTGGAGCCGCGACAGCAGCCACTCGTCGACCGGTTCGAGGTCGGCGTCGAGCAGTCGCTCGCTCGGACTGGTCGGCAGCGCTCCGCCGTCCGCGACAGCCGCCTCGGTCAGCCCCGCCTCGCGGGCTCGCTCGATGGTGCGGCTCGCACGCTCGTAGAACCGACCGATCTGGTCGTTGACCGAGGAGACCGCCTCGCCGCGCCAGTTGTAGTCCTCCCACGGCTCGGCGGCGTTCAACAGGAAGAACCGAACCGTGTCCGCCCCGTACTCCGAGACCGCCTCGCCCGGCAACACGACGTGACCGGCAGACGACGACATCGCCTCGCCCTCCAGCAGTCCCATCCCCATGATGACGATCCCCTGCGGCCACGCGGACTCCTCGAACAGCTCCGCGTGGTGGTACTGGTAGAAGGTGAGGTGGTTCTCGATGAGGTCGTTGCCGGAGAACCGGTAGTCGACCGGGTACCAGTACGCCCACTCCTCGCGCAGTGCCAACGCGGTCTCCAGCTTCTCTGCGCGCGTGTAGTCGGGGGTCTCCTCTGTCCCCGCCTCGGCGCTGGTCTCGTCTGTCTCCGTCTCCGCGGAAGTCTCGTCCGTCTCCGTCTCACCGCCGGCAGTGTCAGTCACAGCCCTGTCGGTGTCGGCAGCGTCGTCGACAGCCTCGCCGACTAGCAGTTCCGCGGGGTCGTCCGTGTCAACCGCGTCCGGGAGATCGTCGACGCCGTCCGGGCCGTAGAACATCGCGTCGAAGAACTCGCCGTCGAGCGCGTCGACCGGCACCGCGCGGATGCGGTGTGCGACCGTGTAGTAGGACATGTAGATTGTCGAGTCCGACAGCGGCTCGATGACGAAGTTCGGGTCCCACGGCAGGTCCGTCCCCAGCCCGTAGTTGCGGATACACGGCCACTCGTTCAGCCAGTCGACCGTGTCGACGTACTGCGAGCGAGTGTTCTCCGGGATCGCGTCGAGTCCCTCGATCACGCGTTTCGTCTTCGCCTTCCAGTCCTCGTCGTTGTACCGCAGGAACCACGTGTCCTGTTTGGCGACCTCCACGTCGCCGCCACACCGGCAGACGACCTCCTCGGAGAACTCCTGCATCGTGTCGAAGTGGCCCGCGGCGACGCCCTGCGCCTTGAAGTCGTCGCGCACCTCCTCGACGAGTCCGTTTGCGAACTCCCCGTACGACTCGTGGAGTCGCCCTCGGTGGAACTCTGCGTTGTACAGCTCTGCGGTCACCTCGTGGAGCTCCGGATCGTCACTCGACTGGATGCCGGCCTCCTCCACGGCGCTCTTCGCGGGCACCTCGCCGTACCCCTCGATCGAGAGGATCGGGTCCGGCTCGATGGCCTGCACTCGCTCGGGGTCGAGTCCGTAGTCGGCGAACCGCTCCGGGTGGTCCTCGGCGTCCGCCTGCGCTTCCTGCAGTGCCACGTAGTCGTCTGGCGAGTGTGCGGGCACGGACATCACGACGCCGGTCGCGTTCTCGGCGTCGACGAACTCGGCGGGGAGGATCGGCACCGAGTCGCCGGTCACCGGGTTCGTCACCTCCGCGCCGACGACCTCCTCGCCGGCCAGCGTCGACTCGACGGTCACGGACCGCTCCTGCAGACGGAACTTCCGGACTGCGGTCTCGGAGATCAGCCACGACTCCCCGTCGACTGTCGCCACGACGTACGTCGCCTCCGGATCGACGTAGGCGTTCGTGACACCGCGGACCGTCTCCGGGCGCAGCGTCGCCATCGGAGCGATCACGTCCTCGTCGCCGACGGTCGTCTCGAACCTGATCAGCGTGTACTCCTGGAACTCGGCCTCCTCTCCCTCCAGAATGTCGTGGGTGGTGACCGGCTGTTCCTCGTTCGTGCAGTACTTCACCGGGTGGAGCCCCTTCTCCAGCAGCCCGCGCTCGCGCAGGGTCTCGTACTGCCACGTGACGAACTTGGAGTACCGGTCGTCGTTGGTGGTGAACTCCCGTCGCCAGTCGACCGACAGCCCCAGCTGCTGCATCCCGTACTTGTAGTGTTCCTCGATGAAGTAGTCCGCAAAGCCCATCGGCGTCGACATCCCGTCGAACTCCGCTTCCGGGACGTTGTACGTGTCACGCAGGATCGACATCTGCTGGGGCTCCCGCTTCTCCATGCGCTCTACGGCACCGATGATCGGTGTCCCGGTGACGTGCCACGCCATCGGGAACAACACCTCGTCACCCTGCTGTCGCCGGTACCGCGCGTACACGTCTGGCACCGTGTACGTCCGACAGTGACCGATGTGCATCCCGCCGTTCGGGTACGGGTACGGCACGGTGACGAAAGTCGTCTGGCTGTCGCCAGTCTCTGCTCGTGTCTCAGTGTCGGTCTTTCCGTCGGTGCCGGTCTCTCCCCCAGCGTCGGTCTCTCCCTCGGCGTCGGTCTCCGACTCTGCGTCAGTTGCCGACTCGGTGTCAGTCCTCGATTCACTGTCGAACGTCGGGTCCGGTTGGTACGTACCCGACTCCTGCCAGCGTTCTCGCCACTCCTGTTCGATCTCTTGGGGGTCGTACTCTGTCATGGTCGGTCAGTTGGCCCCTGTGCAAAAAGACGTGTCTATCGTCCAGTGTCGTGTTCGATCCAGTTCCCCTGGGATTCGACGGCCCGTGACCGACAGTCTCAGTCGAACCGTCGGTCGATCTCGCGGTGAGCGTCCGCGGAGACACGCTGTTCGGCGCGTCCCATCGCTCGACGTGCCTCGTCGGTGAACTCGACACGGAGCGTCGGCAGACCGGAGCCGAGGAGGCCGCCGACGCCCGGGAGCACGTCGCCGGGATCGACGCGAGCGGCGAACACGAACGCGTCGGGGAACCGGCGGAGTGGGTCGGTGAACTCGAAGTGGTCGTCGACGAACGAGCGGGCGGTCTCGCGGTCGAGCGCGTCCGTGACCGCCGGCCAGAACGACTCTCGCGGCGACGCGACGAGCGGCGCGACCGCCTCGCCGAGCGCGCGCTGACGGGCCAGCAGCGCCTGCTCGACCTCGCGGCGGCGCTGCGACGACAGCTCCGACCGCATCGCTGTCACGTAGCGGTCGTGGTCGAGAATCCGGTCCGCGTGCGCCTCGAACGGCTCCTCCGAGACGACGGCGTCGACCACCGCGTCGAACTGTGCGAGCACGTCCCGACGGTACGACTCCAACTCCGGCTCGACGACCGACTGCTCGACGGCTGCGCTGTTCGACAGCAGCCGGTCGACCACCCCGGGCGGCCCACTCGCCCCACGCAGCGCGTTCCCGACGGCGAACGCCTCGGCTGTCGCCCGAATGGCGTCGTCGACGAACTGCTCGAATCCGGTCTCTACTGCGGCGCGTGTCACGAGAGGCACCACGTGTCGAACGGGCTTTGCTGTTGTGCTCGGCTCTCGCCGACTGCCGACGCTGTACTCTCGTTCGGTGTGAAGACGGCACAGTTGAACCTGTCTGTGTGGCGAAACAGGAAAGCTGTGCCCAGAGAGACTGAACCGGTCGTGTGGTGAACAGCCGAACTCGGCAGTGAATCCGTCGCCGTCTCGCGGTTCTGGCGTCTGTCGCCCGCTCGACACCGGCCCACAGGGTTTAAATAATACCTTCGGTAAGGTCGCAGTGGATGCCGAGAGTCGAGATAACGGTCCCAGAGCACTTGGAGATGCAGATCGCGCAGATGGTCGAGCGTGGGGAGTTTGTCGACCGCGGCGAGGCAGTCGAGGAGTTGCTCTCGACGGGGCTGAAGGCGTACAAGACGAGCGGACCACAGGACGACGAACCGGCCGACCCCGGCGGGTTCGAAGACGACGGGATGATGGGCCACGACGACGAGTACGTCTTCTGAACGCCGACTGTCGTCGCGCGTCCGCCCGGTGTGAGCGACTGCTGTCTCTCTCGCCCGTCCGACGTGGACGACTGCTGTGTCACCCCTCTCTCCTAGACCCGAGCGGAGGGACCCGCCGTTCCACGGTCGAGCGTGTGGTACAGCACCGCTCGTTCCTTCGCGGTCGCTTCCACCATCACGTCGGCGTCGGTACGGAGCCACGCGGGGATCGTCTCGACGTACGCGCTGTGTGACTGTGGTCGGACGGTGGTGTCGCCGGTGTGGAGCCGTTCGGCCTCGGAGACGTGCGCGACGGGTCGCACGTCCCACGTCTGTCGTGCGAGGTCGAACGCCTCGCGGTACGTCTCCCCTCTGTCGGTGAACTTGTGGTGGTGGTGGTCGTACGTGACCGGCACGCCACACTCGTCGGCGACCTGTGTCACGAGTTCTGTCGTGCCGTACAGTCCGCTCTTGTCGTCGTTCTCGACGGTGAGACGGTCGGCGGCGGCCGCGGGCAACTCGTCGACCCGCTCACAGAACCGTGCCGCTGTCGCCTCCTTGTCTCCGTAGGTCGCTCCGATGTGGACGTTGATACAGTAGTAGGGCGTTCGCGGCAGTTCCATCAAATCCAGCCACTGGCCGTGGTTTCGCAGGTCTCGTGCCGACCGCCGTGCAGTGTCTGCCGTGGTGCTGGCGAGCTTGCAGTAGTGGTTCGGGTGGAACGTGAGTCGAATTCCGTTGTCGCTGACGAACTCGCCACACGCGGCCGCGATCTCCGCGACCTCGTCGTAGCGAGGGAGCTCCTCGAGATCGTACCGCAGGTTCCACGGGAATAACTCCGAAGTACACCGGTAGAAGAAGATCCCGTGGCGGGCGTTCCACCGCAGAATCGTCAGGAGATCCGTCAGATTCTGGACGGCGAGGTCGGCCGCGTACGACGGACCTCGGTCCTCGAACGTCTGTTTCTGCATACTCCGGTTGCACCGAACCGGCGGGGACGCCTCTCTGAGTGTCCGGTTCATCGCCGCGTAGCCGAGCATGAACACCTTAGCGGCGGCAGGCGTATGGGTGTTGAGATTCGGCTCTGACCGACAGCTGTGAGTCTGTTCGATACGTGTGAGTCTGTAGCGAGACGTGGGTCCGCGACGGGAGTGTGAGTCCGCGACGGGAGTGTGAGTCTGTGGTGGCGGGTGCGAGCTCACGTCGGGAAGAGTGGGCCCACGCCGCCATGGTGGCGAGCGGAGACGACCTAATCCCAACATGTTGGTACAAGCACCAACCGGATCGAGGCCAGTGTCTCTGTATGGATTCGACACACCGACGCGAGTCGGCACTCGACGCGCAGTCAGTCGTCGACACAGCAGTTGGCACCGTTCGACAGCTCCACGACCGGAATCGGCTCCTGTTCTGGGTGGCCGTTCTCAACGTCGGTCTCTCACTCCTGTTCGCGGTGTTGATGCAGGTGGACGGGCGGACGGTCGTCGGTCGGAACGTCTGGACGAAGCCGTGGAAGTTCGCAACGTCGATCGCCGTGTTCACCGGGACGATCGGGTGGATACTCCCGTCGCTGTCGCTCCGCGACGCCGTCGAGCGGCGCGTGAGTCGCCTCGTGGGCGGTGCGATGGTCGTCGAGATCACACTGATCTCGGTGCAGGCCGCGCGTGCCGTCCAGTCTCACTTCAACACGACGACGCCAGTCGACGGCGTTCTCTTCGGCGTCATGGGTCTGACAATCACCCTCAACACCGCCGTCGTCGCGTACGTCCTCTGGCGGGTGGTGCGGCAGCCGCCGTCGCTCGCACCCGCCTACCAGTGGGGCCTCCGTCTCGGGTTGTTCCTGTTCGTCGCAGCGAGCCTGGAAGGCTGGCTGATGATCGCTCGTGGCGGCCACGCGGTGGCTGCGCCGGAGGCTGGCCCCGGGCTCCCGGTGATCAACTGGAGTCTGACCGGGGGGGACCTCCGCATCGCACACTTCCTCGGCCTGCACGCGCTCCAAGTCGTCCCGCTGACTGGCTATCTGGCGTCCCGCTGGCAGCGTGTCAGCTCCCGCGGAGCGCTGTCGGTCGTCGGAGCTGTCGCCAGCCTGTACGCCGGGCTCACAGTCGTCGTGTTCCTCACGGCACTGCAGGGTATCCCCCTCTTCACGACGGTCCCGACGCTCTCGATGGCGACCGTGTTCGCCGGGAGCTTCCTGTCGGTCGCGCCCGTGTGGGCACTTCTGATCCTCGCCCCCACGTGGCGCGTCACCGAGCGAATCGCTGCGTCCCCGCTCGTCGCGGTCCCCGCAGCGCTGCTGTACGCGGCGCTCGTCGTGCCACGACTCGGCTCCGTCGCGGGGGAAGTGCTCTCCCCGTCGCTGGGCGGCATGTCCGCGCTGCTCGCCACGGACGCCGGCGCGACGGTCGCGTGGGTCCACTTCCTCGCGTTCGACCTGTTCGTCGGTCGCTGGATCTACCTCGACGCTCGACGCCGCGATCTCTCTCCACTCGTCGTCTCGCCGGTGTTGTGCGTGACACTCCTGTTCGGTCCCCTCGGGTTCCTCGTGTACACGGCGGTGCGTGCGGTCCACTCCGTGTCTCTCGGTGAGTGACTGGAACGGTGGCTGCTGGTGTGTCTCTCGGTGAGTGACTGGGCCGGTGGCGCTGGTGTGTCTCTCGGGTCGAATCTGTCGTCTGCTCGACGACGTACTCGTGCCTGACCGACGTGTGCTCGTGCCCGACCGCCGTGTTCGTGCCCGACCGACGTGTGCTCGTGCCCGACCGCCGTGTTCGTGACCAACCGACCCGCTCGTGATCGACAGCACGGGCAGCGGGGTGTGCGCCCGGTGGCACGAGACGCCGTCACAGACGACCCCCCGAACCACCAGATACTAACCGGTCGAAGCCCTGTAACGTGTGATGTCGGACAGCGACAGCGGCGACAGAACGTCGACGCGACGCAGCGTGATCGCGGCAACTGGAGCGAGTATCGTCGGCTTGAGTGGCTGCCTCGGCGGCTCCGGAGGCTCCGCCGACTCCGCCGGCGGCGGGGGTGGGTACGGCGGCGGTGGTGGCGGTGGGACGACCACCGGGACGGTCGAGTCGTCTGCACCGTTCCGGAACAAGACGCTCCGTGTCTCTACGTGGAGCGGGACCAACGCGACAGTGTTCGAGGAGGAACTGAAGCCGGCCTACGAGGAGAAGACCGGCGGCACGCTCGAAGTCGTCCCGGGGTGGTCGGAGATTCTGGCGAAGATCAGAGCCGCGCCGGCGGACGATCCGCCGTACGACCTCACGGTGACGGGGCACCGCCAACACTACATCGGTGTCCAGTCCGGGTTGTGGGAGCCAATCGACGTAGCAGGCTTAGAGAACAGCGACGTGATCAAGCCGGAGCTCCTGCGCGAGGACCCGATCTCCGTCCCGCTGGCGTACGGTGTCATGTGTTACGCCTACGACGAGGCTGCAATCGGCTTCCAGCCGGAGACGTGGGCAGACCTCACGACGGAGGCGGAAGACGTGGCGCTGCCGGGGTCGTACTTTACGAACGCGCTGATGATGGCCTCAATCGTCTCTGACGCGATGGCGTTCGACGACGAACTGTACGACCCGGAGGGTCACGACGCGATCTTCGAGGTGTTGCGCTCTATCGACATCTCGACGTTCTACACCGGCGCACAAGACATGTGGACGTCGATCAGTCAGGGTGTCGCAAACCTCGGCCAGTACTTCTTCGCCTACTCGCTGAAGAAGTCGCGGGACACGGACTCGATGGACATCGGACTCCACGTCCCCGAGCGGACGACCGGCTACGTCGACGACTACCACCTCGTGCGCGGCACCGAGCGGGCGGCGATGGCCGAGGACTTCCTCGACTTCATGTTGACGACGGAGATGCAGACCACCTACGCGGAGTCGTTCAACATGGGGATGGTGAACCCGGAGACGGAGTACCCCGAGGCGACGCGGGAGAACGTCCCGCTGAGTAACGAGGCGCTCGAGGACGTGGTGTTCCTCGAGTTCGCCGAGATGGCAGAGTACGCGGAGTCACTCAACGAGCGGTTCAACGAGCTCAAATCCACCGTATGACCGACGACGAGGCCAGCTCCGCAGCCGGCAGTCCACCGGCGCTCGAACTCGACGGCGTCCGGAAGACGTTCGGCAGTCTGACCGCAGTCGACGGCGTGGACCTCACCGTGGAGTCCGGGGAGCTGTTCTGTCTGCTCGGTCCCTCCGGCTGCGGGAAGTCGACGACACTACGGACGGTCGCGGGCTTCGAGTCGCCGGAGGCCGGGCGCGTGCGGATCGACGGCCGCGACGTGACCGACACGCCGCCGAACCAGCGGCCGTGTTCGATGGTGTTCCAAGACTGGGCGCTGTTCCCGAACAAGACCGTTCGACAGAACGTCACGTTCGGGCCGAAAGTCGCCGGTGCCGACCCAGCGACGCGCCGCGAGCGAGCGAACACAGTGCTCTCGCTGGTCGAGATGGAGTCACAGGCCGACGCGTACCCAGAGCAGCTGTCGGGCGGACAGAAACAGCGCGTCGCACTCGCTCGCTCACTGGCGTTAGATCCGGCACTGTTGTTGTTAGACGAGCCGCTGTCGAACCTCGACCGGAAGCTCCGGGAGGCGATGCAGCTAGAGATCGAGCAGATCCAGCGCGAACTCGGGACGACGATGCTGTACGTCACCCACGATCAGGACGAGGCGTTCACACTCGCCGACCGGATCGGCATCGTCGACGACGGCGCGCTCGTACAGGTCGGCCCGCCCGCAGAGGTGTACACGGACCCGACGAACGTGTTCGTCGAGTCGTTCCTCGGCTCTACGAACTTCGTGACGTGTACGGCGACAGGGGAGACAACTGCCGCCGGCGCGGGGACAGCCGACGAGACGACCGAGCGTGTGCAGTTGGAGACGCCGCTCGGAACGCCGCTGTTCGCCCCGACGGAGACGCGACTGCCGAACCCGGGTGAGACGGTGACCGTGTCGCTCCGTCCCGAGCGGCTCGCACTGTCGACGGCGACGAACGACGAGGAGCAGTCGGACGAGGAGCCACGGTCAGTGGTGAGCGCCGACACCGCCGCCGACGGCGGACAGCGGACCGACACGTCGTCGGCCGACGGTGGACAGCAGACCGACGTGGCACCGAGAGACACGGCATCCGTCCGCGGACCCGAGAGCGGCGACGACGAGACCGGCGTTGTGTCGTCGGCTCTCGCAGGACTCGACGCGAGAGCGACAGTGGAACGGCGGCTCCACCGCGGCTCTCGTATCCGATACGAGCTCGGAGTCGGCGAGACACAGCTCGTGACAGAGCGCCGATTGGACGACAGGCTGGGCGTCGGGCAGGGTGCGACGGTTCGCGTCACCTGTCCCGCGACGGCGATCAACTACTTCGGCGAGGACGGGAGGCGGTTGCGATGAGTCTCGCAGGGCAGACACCGGCCGGACAGCTCCGCGAGGCGTTTCGGCGCGTGTTTCGGGGGCAGACGACAGCAGCGTTGGTCGTTCCGTTGCTGTTGTTCGACCTGCTCGTGTTCGTCGTTCCGTTCGGCTACCTCCTCCGGATCAGCCTGACCGAGCGTGTCACGGCACAGGCGTACGCCGAGGGGACGTGGTCACTCGACGGGTACGACTACCTCCTCTCTGCGCCGACGCTGCGGGAGGTGTTCCTGTTCACGCTCGGCTTCGCAGCCGTGACGACACTCGTCGCGGTCGTGGTCGCCGTGGTGTACGCCTACGCGATGTGGCAGGCGTCGGGAGCACTCCGGGTCGTGCTCACCGCAGGTGTGTTGGTGTCGTTGTTCACCGCAATCGTGGTGAAGCTGTTCGCAGCGGTGTTGGTGTTCTCGCCGAACGGGGTCGTGAACTCGCTGCTCGTCGGACTCGGACTGCTGGACGAGCCGCTGTTGCTCGTCAACAACGCGGTCGGTGCGGTGCTGGCACAGCTGTACATCGTCGTTCCCTACGCCGTGTTGGCGGTGTACTCCGTCCTCTCGACAGTCGAGGAGTCGTTGTTGGAGGCAGCACGCGACCTAGGTGCCGGGCGACTCCGTGCGTTCCGGGCTGTCGTGATCCCACACGTCGTCCCCGGACTGCTGGTGGCGGGCGTGATCAGCTTCACGTGGAGCGTCGGCGCGTACGCCGCCCCGCTGTTGGTCGGCTCCGGCAGCGAACGAACCGCCGGGATGGCCGTCTCGAATCTCCTCCTCGACCAGTTCGACTGGCCGGCGGCGAGCGCGCTCGCGGTTGTCGTCACCGTGACGGTGTTCGCCACGCTCGCGCTCGGACAGGCGCTCGTCTCCCGGTACACTGTCTCCAGCGGGTTCGGGGGTGACCGGTCGTGAGTCACGGCGACCGTTTCGGGGGTGACCGGTCGTGAGTCACGGCGACCGTTTCGGGGGTGATCGGTCGTGAGTCACGGCGACCGTTTCGGGGGTGATCGGTCGTTGGGTCTGGGTCGTCGTGCCGGCACGTGGGCGTTCCGCGTTGGCTACGCGGCAGTGTTCGCGTTTCTCCTCGCGCCCATCGTCGTCGTGGTCGCAACGTCGGTGAACGCGACGAGTCTGGTGACGTTCCCGCCGACGGCGCTGTCACTGCGGTGGTACGCCGCGTTGGTAACGGACGAGGCGTGGGTTCGCGCGATCCGGAACAGTCTGCTCACCGCGACGGCGACGAGCGTGTTCGCAACCACGCTCGGACTCCTCGCCGCCCTCGGTGTCGACCGACTCGACGACCGTCTCGGCACGCTCGTCACCGGGCTGGCCGTGCTGCCGCTGCTCGTGCCGGGTGTGGTGTTGGGTGTGACGCTGTTGATCTTCTTCAGCCAGTTCGGACTCCAACAGCAGCTCCCGACGATCGTCCTCGCGCACTCGCTGTGGGCGACGCCACTGACGTACTCGATCCTGCGGGCGACGTTCGCGCGGTTCGACTGGGACGTTCGTGACGCGGCCCTCGATTTGGGTGCGAGCAGACCCCGCGCGTTCCGCGAAGTGGTCGCGCCGAACGTCCGGGCTGGACTCGTCGCCGCCGCAGTCGTCGCGTTCGTCGTCAGCCTCCAGGAGTTCGTGATGACGCTGTTTCTCTCCGGGCGTGACACCCAGACTGTGCCGGTGAAAGCGTGGAACTCTCTGCGGAACTCACTCGACCCGCTGGTGAGCGTGACGGCGACGCTACTCGTCGTCGCAGTGCTGCTCGTCGTCGTGATCGTCGGCGTCACTGCCGGTGTCGACCGGCTCGCACGCGACAGTTGAGCGCCGGTAGGTCGACCCGCGACGGCTCTCGTCCTCGCACTACTCCGGCTTCCGACGGCTCTCTTCCTCGCACTACTCCGACTCGCCCTCGTTTGGCTCTGGTTCGACCCGGACCCCACGCTGGGAGAGTTCCGACTCGGAGAGCCCCAGTCCAGCCACCGTCTCGCGTTCACCGAGGGTCCAGTAGAGGTCCGTCTGATCGGAGACAGTGACACCCGAGACAGTCGCGTCGCCGAGGTAGGTGTCACGGAGCCGCGCCGCGGTGAGGTCGGCGTCCGTCAGCGACGCCCCAGAGAGGTCGGCACCCGCGAGGTCGGCACCCGCGAGGTCGACACCCGCGAGCGTGGCTCCCGAGAGGTCGGCGTCCGCGAGACACGCGCGTCTGAGTGTCGCGCCAGTGAAGTCGACACCGGACAGATCCGCACCGCTGAGGTTCACTGCCCGCAGATCCGCCTCGCGCAGGTCGACACCCGCGAGATCCGCCAGCCAGAGGTCGCGCCCTGCCAACTCCGCGCCGCGCTGGAGGTCGCCTGACTCGACTGCCTCGTTCGGTACGTACACAGTTGCCGGTCGACCGCCGCTGTATTAACTGTGTGTGGCGCTCTCTCACGACCACGCGGCTCTCCTACTCGGTTGCGTGAACCTGCCACGACCGACACGGCTATGAAAGTTCACGATCTATCAGTTCGTATGCGACTACCAGAGACCCGGGACCTGTTCGTGCGAGAGTTCAGTTTCCCCGTCACGTGCGAGACAGTCGAGGAACGGATCGGTGACAGGGAGCTCGACGCCCCGAACGGGGAGTCAGAGACAATCGGAGCGGTGTTGGGGCACTGTCAGGAGGAGGAGTTCCGGTCGGCAGACGAGTTGTACGACGCGTTGTTGACGTTCGTCGGTGACGCCTACATCGGGCGGAAGTACTACGACGACCGCGGTGCACAGCCCGGCGAAGAGGGAGAGGGGGTGTCGTTCTGATGAGCGTCACCGTCGTCGCCGGTGTCCCCGGCGTCGGTCTGTCGACGCTGGTCGAACACGTCCGCCCGGAGTTGGACGACGAGTTCGAGCTGATCAACTTCGGTGACGTGATGTTGGAACAGGCAGCAGTCGCGGACCTCGCAACCAGCCGCTCGGAGTTGGGCGACCTCTCACAGCGCGAGACGCGCAGACTCCAGCGACGCGCCGGTGAGTTCGTCGCCGACCGCGCGGAGTCGCGGCGCGTACTGCTCACCACGCACCTCGTCGTCGAGACCGCCGTCGGCTTCCTCCCGGGGCTGCCGGACGCGGTGCTGGAGGACGTAGCTCCAGATCGACTGGTGATCGTCGAGGCAGAGCCGAGCCTGATCGACGAGCGGCGGAGCGCTGCCGACCGCGAGTACGGCGACGCGTCCGTCCGGGCCGTCGAGTTCGAGCAGGATCTCAACCGCACTGCCGCCTTCGAGTACGCCGTCTCGGCAGACGCACCGATCAGTCTCGTCGAGAACGAAGGTGACATCGAGGCTGCCGTGGCGACGATGGAAGACGTACTCGACGGCGACTGACCGCCGTGACACGACCGAGACTCGCTACCGGCTCGTTCGGGAGGCGACACGACCGAGACTCGCTACCGGCTCGTTCGGGAGGCGACACGACCGAGACCCACCACCAGCCCGCTCGACAGGAGTAGCGCGTCCCACGGTCTGCAACACTGAGACTCTCTTTTTGACTGTCGGCGACGACCGGCAGGTATGGCCCACAGCGAGACCAGCGTCGCAGACGACGACCGCCGGCTCTGGCAGTGGCTCGACGTTCCCGAGCCGTCGGACCTCTCCGTGCGAACTGGCGAGACGCTCCAGAACACGTGGCTGACCAACCACACCGAGAACCGCCGAATCGCGCGCGGCGGTCGCCTCTACCTCACTGACGAGCGGATCGTCTTCCGCCCCCACGGGTTCGACGCGCGTCTCGGAGCCGACAGTCTCGCGGTCGAACTCGACGAGGTCCGGCTCGCGACGACCGAGTTGGGATCTGGACTCGCGGGTGTCGTGACCAGTCCACTCGACACGCTGTTCGGCGGCGGAGTTCGGACGCGACTCCGTGTCCAGATCGACGACGGTGCCGAGCTGTTCGTCGTCGACGATCCCGGAGCCGTGGCACGTGCCATCGAAGCGGTGCTCGCGGCGTACAGACTCGAACGAGACTGAGACTGCCGATTACGAGCCCCCAGCAACAGGAGTCGCCCTCCACCGCGACCGCCGAAAGACACGAGTCCTCCTCCACCGCGACCGCCGAAAGACACGAGTCGCAGCCGGACGAGCGACGCGTATGGAGAAAGTCAGCCTCGCCGAGGGATTCGACGCGTTCGACGAGCAGTGGTCGCCGCGTCTCGTCGCAGAGCCGAACGATCACGCGGTGAAACTCGCCAAGGTCGAAGGAGAATTCGTGTGGCACAGTCACCCGGACACGGACGAACTGTTCTTCGTCCACGACGGCACGGTGACAGTGGAGTTCCGCGACAGAGACGACGTGACGCTGAGGGCTGGCGAGCTACTCGTCGTTCCCAGTGGCGTCGAGCACCGCCCGGTCGCCGACGAAGAAGCGCAGCTCGTGCTGTTCGAGGCCGCGGGCACACGGAACACCGGCACGACCGAGACGGAACGCACACAGACCGAGACGGAACGACTGAACGTAGACTGACACTGCCAGTCACGAATCCACCGCCGAAGTGTTTTCACTCCGCTGGTGTTTCTTTCACCAGAACTGACTTATTGCTGCTACGGGCGTGGCAGACGCCCGATTCTGAGTTAGGTTAACAAATGAACACAGCAACTTAGTTGCTACTACTCGAACACTGTGGGTATGCGTCGCAGACAGCTACTCGGGGCAATCGGCACGGCGGTCGGGGGGACAGCACTGACAGGCGGCACGGCGTCGGCGGCAGACGGGACGGCGTCGGCGGCAGACGGGACGGCGCCGGCGGCAGACGGGACGGCGCCGGCGGCAGACGGGACGGCGTCGGCGGCAGACGGGACGACGCCGGCGGCAGACGGCACAGCGTCGACAGCAGGCGGGACGATGTCGGCAGCAGACGGGACGTACACGGACGAGTACCACGACGGGCTCCACTACACGAAGTACGTGCCGTCGGGCGCGAGCGGTGGGGAGCCGCTGGTCGTGATGCTGCACGGCTGCTCACAGGAGCCGGACGAGTTCGCGTACGCCACCGGAGCGAACGACCTCGCAGAGCAGGAGGGGTTCGTCGTCGTCTATCCGGACCAGTCGTCGTTCTCGAACCCCTACGGCTGCTGGAACTGGTACTACGACGCGAACACCGCACGCGGCGCTGGCGAGGGAGCGTCGATCACGAACATCGCACTCCACGCGGCAGCGGAGGAGTCGCTGGACACGGATCGCATCTACGTCGCCGGCTTCTCGGCCGGCGCGGCGATGGTGCCGCCGCTGTTGGCCTCGTACGCGGACGTGTACGCCGCGGGTGGGGTCCACTCCGGGCTGGAGTACGACGCCGCCGACACTGCGACTGGTGCGACGTACGCCATGTCGTTCGGGGGGCCGAACCCGTACGATCAGGGTGAGCAGGCGTACGACGCGATGGTCGACTACGGTATCGTCGACCGCGTGCCGACGGTCGTCTTCCACGGGACGGCAGACGGCACGGTCGACGACGTGAACGGTGATCAGGTCCGCACGCAGGCCGTCGAGACGAACGACAACGTGGACGGCGCGGACGACGAGAGTATCGACACCGACCCGGAGGACCGCGTCTACGACTCGACCGGCGGGTACGACTACCGGCGTGACCGCTACGTCGGGAGTCAGGGCCGCGTGAACGTGGAGTACTGGCTGATCGAGGGGATGGACCACGCGTGGGCCGGCGGCACGCCCGGCGACTCGTTCGTCGCCCCCGACGCACCGGACGCGACTGGCGCGATGTGGGAGTTCTTCTCGCGCTGGTCGCTGTGAGACCACGGCGCGAGTCGAACTCACCGCTCGATTCCGGTCGGTCGTCGGACTCGTTACTCGGTTCCAGTCAGTAGTCGAACCCACGACTCGGCTCCGGTAGACTTTTGAATTAGACACATCTAATTCTGTTCGAGAGCCTATGTTGAGTGACGTGATGGAGGACTATCTCAAGGCAATCTACGTGATCGAGAGCGAGTCCGGGCCGCCAGTAGCGACCTCGGAAATCGCAGAGCGGGTGGACAAGACGGCACCGACGGTGACGAGCATGTTGGAGACGCTGGAGGACCGCGGGATGGTGACACGCGAGAAGTACAAGGGGACAGAGTTGACAGCGGAGGGGCGGACAGTCGCAATCGAGGTGATCAGACACCACCGACTGCTGGAGACGTACCTCGCAGAACACCTCGACTACTCGTGGGACGAGGTCCACGAGGAGGCGGACGCGCTCGAACACCACATCAGCGAGGAGTTCGAGCGTCGCGTCGCGGAGGTGTTGGACGAACCACAGGCGGACCCCCACGGCGACCCGATTCCGAGCGCGGAGTTGGAGCCGCCCACCGGCGGTCCGACTGTCCCGCTGTCGGCGTGTGAGTCGGGCGACAGGATTGTCGTCGCGCGTGTCAGCGACCGGCGGGACGAGGACTTGGCGTACCTCGCCGACGCCGGGATCACTCCCGGGACCACGATCAGCGTGCGGGATGTCGCGCCGTTCGGGATGGTGACAGTCGGTGTCGGCGACGACGAACAGAGTCTGCCGGAGTCGGTCGCGGCGTCGATCCACGTCACCCCTGCCGACCACGCCGACGAGGCGAACGCTGACGAGGTCCACGCCGGCGAGGCGGACTCCGACGAGGTCCACGCCGACGAGGCGAACGCCGACGAGGCGGACCCCGACGCGACGGGGGCAGGCGCATGACAGGGTTCCTCGAGATTCTCGTGATCGCGGCAGTCGCGCAGTTGACCGTCCTCCCGGGCGAGAAGGTGCAGTTCATCATCGCCGGGCTGTCGACGCGGTACAAGCCGCTGTTGGTGGTGGGCGCGGCCAGTTCTGCGTTCGCCGGGTGGACGGCAGTCGAGATTCTGTTCGGGCGCGCCCTCCAGCAGGCGCTCCCGGGAGTCGTTCTCGACGCCGCGACCGCGGGACTGTTCCTCCTGTTTGCGGTGTTACTGTACCGCTCTGCGCCCGCGGCGTCGAGTCTGAGCGCCGAGACCGCGACTGCGGCGGGGGCGAGCGGCACCTCCCGGCGGCCACAGACGACGCGTCGGGAGTCGTTCGGCGGAGACGAAGACGACGGTGTCGAGACGGGGTTCTGGAGTGAAGACGACGAACGGCGGTTCGCCAGCGACGAGCGAGGCCGGGACGAACGAGGCCGAGGCGAACGAGACCGCGACGAGCGAGGCCGAGGCGAACGAGACCGCGACGAGCGAGACCGCGACATCGATACCGACCAGCCGCGCGAGACGGACGGCGGCGTCGCCACGGGCGTCCCCGAAGTCACACCGGACTTCGAGCTGTTCGGTCGGCGGATCGAGGGCCACCTCGGGCAGTTCCTCTCCATCTTCTCGATGATGGCAGTCGGGGAGTTCGGTGACAAGACGCAACTCGTCACCATCGGGCTCGCGGCGCAGTACGGCGCGACATCCGCCATCTGGTTCGGCGAGATGCTCGTGATCGTTCCGGTGAGTCTGGCGAACGCCTACTTCTTCCACCGCTTCTCTCACCGGTTCGACGTGCGGAAGGCACACTACGCCGGAGCGACGATCTTCGCGTTCTTCGGTCTCGACACCGTGCTGGCGATCACGACCGGCTTCTCCGTCTGGGAACAGATCGTCGGCGCTGTCTCGAACCTCCTGCTCGCCGTCCTGTGAGACGCTACGCCTCCACCCAGAGAAGCGAGCGCGAGACGACTCTCACCGAACGCCAGGTTCGACGTTCGTCGATCCGCAGTTCGTTTCGTAACGTTCAAGCGGCGGCGAGTGGACCGTGCGAGCATGTCGACAGAGTTCGAGAGCGTCGATCCAGTCGGCGAGGAGGTCGTCGGCAACCTCGCGCGGACGGCGTTGTTCGCGGCGTTGATGGGGGGATTCGCGTACGTCTCCTTCCCGAACCCGTTCGCGCCGGGGATTCCAGTGACGCTACAGGTGTTGGGAGTGTTCCTCGCGGGAATCATGCTGGGGCCGCTGTGGGGTGGGTTCTCGCTGGTCGTCTACCTCGTCGCCGGCGCAGTCGGGGTGCCAGTGTTCGCCAGCGGTGCGACGGGGCTCGGAACACTCCTCGGACCGACGGGAGGCTACCTGCTCTCGTACCCGGTCGCGGCCGCCGCGGTCGGTCTCGTCGTCCACCGTGGTCCGACTCTCCGGAGCCTCGGTGACACGAGCACGGCGCTGTTGGTCGGCGGGATGGTACTCGGCACACTCGTCGTCTACGGCGGCGGTGTGCTCGGTCTCGTCGTGTTCGGCGGGTACGGCTTCGCCGGAGCCGTCTCTGCGGGCGTGGTCGCGTTCCTCCCCGCGGAGGGGCTGAAGATCGCTGCCGCCGTCGGCATCGTCCGCAGTGACGCGATCACGGCGGCCTGAGTGGTGAGCGACGCGTGACTCGTTCCGGCTGTGACGAATCGCCGACGCGTCTCGATGGCGACGGGCAGAGAGACGTGTCGTCGACTCGTCTGGCTGTCGGCGGAGCGACCCGGCGAGGTGGGACGCGTTCTGGAGTCGTCTCGTGATTCGTGTCGAGAATCTCGTCTTCGAGTACGAGCGTCGTGCAGTCGCCGCCGCGCCAGCAGAACGGAACACGCCGAACGAGCCGGACGAGACCGCAAGTCGAGCGAGCGAACGGGACGACACTGCAGAGTCGACGGGTGGGCGGAACGACACCGCAGCGTCGACGGACGGGCGAACGCTCGACGGGATTTCGCTGACGATTCCGGACGGTGAGTTCCTCCTGTTGGCTGGGCCGAACGGCTCGGGGAAGTCGACGCTCGTGAAGCAGTTCGTCGGGCTGTTGGAGCCCGACGCCGGGAGTGTCCGCGTCGACGGTCTCGACCCGGCAGCGGAGCCAGTCCGCGTGCGGTCGGCAGTCGGGATGGTGTTCCAGAGCCCCCGAGACCAGCTCGTCGCCTCGACAGTCGAGGCGGACGTCGCGTTCGGCCCGGAGAATCTCGGATTGGACCGACCAGAGATCCAGCGGCGCGTCGAGGAGGCGCTGTCGACTGTCCGGATGAGCGACCGTCGCACGGAGCGGGTCGTCGACCTCTCTGGCGGTGAGCGAGCCCGAGTCGCCTTGGCCGGCGTCTTAGCGATGGAACCGTCACACCTCGTGTTAGACGAGCCGTTCATTGGGCTAGACGCACGCGCACGCGAGTCCGTGCTCGAACACGTTCGGGAGCTGGCTGCCGGCGATACGACCGTCGTCGTCGTCACGCACGACCTGCGACAGCTCCTCACGCTCGCCGACCGCGTGGTCGTGCTGTCCGACGGGCGTGTCGCAGTCGACGGCGCGCCGGCGGACGTGCGCGACCGACTGTCCGCGCTCGGTGTCGACGTGCCAGCGACAGCAGACGAGGGCTGTCGACAGCCACCGAGTGATCAGCGTCACCAGTCGTCTTCCGGTGGAGCGTGATCGGCCGTGCAGCGTCCACGTCTCGATCCGCGGACGAAGCTCGCGCTGCAGGCGGCACTCGCGGTCGCAGCGTTCGAACACACCACGCCGCGCGGGCTGGCGGTGACGACGGCACTCGTCGGAGTCGCGGTTCTCGCCGTCGGCGTCTCGCCCGTCGGGCTCCTGCGGCCGTACGTCGTCCTCTTGCCGTTCCTCGTCGCCGGTCCGTTGTTCGCCGTCGTCCGCCTGAGGCCGCCGTGGCTCGTTCTCGGTGACGCGGTCACGCCCGCGCTGGCGGGCTACCGCACGGTCGTGTTGGTGACTGCCGGCGCGCTGTACGTACGGACGACACCCGTCCGAGAGTCGGAGGCCGCGATCCAGCGACTGTTACCGGGGCGTGTCGGTCGCCTCCTCGGCATCGCGGTCGGGCTCGTGTTCCGGTTTCTCCCGCTCGTGCGACGAGAGCTGTCGGCGACTCGGAACGCGATGCGAGTGAGACTCGGAACGGAGCAACCGGTCCACGAGCGTATCAGCCGACTCCTGATCGGGACGCTCACCCGGACGCTGCGACGAGCGGACCGACTCGGACTGGCACTGCGTGCGCGGTGTCTGTCGTGGAATCCGACACTCCCCGAGATTCGGTTCTCGTGGGTCGACGCCCCCGGGCTGCTCGTCGCTGCGGCGCTGGTTGCGTGGACTGTTCTCTGATGTCTGTCGGGACGACGACAGTCGATCGTCGACCAGTCAGTGCGACAGCGCGTCGTCGACCAGTCAGTGCGACAGCGCGTCGTCGACCAGTCAGTACAACAGCGCGTCGTCGTTGTCGACCATGTACAGCGTCCGCGCGGCGACGTTGACCGCGTGGTCGCCGATGCGTTCGAGGTCACGGATCGTCAACAGCAGCCGCGACACTTCCGAGAGCAGCGCGTCGGTGTCGGGGTTCCCCGTCACCTCCCCCGCGACGAGACTCCGGACGATCACCTCGCTGGCTGCGGCACACAGGTCGTCGACCTCGTCGTCGGTCTCGGCGACCTCGTGACACAGCTCCGTGTCGTCTGTCGCGTACGCCGTCGTCGCGTCGTCGAAGTTGTCGAGCACCGCGTCGCCGATCCGCTGCACGTCCACGTCTGGGAACACCTCGTGGTCGGCGTCCAGCGCGTACTCGGCGAGATTCGTCGCTAGGTCGCCGATGAGTTCGAGATCGGTGACGATCTTG
>CAKZQY010000320.1 GCA_937142015.1 uncultured Halobacteria archaeon
ATTGTCGACTCTACTACGCCTATTGGTAAATAGCTTGCTTAATCACTATCAGTCGACGATGCTCTCACGGCCGGGACTGTCTTGTACTTTCGATGCGTGCTACCGACACGCATGGACAGACATGAGGAGCTACTCGCGCAGGAGCGGTCGGAGGCGTTGATCGCAGCAGCGCGGACGGGGCTCGGTGACAGGCTCCGCAGCGTCACCTACTTCACGCCGTCGGCGTTCCAGCAGTTGTACCTGCGTTCGGACCTCGACCCGGACGCGGACCTGACGGGGTTCGTGGAGTTGGCCCGCGACGGGTTCCGGGCGGGGCGCGCCTACGCCGGCTCCGAGTTGGGAGAGTACGCCTACACGGTTCGTGTGTTCGACGAGGGCCACCTCGTTCGCGTGACTGGCGACGAGGAGGGCGTGTTCGTCACCGCGGAGACACTGACGATCCGTCGCTCGGAGGAGGTGGCGTCCGCGCTGGAGGGAACGCTCGCCGAGCAGTGACCGAGGCTGCCAGTCGAGAACTGTGACCAGCCGCCGACGTATCAATACTCTCGTCCGAGTATCAGTATCTCCGGCCGTGTGTCGGTACTCGTGACCGACAGTATAAGACAGTCCGGGCAGAACAGCCGCGCATGTCAGAGGAGACGGGACCAGATCTCCACCCAGAACTGCTCGACACCGCAGCGCAGATTGCGAGCATGGAGATACGAGGCGCTGCGACGATCGCCGGGGCCGCGGCAGAGGCGCTCGCAACGCAGGCACGGGCCTCCGAGGTGACAGACCCAGCGGCGTTCGAGCGGCAACAGCGCGTCGCCGGCCGCCGGCTGTACGACACCCGTCCCACGGCGGTGTCGCTCCCGAACGCGCTCCGGTACGTGCTCGACCGGATGGCGGGCGACAGCGTCGCCGAACTCCGCGACTCTGTCGTCACTGCGGCGGCGGCGTTCACCGACCGACTCGACAGAGCGCAGACGGACCTCGGAGAGATCGGTGCCAACCGCCTCCGCGACGGCGACCGAATCATGACACACTGTCACTCGACTGACGCGCTGTCGTGTGTCGAGGCTGCCGTCGAACAGGGGAAGGAACTCACGGCGGTCGTCAAGGAGACCCGTCCGCGCAATCAGGGCCACATCACCGCCGAACAGCTGCGGGAGTTGGGTGTGCCGGTGACGCTGATCGTCGACTCCGCCGCCCGTCGGTACCTCGACGAGGTGGATCACGTCCTCGTCGGCGCGGACTCCATCGCCGCAGACGGATCTGTGATCAACAAGATCGGCACCTCCGGGCTGGCTGTCAACGCCCGCGAGCGCGGCGTGCCGATCATGGTCGCCGCACAGACGATCAAACTCCACCCCGAGACGCTGACTGGCCAGACTGTCGAGATCGAGATGCGCTCCGAGAGTGAGGTGATCGACGACGAGACCCGCGCCGAACTCGGCGAGGTGACGGTCCGGAACCCCGCGTTCGACGTGACACCGGCGCGACACGTCGACGCCATCGTCACCGAGAGCGGACAGTTCCCGCCGGAGAGTATCGTCACGCTGATGCGAGAGCTGTTCGGCGACAGCGCTGCGCGGCCGTGGGCCGACGCGGAGTGACACACGTGGCCAACAGTACGACAAGATACACCTCCGTAGGCGGTGCCTCTGGAAACCAGTGAGTGCCGCCACAGTTTGTATAGCCGCATACAGTTTACGAGTTCGACGAGCGAGACGTGGGTGGTTCTCGGCGACGCGATTCGACCTCGCTGCAGGTTCTCACTCGGCTCGCAGCGAGGTCGTCCGGAACCGCTTGAACAGGTAGCCGGCCCCGACAAGAATGTTCAGGATCGGGATCACAGACCCGATCAGCCACAACACAGTGACCGGGTTCCAGGTCAGGTACGACCGGACCCACCGGGTATCGAAGTACATCGTCAGCGGGAACAGAATCCAGCTGGTCAGACTGACGTACCCGAATGCGCCCTGGTACAGATTGTCCGGCCAGACAGAGAGCACGACCCACAGCAGTATCGACGCGGCGACACCGAGGTACCACTTGCTGGAGACATCTGCCACCTCGGGCGGGACGTACGGGTAGAGGAACCCGTCGTCTCGGAGGAGGGGAATCTCTCTCCGTTGGAGGTCGGCGAAGCTGTGTGGATCGAGTCCGAGACCGCGGAGGAGCCGCGTGAGCTGTGCGTCTGTCGTGAGGCTCTCCGGCCACTCGACGAAGACCACCGCTTCGCTCCCGGGTGAGGGCTCGACAGTCAACTGGAGTGCCTCGTCGGTCTCGACATCGAGCGGGTACCCGTCTGGAACGGCGTCGCTGTCGACACGCTGGACACCGACGACCACGGCGGTGGTGTCGCCAGCGCCGACCCACGCGCTCCCAGAGAACTCCTCGACGTCCGATTCGACATCGAGAAACTCACTAGTGGTTCTGTCGAACTCGGAAGCGACCACGTCGAACTCGTCGTCGTGTCCACCCGGCTGCCGGTCGGCCTGCATGGCTTCCTCCTGCCCGTCTTCCTCCTGCATGCCTTCCCCCCGCTCGTCTTCCTCCTGCCTGTCTTCCTCCCGCCCGTCTTCAGACATTGTCGGCGAGTATCACACCCCGAATCATAATCGTGGTGGCTCGTCCACCCATTCCACGATGTGCGAGTTCGTCTGACCGTCCCACCGCGGGCAACCCAGTGGACAACTCACGGTTCACCGTCGGGTTGCTCACTGCGGAGAATCCGCCTATCTGCCCCTGGGACGTAGCTGTAGTAGGCGTACGCTGCGTTGCCGAGGCCGATCAGGAACGAGTCGAGCACGAGCGAGACGACGACGAACAGCACCAGCATCACGACGTGGCCCCGTCGACTCCCGAGGCTCCGAGTGAACCCAGACGTGTGACACTCCGTCGTCTGGGATGACCTCGATGCCGATCCGGTCTTGGAACGTGGGATTCAGCTTCTTCGTCGTGAACGGTGATCACGCTGTGGTTCCGACGAAACGCGATCCGACACTCGGCCCGAGCAGCCGAGTAGTAAGACACGTTTCTGCATCTGCACGGAGGGCGACGCAGTACCGTCGAGCGACCTCGAACGGTCGAAATCGGTCTACAGGGCGGGGAAATCCGGCCAGCGGTGATGCAGACGCGTGTCCTAAAGCCCTAAGACAGACTCTTGCATCAGGCCTTTGTACCCGGCGTGTGTGGACAGTCACGTGAGCAGTGACGACCGAACGCCGGTGACGACACGCGTCCCGGCCTACCAGAAGGAGGTGTGGGAAGACGACGCCGACGAACTCGGGATGAGTCAGAGCGAGTTCGTCCGCACGATGGTCCAAGCCGGCCGTCACGAACTCGGGCTGGCAACCGAGAGCGCCGCTGGATCGGGCAGGGCTGCTGGGAAGACCAGTGTCGGGTCGAGTGCGGCTGCCGAGGGGGCTGCGGCCGAGAGGGCTGCGGCCGAGTCGGCTGTGGCTGCCGAAGAGACGGACTCCGAGACGAGCGTCGATTGGTCACCCGCCGATAGCGCCGCCGCGGAGAACGGCGTCGAACCCGATCCTCCGGCCGCGACCCCGGGGGGAGAACCCCTCGAAGACCGTGTTCTCGCTATTCTCCGCGAGCGGGAGGTCTGCTCGTGGGACGAACTGCTGGAGGCGGTCGTGAGCGACTTCGAGGACCAACTGGACGAGACGATGGGAGAGCTGATCGAGTCCGGGCCGGTCACCTACAGCGGTCGCGCAGGGGGGTACGTGCTCGATGAGTAGCGCACGCGCACAGGAGCCGGACGATCCGGTCGCGTTCTTCCTCCGCGACATGGAGCTCCACGGAAAGAGCGAACGAACGCGGTCGGAGTACGAGCGTGTCCTCGAGCGGTTCACGACGTTTCTCTCCGGGCGGTCGGGGAACAGTCGCGTCGAGACAGCCGACGCCACTGGGGGTCTCGGGCCAGCCGACGCCACGCACCGCGACTGTACGGCGTTCGTTCACGAGCTCCGAACGGACCCGTCGCTCGCGGACTCGACCGTGGCGACGTACGCCGCCTACCTCCACCGGTTTTACGCGTACATGACCCAGGTCGGCGCGTTCGACGCCAACCCGATGGCGCTGGTGATGGAGGAGTTGGACGAGCGGATCGACCCAGACCCTGCACGCCGAGAGATATCCGTTCCCGAGATGCGGTCGTTCGTCGGCGAGGTCACACACCCGCTGGACCGCGCGCTGATCGTCACACTCCTCAAGACCGGGATGCGCGTCGGAGAGCTGTGTAACCTCGATCTGCGTGACGTGGCTCTCGACCGCCCCGTCGCGCCGTTCGACCTCGGCGGCCGGCCACAGCTCGACGGGCGACCGGACTCGCTGTTCGTTCCCGCCGAGCCGTCGGTCGGAGACCGGTACAACGGGGAAGAACGAACGGCCTCGAACAAACGAAAGCGCGCGACGGTGATCCCCGTCGACGAGGAACTGCGAACCGTCCTGCTGCGGTGGCTGGCGATCCGTCCCGACACAGCCTCGCCTGCGGAGCCGTTGTTCGTCGGCACCCGCAACGGGTGGGGCGAGCGACTCACACCCGAGCAGGTGCAGCGTGTGGTGCGCGATCACGCGTCTGCGTACGGCTGGTACGAGGCGGGCGCGGGTGTGACCGAGAACGTGACGCCACACTACTTCCGACACTTCTTCACCACGCACCTCCGCGAGCGAACTGGCGAACGTGGGGTCGTGAAGTACCTCCGCGGTGACGTTGCGGACGACATCGTCGACACCTACACGCACAACTGGGGCGGCAACGTCCGCGAGACGTACGAGGAACACGTCTACTCCGTGACGTGATAGGGTCGTGCGTAGACATTTTCGAGTGGGTGCCGAGTACCGGACGGTACCACGCTGTTACTACGCCTGTGAGTCGAGTCGGCGGTAACTATCTACGCACGACCCTATGAGGGAACCTCTTCTGGTGGCCACACGAAGTCGCGGACATCACCTTCGGGGCGAACGACGAGTACGGAATACGAGCGACGACACTGCGGCGAGACTACGGGGACCTCATCGAGGACGACGGACCGACACGGGCTGTCGAGTTCGAGTTCCGCCACGACGGCAACTCGTGTCGGCATCGACGCCCGTGAACGACGACCGAACGCATTTTGTCCCTCTGAGTGTAACACTCTGGTACTCGTATGAGCACACTCAACGTCAAAGTTCCAGACGAGATGGACGAGGACATCGAGGCGTTTCTCGAAGCACACCCCCACTACCTGAACAAGAGTGAACTCGTTCGGGACGCACTCCGCCACATGATGGAGACGCCGCGTCTGTCAGACCGAACGGTCGAAGACGACCGCGTTTCGCGCCAGCAGATCGAGGACGGCGACGTAGTCGGGCTCGAAGAGCTGTAGATGACGGACGTTTTCTTCACAGAACGCGGGAAGGCTCGGCTTGACGAACTCGACTCCGCGGCACGTGAGCGAATCGAGACGAAACTCCGAGAGGCGCGAGACTGGCCAGATCACTTTCTCGAGTCACTGCGTGGTCGGGACGACTACGTGCTCCGGGTCGGTGACTACCGAGCGCTGATCCAGTGGGAACGGAACGAGGACGGCTCGGACGTACTGTACGTCAAATCTGTCGGACACCGCCGGAATTTCTACGACCGCGAGTTGTAACCGCACAATCGAGAGCGCCCTCACAGTGTGAGGTGACAGCCTGAGGACCGGGAGACATCGTCGACGACGGTGGAACGACGCGGACAGTGAAGCTCGACATCTACGAGACTGGTGAGCACGTCGAGACGGTGAGATTCGCGGGGCGGCTCGGCCCGGACCCGATCTGGGGCGGCCCGAACCTGTGTCTCGTCGGGAGACACGACGGGCAGGTACTGTTTGATAGTTATTCACCAATCGAACGGTCGACAAATCGTCACTGTCGGGTTCGGTGCTGTGCAGTGGGGTCTCCCGTCGTCTCGCCAACTCGTATATTGCATTTCGCTATATCGATTGGGCGATACAGGTCGGGTTCGACCGGAGCAGTGCCGCAGCACGCACGTCCGAGACCGTCGCCGCTGGATCGTCTGTGACACATCGACGGCTCAGACGCTCTGATCGCCGACACGAGTCACCACGGCGGTAGAGACTCGCAGTAATCACTATCAGTCGAGATCGAACCGTCGGCGGAGTTCCGAAGTCGTGTCGACAGTCTCGTCGGCGGGGTCGCGGTCCGTCTGTTCGACAGGCGGGCGGCCGTCGAACGTCTCGTGGACGATGCCGATCCCTTCTGAGAGCGTGTCGAGGTCGTAGCCGCCTTCGAGGACGAACCCGAGGCCGGCGTCGACGCGGTCGGCGAGCGAGCGGAACCGGTCGGTCAGCAGGGCGTACCCCTCGGTCGACAGCCGCATCCGCGAGATGGGGTCGTGACGGTGCGCGTCGAAGCCGGCGCTGATCAACACCAGGCCGGGGTCGAACGCCTCGACGGCGGGGACAATCGCCTCCTCGACGACGTGGAGGTAGTCGTCGTCACCAGCGCCCGCCGCGAGCGGCGCGTTCATCGTCGTGCCGGCGGCGGCACCCTCGCCGGTCTCTGGGATCTCGCCGGTTCCGGGGTAGATGCCGCTCTCGTGGATCGAGGCGTAGAACACGTCCTCGTCGTCGTAGAAGATGTCCTGCGTGCCGTTGCCGTGGTGGACGTCCCAGTCGAAGATGACGGCTCGGGACACGTCCCGGTCCGGGTCGTCGATGACGGCCTGTGCAGCGACCGCGGCGTTGTTGACGAAACAGAACCCCATCGCGTCGTCCGTGACGGCGTGGTGACCCGGCGGCCGGCCCAACGAGAACGGCGTCTCGCGGCCGCCATCACCGTCGAGTGCCGCCTCCGCGGCCCAGCGTGCGAGCCCCGCGGCCATCTCTGCGGCTTCCCACGTTCCCTCGCTGGCGACCGTGTCCGGGTCCCAGTTGCCGCCTCCGGACTCGGCGAACGCTTCTGCCTCCTCGACGTACGACGCCTCGTGGACGGCAGTGATCTCCGCGTGGGTCGCCGGGTCGGCTTCGACGTACTCCACGCCGTGTTTCCGGGTCAGCCCCTCCCGAATCGCGCGCAGTCGGTCTGCAGTCTCCGGGTGTCGCCGTCCCGTGTCGTGGTCGAGACAGTCGTCGCTGTAGCCGAAGCGCATCTCACTCGAACAACGCGAAGTACGTCTCGATGTCCTCGGCCTGTACCGTCCGCCGGTCTGCGTGGCGTGCGAGAATCGCCGCCGCGTGTGCCACGTTGTCGGCGTAGTCTTCCAACACGTCCGCGAGCGCGATCCGCGCGTCCATCGACACTCGGTAGCTGTCGTCGATCTCGAGGCGAGCGATGCGGTCGACCGGCGCGACCGGCAACAGGAGCTGGTCGCGGTCGACGACCTGTTCGACGCCGAAGTCACCCGCCATCAGCGTCTTCCGGCCGTCCTCTGCGGCGACCGCCGCCGCGTCGACCGCGAGTTCGGCTCCGTGTGACTGAATCCGACGAGCCAGTTCCGCCGCCGCGTCGGCGCTGACCCGGAGGTCACCGGCGTTCCGCCGGATCACCTCGTCGACCGGCGCGAACGGTAACTCGACGCTCATACACCCATTGGCGCACCTTGCGTGTATAACGGTTTTCCTCGCGTCGCTGGAACTCCTCCGGTCGTCTCTGGCCGTGTCCGACAACGCCCTCGCGCTCTGTCTCGACACGACACTCGATGAGCAGCCGTCAGACCTCTGTCCGACACACGAGGGGAAAGTTCATTACTCCGCAATTCAGTGAGTATCAGTAGAACGGCACTCGACGGCGGTCAGTACCGTCCGTCGGCTGTTCGTAGGTATGAGTGGCACGCAGGCACAGTCAGTGTTCGCCCCCGAGGGGCCGATCGACGTGCTCCACGTCGACGACGACGATCAGTTCGCGGACACGCTGGCCGAGTACCTCGAAGAGGTGTTCGGCGGGTTCCGCGTGACACACGTCGAGACGGCGGCCGACGCGCTCGCGGTCGTCGAGCAGTCTGCCGGAGCGGGAGTGTCGGACGGCAGCGTCGACACGGGAGTGTCGGCGTCCAACGTCGACTGCGTCGTCAGCGACTATCGGCTGCCGGGTATGGACGGGTTGGAGCTCTCCGAGGCGGTCGCGCAGCGACAGTCGGGGGTGCCGTTCCTCCTCCTCACCGGACGCGGGTCGGAGTCAGTCGCCAGCGAAGCGATGGAGACGGCCGTGACGGGGTACCTCCCGAAGCGGGGTGACCGAGAGGGGTTCGGCAGACTCGCCGACCGTATCCGGAGCGCCGTCGAACGGACGCACACTCGCGTGAGCTACCGGGAGGTGTTCGACAAAGCCGGGGTCGGACTCACGGTCCGTGACACCGACACTGGCCGTCTGCTCGCAGTGAACGACGCGTACTGCGAACTGCTCGGACACGACCGCGATGAGCTGCTGGCGGGACGTGCCGACGTGCTTCTCGACGGCGTGGACGACACGGCAGGGGACGGCAGCGACGACGGTGACAATGGCGACGGCAGCGATGACGGTGACAACGGCGACGGCAGCGATGACGGTGACAACGGCGACGGCGGTGACAACGGCGACGGCGGTGACAACGGCGACAGCAGCGACGACGGTGACAGCAGCGACGACGACCGTGTCGCGGCGTTCCGTCGTGCGCTGTCGACAGGGTCGGCGACGGCGACGTGGGAGGCCGAGACTGCCGACGGCGAGGAGGTGTGTCTCGACGTCGGCTACGAGATCGCGGAGATCGGCGGTAGGCGACGCGTGTTAGAGAGCGTCAACGACGTGACGCGGCGGCGACAGCGCGAGGCGGAGTTAGCCACGCAAAACGAGCGGATTCAGTCGCTCCACGACGCAGCGACCCGGGTGCAGGCGTGTGAGACTGCCGACTGCGTGTACGACGAGATCGTGCGCGCCGCAGAGGAGATTCTCGCGTTCGACATCGTCGTCGTCGACAGCGTGGACGGAGACCTGCTCGTGCCGGAGGCTGTCTCGGTGGCCATCTCGGAAGACGAGTACTACGAGACGACGCCGGTCGACGCGGAGGACAACCTCGCAGCCGAAGCCTTCCGCGAACAGGAGCCGTCCGTCGTCGACGATCTCAGAGCGGAGGCAGTGACGCCCGCAGACACGGCGTTCAGAGCGGCGCTCACGCTCCCCATCGGCGAGCACGGGGTGTTCCAAGCCGTCTCACGCGAGGTCGGCGCGTTCGACGAGACGGATCTCGAACTCACGGGACTGTTACTCGCTCACGCACGGGAGGCGCTCTCGCGGCTGGAACGGGAGCGGGAACTCCGCGAGCGGACGCGAGAGCTCCGCCGCGAGAAGGAGCGCTCGGAGGTGTTCGCGAGCGTCGTCAGCCACGACCTCCGGAACCCGCTGAACGTCGCCAGCGGCCACCTCTCGCTGGAGCGCGAGCGGCGCGACAGCGACAGTCTGGCGGCAGTCGCGTCGGCGCTCGACCGGATGGAGGCGATCACGGAGGACGTGCTCACGCTCGCCCACGAGGGCACGACTGTCGAGCAGACGGAGCTGCTCTCTCTCCCGGCGTTCGTCACCGACTGCTGGCAGAACGTCGACACGCCGGCGGCGACTGTCGAGACGCGGCTCCCCGACGGCGTCCAGATCGAGGCCGACCCGCGCCGTGTCCGCCACATTCTGGAGAACCTGTTCCGTAACGCGGTCGAACACGCCGGCGAGGACGCCCGGATCACTGTCGGCGTGATCGAGACGACTGACGACGCCGCCGACGCGTCGAGGGAATCGGGTGTGTCGACTACCGACAGTGAGGGTGTGTCGACTGCCGACAGCGAGGGTGTGTCGACTGCCGACAGCGAAACCGATCCACGCGAGTTGTGGGACGCCACGGACCACGAGCACGGTCACCGGCTCGTCGGCTTCTACGTCGCGGACGACGGGCCGGGGGTGCCGGCGGGGAGCCGCGAGGAGGTGTTCGAACCCGGCTACTCGACGGCGGACGACGGCACTGGCTTCGGACTCGCAATCGTCCGCGAGATGGCTGTCGCACACGGCTGGAACGTGTCCGTCACTGACGGCGAAGACGGCGGCGCACGCTTCGAGTTCACTGGTGTCGACTGCCGACGACTGACAGTCGACGAGTCGGATGCTGACAACTGACAGTCGACGAGTCGGAGCTCGACGACTCAGACCGAGAGCTTGAGGGTCGTGGCCGACCAACACGTCGTATGAGCGACACGAGCGGCGGGACAGACGACACAAACACCAGCCCGTCCAGTCGGGAGGCAGACGAGACGAGCAGTTGGCTCACGCGCGACGCGCTGGCGTTGGCAGCGGTGTTGCTCGTCGGCATCGCCGGCACGGGTGTCGTCCGCAGACAGCTCGGACTCCTCGGCTACAACAACCTCGGTCGGGTCGTGTTCGTCGTCGGCTACGGCGGGACGATCCTGCTCGTCTGGTTCGTCTGGCTCCGCCCGCTGGAGATCTCTGGCCCCTCGGGGGAGCTGAGCTACACTGACGAAACTGACGAAGAGTGACCACGGATGGAGAGTAGTGACGACACGAGTGGCGCGTTCGACGACATCGAGCAGTTGCCCGGAACGGAGCGAGACGGCTACGTCTGGCCGGACTACGACGAGCGGTGTCTCACCCACGTCCCGGGAACTGTCGGTGAGCTGCTCGGCGTCGACGTGGGTCCGTCGCTGTCGGCGGACGTGTTCGACCAGTCGTACGACAACGTCGTGGTCGTTCTCGTCGACGGGCTCGGCTGGGACCGCTTCGCCGCTCTCCGGACCCAGATGTCGTTGCTGGACAGACTGACCGCAGCGGGTGCGACAGAGACACTCACGTCCGTCTACCCGTCGGAGACGGCCGCCGCGATCACGTCGCTGCACACGGGACGGACACCCGCCGAACACGGGTTGCTCGGGTGGGACCTCAGACTCCCCGCCGTCGACCGCACAGTACAGACACTCCCGTTCCGGACACGACCGGTGGACGACGCGAACGCGGCACGCGCGGGTGGCGGCGTCGCTCACGAAGGCTCACAGGACCTCGGTGACGCGACGGACGGAGCAGTCGCTGGTACCGACCTCTTCGACGGCGACACCGTGTACGAACGACTCGCTGCGGGCGGTGTCGACAGCCGCGTGGTCCAGCCGTCGTCAGTCGTCGGCGGCGAGTACGGAGAGGCAGCGACCGCCGGCGCAGTCGCCGAGGGAGTCGACTCCGTGGCTGCGTTCGCACTCGCCGTCCGGCGGCGGCTCGAGCGCGCCACGGACCCGACGTACGTGTACGCCTACTGGCCGAACGTCGACAGCGCGGCCCACGACGAGGGGACACACAGCGACAGCTACGACGCGGAGTTGGCCGCCGTCTGTGCCGCGCTCGAACGGGAGTTCGACAGACTCGACGAGACGACGGCGGCGGACACGCTGTGTCTGCTCACCGCAGACCACGGCCACCGACAGTCGGACCCGACGGCTGCGGTCGACCTCGCGGCAATTCCGACCGTCTGGGACTCACTCGCAGCTCACGACGACGGGCGACCGGTGCTCCCGACCGGCGGGCCGCGGAACGTCCACCTCCACCTCCAGCCCGGCACGAGAGACCGCGTCCGAGAGGCGCTCGCAGACGCACCGTTCGACGCGAGAGTGCTCGACGGGGACCGAGCCCTCTCGAACGGACTGTTCGGTCCCGGCCCCGTCTCGCCGAAACTGGAGGCACGCGTCGGCGACCTCGTGGTCGTCCCCCGCGAGGTCGGCGTGTGGTTCGGAGCCGAGTCGCGGAAGCTCGACTTCGTCGGCCAACACGGCGGGCAACACCCCGAAGAGATGTACGTGCCGCTGGTGGCGACGCCACTAGACGCGCTCTGAGACTCCCGTCGCTGGACGCTCTCTGAACCCGTCCGTGAGAGTCGATCACTTCGAGCACCGTCGCCCCACGGGAACCAGTTCTCCGTCGAGCGAGCCAGACAGACTTTTTACTCGGCCGGCCGAGAGGCACGTCAGTGACACAGTTCCCGCTCGTGACACTGGTCGCCGGTGTCGTGTTCGGACTGACACTGGCGGCTCCGCCGGGACCGATGAACGCTATCATCGCCGAGGAGAGCGTGCTCCGCGGGTGGACGGCGGGCTTCCGCGCTGGGCTGGGAGCCGCCACGGCGGACGGCGTGTTCTTCGTGCTCGCGGCGCTGGGTGTCGTCGGATTCGTCGAGCAGTTCTCGGTGCTGCGCGGGGTGATGGTCGGTGTCGGCGGGCTGTTGATGCTGTACTTCGCGTACGGGGCCGCGGCTGACGCCGGGCTGTTCGCCGTGCTGCGCGGACGAGGGAGCTTCTCGGGTGAGTTCCTCGATGGTGACACCGAGAGCGTCGCCGCAGATGGCGCGGGCGAGGGTGTCGTCTCCGGGACAGGGTTCCAGAAGGCGTTCGTGTTGGCACTGACGAACCCGTACCAGGTGTTGTTCTGGCTCACTGTCGGCGTCGGGCTGTTGGACCCGGGCGAGATCGACGTGTTCGCGGCCGCAGACGTGAGCACGCTCGCCGGTACGCTGGTCGTCGAGACCGGGAGTCCGGCGCTGTTGATCGGCTTCTTCGGCGGAATCGGCGTCTGGATCACCGGCTTCCCGGGCGCGCTCGTCGGCGCACGACGACGGGTGTCGGCGCTGGCTCCCGCGGTCGCCGTCGGCTCCGCGCTCCTGCTCGCGGCGTTCGGCGTCGCGTTCCTCGCCGACGCCGCCGGCACGCTCACCGCCGCTCTCTCGTGATCGACCCGGCTCCATCCCTCCCGCCCCTCCCGACGCCTCTCCGGCGCTCCTCGCCGACGCTGCCCGATTCGTTCCCCCCGCCGTCCGTCTCAGATCATGTGACCGACCAGTTGCGGCGCGATGTGTTCGAGGTAGGTGCCGTGGTCGTCACCGACGGAGTCAGTGCGGTCGTGGTCACTGTAGTTCGACGGGACGGAGTTCCCGGCCTCGGCTCCGGTCTCTCCGAGCGCCTGATCGAACTCGACCGTGTTGTACACCCACTGGAGCACGTCGTCCGCCTCGCTGTGGTAGTTGTGTGCCGCTGTGACCTGGTTGGCGACGGCGTCGTAGGTGTCGCTGTCTTCGTCGGTGGGTGTCTCGTTGTCGGTCGCCGCGCCGAACGGGTGAACGGTCCGGACCTCGTAGCCAGCGCCGTTCCACAACGAACTCCCGTCGAGTGTGCGGAGCGCCCAGAACAACACCTGCGCGCCCAGCGAGTGGCTCGTGAACCGAACGTCGCCGTTCCCGGACGACTGCCAGTCGTAGGCGAACTGCGCGAGCTTCAGTCCGTTGGCCTGTGCGGCCTTCTGTGCCTCCGACCAGCCGAAGTCGAGACCGCCACCCACGTCGTTGTCCCACGAGAAGCCGATCACCTCGCCGTCGTATCCGGCGTTCTCTAGACGTGTCTTCGTCTTGGCGAACCTGTCGCGGGCTGCCGCCTCCGGGTCGTCGCCGCTCTTCGACCACCCGTGGATCATCACTGTCACGTCGCCGGCGTACCCGTCGAACCCCGGAATCGTCCCGACAGTGTCGTACTCCGTGGCCGTGTAGCCGGGCTTCAACTCCCCGTCGTCGTCGAACTGCTCGCGTGTCGTGACGTACGGCGGCACTGTCGCTGCTGCCGCCGACTCCGAGCCGACGACTGCTGCCCCCGTCACTGTCGCCGTGAACGCTGCCCCTGCCGTGGTGAGGAACTGTCTCCGTTCCATCGTGTGTCCGCTCTCTCGAACGGTACTGTTTCTCTGTCTTCTCGCAATTTAGTTCTTTCTAGGAAAAACACGAGAGTATAGTGATGTATCTGTTCTGCTCGGTAGCGGTACTGGTCGTGGAGACTATCCAGTGTTCGGTGGTCGCTGGTCCCGGTCCGTTCGGTGGTCGCTGGGTCCGCTCTGTCCAGATTGGCACCGCACAGTCGTGTTCACACTCGGGCCGGCTCGACCTGTCGCGCTCCGAGCGACTCGGCTTCCCGCGGTCGAATCGACAGCCTCACGTCGGCTCACACACCGCGATTAGGTACGACGATGACAGAGACACAGCGCACGTTCGTGATGGTGAAGCCCGACGGCGTCCAGCGCGGTCTGATCGGCGACGTGATCGGTCGACTCGAAGACCGCGGTCTGAAGCTCGTCGCGGCGAAGTTCGTGCAGATCGACCGCGATCTGGCCGAGGAGCACTACGGAGAACACGAGGACAAGCCGTTCTTCGAGGACCTCGTCGGCTTCATCACCTCCGGGCCGGTGATGGCGATGGTGTGGGAGGGGCAAGACGCCGTCCGACAGGTACGGAAGATGATGGGTGCGACCGATCCCGCAGAGTCGGCCCCGGGGACGATCCGCGGCGACTACGGGCTCGACCTCGGCCGGAACGTCATTCACGGCTCCGACCACGAGGACGAAGGCTCGTGGGAACGCGAGATCGACCTGTTCTTCGACGAGGAGGAACTGGTGGAGTACGAGCGGATCGACGAGGAGTGGCTGTACGAGTAGTCCCGCCGAGAACGGCGGCCGTCGCCGGAGCGTCGTGTCGAGAAGCCCAACACGGAGAACGCACGATTTATACGTGAACCGGGAGAAGGAGGCTGCACGACTATGCCGAACTCGAACGGGCCACTCTCGAAGACGAAGGGGAAGCTGAAGAACGATCCGCGGGAGGCGGGGACATCGCCGCCCCAGCGGGCAATCGCGGAGTTCGACGAGGGGCAGACGGTCCACCTCGCACTCGACCCGTCGGTCGAAGACGGGCAGTTCCACGCGCGGTTCAACGGGCAGACCGGCACCGTCGTCGGCACACAGGGGAGCGCCTACAAGGTGCAGATCCACGACGACGGCGTCGAGAAGACGATCATCGCAAAGCCGGCACACCTGAAAGCCCAACAGCAGGACTGAGCAGATGACGATCTTCAAGGAGACGCTCGACGGCGAGTACCTCACAGTCTCCGAGGCGAAGGAGATTCTCGAGGCGGTCGAAGCGGAGCGTGCGGCCGACGAGGATCGTGAACTCCGATACGAACTCGCGCGGGCGGTCGAACACGTCAACCAGTTCGCGCTGCTGGACGCCGCGGAGTCCCGCGAGCTCGTCGACGAACTCCGCGAGCTGGAGAAAGTCGACACCCCGACGGCGATCAAGATTGCCGACCTCCTCCCGGCCGACCGGACCGAACTCCGCTCCGTGTTCGCCAACGAACGCTACGCGATGTCCGGCGAGGAACTCGACGAGATTCTCAACGTCGTCGCAAAGTACGCCTGATACGGTCGTGCGTAGATTGTTACCACCGACGACTGACAGAGGACACTGCAGCGACGTGATACCGCCCGATACCGCAGAAGTCACCGAAAATCACTACGCACGACCGTATGAGGCGACGCGACAGACTGAATCGGTCACCGACGAAGACGGTTGGACGGGCCGGTTGCCGTGTGTTTTTGCCTGCGCCAGTCGACAGGCGGGTATGGAGCCAGATCCAGACCGGTTCGAGTCACGTCGCTCGACCGTCTACGGGCACGGCGGCGTCGTCGCAACTAGTCAGCCGTTGGCGGCGGAGGCCGGCCTGTCGGTGATGCGTGACGGCGGCAACGCGTTCGACGCGGCGGTCGCCACGGCCGCCGCGCTCAACGTCGTCGAACCCACTTCGACGGGGTTGGGCGGGGACGTGTTCGCACTCTACCGAACGGCGGACGGCGACGTGGGTGCGATGCGCTCGTGTGGGCACGCGCCTGCGGAGGCGACGATCCAGAACGTTCGCGACGCGGTCGCGGACGACCCGGAGACGGACGCAGAGCGCCCGTCGGCGGCGACGATGCCCGACACGGGTCCACACACGGTGACGGTCCCCGGGACCGCACGCGGATGGGAGGCGACTGCCGAGCGGTTCGGCGAGAAGCCACTCGGCGAGCTCCTCCAGCCCGCGATTCGCTACGCGACGGAGGGGTACCCCGTCTCGGAGCTGATCGCCGGCGCGTGGAGCCACGGCGAGGAGCTGTTCACCGACGCGAACGCCCGCGAGGCGTACCTCTTCGACGGCGCGTCGCCCGACGTGGGCCAGACGGTCACGCTCCCAGAGCTGGGCGCGTCGCTCCAGCAGATCGCCGACTACGGCGCGGATGTGGTGTACGAGGGTGAGATCGCCGAGCAGATCGCCGCGGAAGTGCAGGACCACGGCGGGTTCCTGACGGTGAAGGACCTCGCCGACTTCGAGGTCGAGTTCCCCGACCCCGTCTCGACGACGTACAACGGCACGGAGGTGTACGAACTCCCGCCGAACAACCAGGGACTGATCGCGCTGGAGGCGCTCAACGTCGCCGCAGAGATTGGAGCCGGCGACCACCCACTCGACTCCCCCGAGCGTGTCCACTACTTCGCCGAGGCGATGAAAGTCGCCTTCCACGACGGGCACCGCTACATCACTGACCCGACGTTCGAGGATCACCCGCCGTTGGCGAGCGAGTCGTGGGCCGAGAAGCGCGCGACGGAGATCGGCGAGACCGCGAACCACGACGTGAGCGTCGGCGTGCCGGAGGCGAACGCCGAGGACGCAGACACGGTGTTGTTGTGTACCGCAGACGAGGCGGGCAACGTGGTGTCGTACATCAACTCCCGGTTCGCCGGCTTCGGCTCCGGCCTCGTCGCGGGTGACACCGGCATCGCGCTCCAGAACCGCGGCTCGTCGTTCTCCCTAGACCCGGACCACCCCAACTCGCTGGAGCCGGGCAAGCGGCCGTTCCACACCCTGATCCCGGCGCTCGCAGACTTCGCGCCCGACGACCCCGACCACGAGGACTGGGCCGGATTCGGCGTGATGGGTGGGTACATGCAGCCGCAGGGACACCTCCAAGTGATCTCGAATATCGTCGACTACGGACTGCCACTGCAGGCCGCACTCGACCGTCCGCGGTGGCGCTACCGCGAGGACGGCAGCCTCGCCGTCGAACCGCAGTTCGACGGCCACACGGCCGGCAAACTGGTACGGAAGGGCCACGAGGTCCAGACGCTCTCTCCGTCGCTGTTCGGCGGCGCACAGATCGTCCGTAACGAGGCTGGAACGCTGTCTGCCGCGACGGAACCGCGAAAGGACGGGAACGCAGTCGGATTCTGAGACGGGAACGCAGTCGGATTCTGAGACGGGAGCGTGACCGGATTCTGTGACTCGGGATCGGGTTCTGTGACTCGGGGTCGGATTCTGTGAGAGACTGCCAGACACCGCGAGTCGCTCCGAGAGGGAAGCGTCGCTCCGAGAGGAAAGACTTGTTACGCCGGTGGCGGAGAAGACGGGTATGCACGTCATCGTGGTGGGTGCCGGGCAGGTTGGGTCGAACATCGCCGCTAGTCTGGCCGACACACACGACGTGGTAGTGATCGACACGGACGGCGAGCGGGTGGACGCACTCACCTACGACATCGACGTGTTGGCAATCGAGGGTGACGGCGCGGCACTCGACACGCTCAGAGAGGCGAGCGTGTCGGAGGCGGACCTGTTGATCGCCAGCACGGACGACGACGAGACGAACGTGGTCGTCTGTGGCACCGCGAAAGTCGAGAGTGACGCGTTCACTATCGCTCGCGTGAAGCGGCCACAGTACCTCGAAACGTGGGAGCACGCGGTCGACGCCGGGAACGAGGCGCTGGGTGTCGACTTCATGGTGTGTTCCGACCTGTTGGCGGCCCGCACGATGGTGGAGGTGATGGGTGTCCCGACAGCGCAGGACGTGAAGTCGTTCGCCGACGGGCTCTGTCGGATGGCGGAGTTCAAGATTCCGGCCAAGAGCGCCGTCGCGGGCGAGACGGTGAGTGAGGCGGATCGTTTCCCCGGGTTGACGTTCGCGGCCGTGATACGCGGCGAGGAGGTAGTCGTCCCCCGCGGGGACACGGTGCTCGAACCGGAGGACGATCTCGTCGTCATCGGCCGGCCGGACGAGGTCGAGGCGTTCGGTGCGGCGCTGGCTCCAGACCAGACGAACCCGGAGGAGGTGGTGATCTTCGGCGGGAGCGAGATCGGCTACCAGGCGGCGCGGCTGTTCACCGAGCAGGGGCTGTCACCGCGGCTGGTCGAGCGCGACCCGGACCGAGCGCGCTGGCTCGCCGAACAGCTCCCGTCCGTGACGGTGATGCAACACGACGCGAGCGATCAGGAGTTTCTCGAACGCGAGAACGTCGGGAGCGCGGACGTGGTGATCGCGGCCTTAGAGACGGATCAGGGGAATCTGCTGGCGACACTGCTCGCCAAGCGGCTCGGAGCCGACCGGACGGCCGCTGTCGTCGACAACGGGGAGTTCACCGACCTGTTCGAGGCTGTCGGCGTCGACGTGGCGATCAGCCCGCGGCGCGTGACGGCAGAGGAGATCACCCGGTTCACACGGACGCGCTACGCGGAGACCGTGTCGATCATCGAGGACGACCGCGCGGAGATCGTCGAGTTGGAGGTGGACCGCGACAGCGAGGTCGTCGGTCGCCGTGTCGCCGATCTCGCGCGTGACCTGCCGGAGAGTGTCGTCATCGGGTCGATCACACGCGACGGCGAGCTGCTGATCCCTCGTGGGGAGACGACCATCGAGGCCGGCGACCACCTCGTCGTGTTCGTCGAGGAGCCGGACGTCGACGCCGTGACGGCGGCGCTGTGACCCCCTCTCCTCTGTCGTCGCCCTCGAACGACGGATTGATTTGGCTCTCGGAAGTCCACCCGGCCATGCACGGTCTGTGGGGGAGTGTGGCGTGATTCCACTCGTCTCCGACGGCGGCACTGACTGGGACCTCCGCGTCGACTGGCGCGCGTCGCTGGCGGTGGTCGGTAGTGTGCTCCAGTATCTCTCAGCGACACTCGTGCTCCCGTTGACTGTCGCGGTGATCTACGGGCGTGACGTGGTCACGTTCGCGCTCGCGGCGCTGTGTACACTCCTCGTCGGGCTCGCACTCGGTCGTCTCGACGACGAGCCGGAGATCGGCAACCGCGAGGGATTCCTGATCGTCGCGGCGACATGGCTCGCGGTGTCGGTCGTCGGCACGGTCCCGTACCTGCTGGCTGCACACGGGATTCCGGGACTGCTGGCTCCCACCTCGCCCGGATCGGCGCTCGCAGACCCCGTCGACGCGCTGTTCGAGTCGATGAGCGGCTTCACGACGACCGGAGCGACGGTGTTGGCGGACATCTCCTTCGACACGCACTCACACGCCATCATGCTCTGGCGGCAGTTGACTCAGTGGCTCGGCGGGATGGGGATCGTCGTCTTGGCGGTAGCGATTCTCCCGGAGCTGTCGGTCGGCGGCGCGCAGCTGATGGACGCGGAGGCTCCGGGTGTCGGGATCGAGAAGCTCACCCCGCGGATCGCCGAGACCGCGCGGGTGTTGTGGCTGGTGTATCTCGCGTTCACGGTCGCAGAGATTCTCCTCTTGTACGGGCTCCACCTCGCGGGATTCGCGCCGGAGATGGGCGCGTACAACGCGGTCGCACACGGGCTGACGACACTCCCGACTGGCGGGTTCTCTCCGGAGGCCGACAGCATCGCGGCGTTCTCGGCCGTGGTGCAGTGGGTGGTGATCCCGTTCATGGTCGTCGCGGGCACCAACTTCGCGCTGTTCTGGCACGTCGTGTCGGGCGAGCCACGTCGACTGTTCGCGGACGCGGAGTTCCGCGGCTACCTCGGGATCATGGCCGTGTTGACGGCAGTCCTGACAGGGTTGTTGTTCACCGGCACCGCGCCGGTGTTGGATCTCGGCGGCGCGACGCAGGGTGTCGCGGAGAACTCCCTCCGACAGGCGGCGTTTCAGGTCGTCTCCATCGTGACGACGACCGGCTACGCCACCAGTGACTTCGTCCAGTGGGACACGAGCGGGCAGTATCTCCTCCTGTTCGCCATGTTCGTCGGCGGTTCCGGCGGGTCGACCGGCGGCGCGGTGAAGATCGTCCGGTGGCTGGTGATCCTGAAGGTCGTCCGTCGGGAGCTGTTCACCACAGTCCACCCGGACGCCGTGCGGCCGATCAGACTCGGCGGGACGGTCATCGACGAGCGTGCGATCCACGGGATCACCGGGTTCACACTGGCGTACGTGTTGATCTTCTTCGTCGCCACCGCGCTGGTGATCGTCGACGCCGGACGTGTCGGCGAGTCGTTGACGCTGTTCGAGGGTGCCGGCGGCGTCGCGGCGACGCTCGGTAACGTCGGTCCGGCGTTCGGCGGACTCGGCCCGTTCGGCAACTACGCGGCGCTGCCGGCGACCTCGCGGCTGCTGATGGTGTTTCTGATGTGGATCGGGCGACTGGAGATCATCCCAGTGCTCGTGCTCCTCACCGACGCCTACTGGCGGTCGTGAGACCGTCGACTCCTACTGGTGAGTGAGACTGTCGACTTCCGCTGGCTCGGACGGACCCGACTACAGCAGCAGGAACACCGCGTACGGCAGCCCGAACAGGAGCACGGTCACGACGAGGAGGATCAGCCCGTAACCACCCGCTGTCGCGCCCGCCGCCCGCAGCGCCTCGTGGTCGTACTCTGATAGCACACCCGTCTCTGGTCTCCCCGTGTGTTAAGCTCTGTCGGTAGGTGAGTCCGACTGGCGGTCGTCGGTAGGTGAGTCCGACTGGCGGTCGTCAGTAGGTGAGTCCGACTGTCGGTCGTCGGTAGGTGGCTCCGATTGTCGGTCGCCAGTACGTGGCCAGGCTCTGAACGTCACCAGCGGACGATCTCGTGTCTCCTCTGCAGCGTCCGCGGGACCGCTGGTGACCCGGACTCCAGTGTCTGTCACACCGACGACCCGGAGCTCTCGACGGTCACCAGCTGGTCGTTCGGGGTCGACTGTCCGCTCCTCGCTGGCTGGCTGCTCTCTGCCGGCTGGTCGCTCCAGGTCGCCTGCTCGCCCCGGGCTCCCCGATTGCTCTGGTTCGCCTGCTCGGCTCAGATCAGTCGACAGCCAGACACCGACGTACTGGTCCTCGGACGTTCGCCGTGGCTCCGCTTCAGGTGGGTTGGCGGCGCTGTCACCCTCGCCGGGTCGAGTCGTCTTCTCACCGTCGTCGAGTCGCGTATCCCCGCTGTGATCGTGCTGCGGGTCTTCGCCGTGTTCGTGCCGCGGGTCTTCGCCGTGTTCGTGCTGCGGGTCTTCGCCGTGTTCGTGCCGCGGGTCTTCGCCGTGCTCGTGTTGTGTGTCCTCGGCGTGATCGACCTCCTCGTCTCTCTCCACACCACGGCTCGGTACGGAGGGAGAGAGGGCGTGCTGGCGGACGCCGTCGTCCGTGATTGCAGCGACGCCCTGTGACCACGCGAACGGACGGGCAGTGGTCGTCACAGTCGAGGTGTCTCCGTCTGTCGGGACGACGGTGAACTCGACGAGTGTGGGGCGGAATCCGAGTTCGAGAGTTCGCTCGCGTCCGGGTTCGGGAGCGCGGAACTGTCCGATTGCGGGGACGACGTCGTCGCTCGACACGGCGAGATACGTCACCGACGAGTCGTCGACCGCTTCGGGAGCGCCGAGACGGTCGTACCGGAGGTGGAGCTGCTCGTCGATGCCGACGACAGACGCCGTAGTGCGGCCGGCGGTGTCGGATGCTGTCCCGGTCTCGCCGCTCGGAGACCCCTCGGAGTCAGTCGACACACCGTCGGTCTCGTCCCGGAGCGGGAGATCCAGCGCAGCCGTGTCGCCGGTGACGGCGAGGCCAGCGTCACGACGACCCGGCAGCGCGGTCGTTCCCGCGACCGCCTGTGAGCCGGCGTCGTCCGTATCCACTGCGTAGCCGAGGCTCACGGCGACAGCCTCTTTCGAGGCCGTTCGCTCACTCGCTCCGCCGGTGGCCGTCGACACCAGCGAGACGTGATCTGCGTCGATACCGAGGTCGACAGTCTGATCTGTCGCCTCCGTCGGTGTCTGGAACGATCCGAGTCTGGCATCCGTCGTGTCCCCGGCCGCGACCGCGGTGAACAACACGCGTCCCTCGGCGTGTCCCCCAGCAGTTGGCGGTCCGCCGGTCGGCCCACTCACCTCGACCGTGAATCCCTCCTCGGTCGTCTCTCCCACGGAGACCGTCGTACCTCTCGCCGATCCGTGCTCGTCGTGCCGTGGGAGCTCTAACACTGTCCCCTCTCTCGATCTGTAACCCTCCTCGGCCTCGACACGCTCCGTGTCGACAGTGTCTGTGCTGACAGTATCCGCATCGACAGCGACAGTCAGTGACCGCTGTTCGAGACGCTCACTCCGAGGCTCGGAGACAGTCTCTCGCGTAGCTCGGCTCTCGTCCTCGTCACCGTCGGCGTTCCCCTCTTTGTCGTCGTCAAGCGTCTCTTCCCTGCCGCCGTCGGAGGTCGCCTCCCTGCCGCCGTCGGAGGTCGCCTCCTTGCCGCCGTCGGAGGTCGCCGCCTCACGAACGGCGAGCCCGCGGCTCCACGCGACAGTCCCGTCGTCGTGGTCGTCAGCCCCCTCACCACCCGTCGCCCAGAAGGCGAGAATCGTCGGCCGGAATCCGGTCGTCACGGAGACCGACCCCGACGAGGCCGGGACGTCGAACGCTCCGGTCTCGTATCGAACTGGGGGTGCTGTCTCTTCGTCTCTGTCTCGCTCTCTGTCCCTGTCGTCGCCGTCGTCGTCCACGTCGTCCGTCTGCTCGTCCGACCGGTCGGGACGGTCGCGGTCGTCCGTCCGGTCGTGGTCTGACGCGCTCGACTGGCTGGTGTCGCTTTCGTCCGGCCGCTCTCGTCGTTCACTCGGAGTGTCGTCGGCACGACCGCTGTCGGCGTCACTGGAAGTCGACCCACTGGCACTACTGGCCCCGGCCGCACCGAGCCCGGCCGCGGCGTCTGTGACCTCACTGCCGCTGCTCTTCGTCTCACTGCTGTTCCCGCCGCTCCCGAAGCTGAATGCCCCGGTAGCTACCCCCGCACCGACGGCGTCCGAGTCGTCGTCGCCCTCTTCGGAGGTGGGCTCGTCCTCTGCTTCGGAGGACGAGTGGTCGTCCTCGTCTTCGACTTCGGAGAGGGAGTCGTCCTCTGGCTCAGAGAGGGAGTCGTCCTCTGGCTCAGAGAGGGAGTCGTCCTCTGGCTCAGAGAGGGAGTCGTCCTCGGGCTCAGAGAGGGAGTCGTCCCCTGACTCAGAGAGAGAGTCCTCCTCGCCGAACGAGTCGTCCGCTGTCGCCGCTTCGGCACCAGCGCCGACCCTCTCGTCGTCTCCGACGGTGTCAGCAGTCGGGCTCTCAGCCTCGGTCGCCTCCGCGCTCTCGACTCGTCTCTCGGCACGGTCTCCGGCAGTTTCACCCTGTTCGGCACCTCCCGACTCCTCGTCGGCGCTCACCCCAGCACTCTCCGTCTCCGACTCCTCGTCACCGGCAGTGGCGGCTTGCCTCCGGATCACGTCCGCGAACTCTGCGGCGTCGCGGACGTTGTCGACCACGACTCCGACTCCTCCGGCGCTCTGTACGCGGATGTCACCCAGTCCGACGAGACTCTCGACGATGGATCGCTGTTCTCCGATGGCGCGCACCTTCCCCAGCGGAATCTCACTCCGGATCAGCGAGACGAACCGGTACTCCTCGATCAGCCGCTGGCTCGTCACGTAGTACGTGGTGAGGCTGTTGCCCCAGTAGGTGTGTAGCCCGGTCGAGAAGAGGAACAGTCCGGCGACGAACGCGACCGTCGGGTAGACGTACGGGAACAGCGTGAAGTAGAACAGGTAGATTGCGGCCGCCAACACCGGCACGCTCACCACCACTCTCAGTAGTGCGCCGCGCTGTGACGGTGTTCTGGTGTCCACGAGCCGTTCTCCGGAGCGCATCGTCGGCTCCGAGGGCGCTGCGACGAACTGGACGTACAGTCCGACGACTGTGACGAACACGCCGAGCAGCACGAACGGGAGACCGGCTACCGCGGCGACACGCGTCTGGAACTGGAACAGGTAGACGCCGACGCCGACGAGCGGCAGACTCACGAGAACACTCCAGAGTCCGGGCATCCCGCGTGCCATCTCAGTGTCCCCCCCAGCCGCTCGGTCGGTCGGTGCGGCTCTCGTGTCCCGGTGGTGCGTCCCACGCTGTGCTGTCTCCCGTGTGACACGACTCCGTCTCCCGGTCGGTCGGCTCTGTGCCACTGGATCTCATTGGTCTGGCTGTACGGTCCAACTGATCCGTATTCAATCCCGGTGCCGCTGCTGGGGAACGCCGCCGTCAGAGTCGGGGTCGACAGCGAAGTCGTGGGTCGTACCGTGCTCGGCCTCGATCTCGACGGTCCGTCGAGTCGGACGGCTGCCTGAGCACGATGAGAACTCTCTGCCGCGAACACCTCAAACAGATATTAATACTCTGTTCAGTATCGGGTCTGTTATAGGCCACCTTTAACCGTACTCGCAGCCGAGAGCCAGGTGACGTGATCCGAGATACGGAGGCAGATTCCGAGGCGGAGGAGACGGGCCGTCTCACGTCGTTCACCGCGGGCGTGTCGGGTGACAGCGGGACGACGGCGAACGGCTCGTCCGAGCACGGATCGAGCGGCTCCGAGCGTGGAGTCGGTCGCGCCGAGCACGGACCGGGGAGCTCCGGGAACGGATCGACCACAGACGAGTCGGGGACGGCCGGTCGTCGTGCAGTCGCCGACCAGCCGAGCGAGGCACGTCCGGAGACCATCCTGTTGCCGGTCGGCGGATCGGACGAGCGGCGCGTCGACCGGCTGGTCGACACCACGGCAGAGCTCGCCGGCACGATTCAGGCGACTGTCCACGTGCTCCACGTGTTCGCCCCGAGCCGGTTCGAGACAGTCCGTGGGGAGCTGACAGACGGCGCTGGTGCGTCGTCCGACGGCAGTGGCGACACACAGCCCGACGCCGACGCGCTCGCGGAGCGTGTCACCGCAGTCAGAGCCGTCGTCGACGGACTCGCGCCACGCCTCCACGACTGGGGGACGACGATGACAGTCGGCGGGCGAGTCGGCGACGACGTGGCAGCGGAGGTCGTCGCCGCTGCGGAGGCGCACGACGCGAAGCGAGTGGTCGTCGGCGGGCGGAGCCGTACGCCGGCCGGGAAGGTCGTGTTCGGGAGCACCGCACAGGCGATTCTTCTGGACGCGCCGTGTCCAGTGACGTTCGTCAGGGGGCCGTAGCGTGACGGACCCGGGCGTCACGGTGACGCGGTCGAGACGGCACTCGGTGGTGTCGTGGCTCTCGACGCGTCTCCGTGCGGTTCGCACGCGTGGCGGGTCGGGCGGGCCGTCGCCGCGCGCCACGCCGCCGTTCCAGTTCGTAGACCGAGAGCGTCGGCGGATCACACTCCGGCAGTACAGGCCGACCGCTCGTCGGTCGCTCGTCGACCTGTACGAGTCGTTCGAGCCTGTCGAGCGGACACAGGGGCTCCCACCGGCAGACCGTGCGGAGATCGACGCGTGGCTCGACGAGATTCTCGACAGTCCGTCCGTCGTCGCCGTTCACGAGGGAGCGGTCGTCGGCCACGCTCCACTCGTCGCCGACGGATCGGGTGACCACGAACTCGGGCTGTTCGTCGGTGAGGCGTACCGCGGCGCTGGTGTGCCGGCGGAACTGCTCGGGGCGAGTCTCGCACACGCTCGCCAGAGCGGGGTCTCGGCGGTCTGGCTCACCGTGCCGCGGACCGCACACGGCCGGCGACGGCTGTTCCGCCGCGCCGGGTTCGAGGTTGCCGCCACCTCCGCGCTGTCCGTCCGACTCCATCGGGAACTGTAGCTTCCCGAGCGGTACGTGGTGTCGCCGACGGTGATTCACGCGGTCGCGCAGTGGACGGCCCACGCGCCAGAACTTTACAACGCTTATATCCGCCGACCGACTTGTCTCTCGTATGAGCGAGAACGCCGGGAGAGAGTCGGACGAGGAGGCCACAGCGCAGACGGAGCGTGCCTCGTCGTCCTCGGCGACAGACGACGCACCGTCGACCCCCGGAGCGGCGGCATCGGACGCAGCGAGCGAGACAGACGAGGTGGAGACAGACGAGATGGAGACAGAAACCACGGCAGACGGGGAGACGGGAGAAGCGTCGGAGTTGATCGAGCGCGTCGCGGCCCACAACGAGGAGTTGGCCGCGCAGGTAGAAGAACGGCTCACCGAGGCCGAGGAGACGGCAGACGAGCAGCGCGAGCGCGCCGAGGAGTTGGAGTCGAAGCTGAAGCGAACGCGTGCGGACTTCGAGAACTACAAGAAGCGCGCGGAGAAGCGCCGCGAGCAGGCGGCCGAGCGCGCGACTGCCGACATCGTCGAACGACTCACCGAGGTGCGGAACAACCTCCTCCGCGCGTTAGAACAGGACGCGGACGCCGACATCCGCCCGGGCGTCGAGTCGACGCTGGAGACGTTCGACCGCGTGCTCGAATCCGAGGGTGTCACGCCCGTCGAGCCCGATCCCGGGACGGAGGTCGATCCACAGCGCCACGAGGTGATGGTCCGTGTCGAGAGCTCACAGCCCGAAGACACCATCGCGGACGTGTACAACCCGGGCTACGAGACGGACCAGACTGTGATCGAGCCCGCGCAGGTGACTGTCAGTGACGGGTCCCTCGACGACGACTCTGCTGCCGTCGACAGCTCCGACGGTGAGGCTGGAGACGCCGGAGATGGTGACAGCGACACCGCGGCCGGCAGTGACGACACCGCGGCCGGTAGTGACGACACCGCGGCCGGTAGTGACGACACCGCGGCTGGCAGTGACGACACCGCGAACGACAGCACGGAGTAGCGTGTGAAACGGCACGTCTACGGCGCAGACGACGGCGCGACGGATCGGGACCTCCTGTTGGTGCTCGGGTGGGGGAACCAGCCGGGTCACGAGCCAGTCGACTGGCTGGTGGACCGGCTGGCAGCGGAGTGGACTGTCCACGCGGTCGTGGTTCCGGAGAACGGCACGGACTTCGAGCGCGACTACCGCGACCCGTTGGTGCGGATCTACGAGGATCTGGACCCGGACGCCAGCGCCGCGCACAGTCTCGGCGGCCTGACGCTCGCGCACGTGCCGGGCGAGGAGCCGCGGGTGTACTCCAGTCCGTTCTGGGGGACCAACCAGACCGGTCTCGCGGGTGCCATCCAGCCGTTGCTCGCTCGGCTCCCGATCGCGCGGCGGATCGTCCCGGTCGGCTCCGACCCGGAGGCGGTCGGCGATCTGAAGCCGGCCGACGAGACGGGGGCCGGCGACCGCGGACTGTCACCCGCGTGGCTCGCTGCGGTGCGAGAAGCACAGGCGTCGCTGCCGCCGTTCCGCGAGGGGAGTGTGGTGTACTGCTCGCTGCGTGACGAGGTGGTGGGTGTGCGTGCCATCGGCCGACACGCGCCCGCCGAGCGTGTCCGACTGTACGACGGCGGCCACGAGTTCTTCGCCTCCTCCGGACGCGAGGAACTGATCGACCAGTTCGAAGCCGATCTGACGGCGATTGCCGACGGTCGCGTTCCGGAGTGAGCTGCCGACCCAGCCGGTCGTGCGTCACTCCGACACACTGTGGAACCGAAGGGTAACACCCTTATTCCTGCCGGGGGAACGAGCAACTGCGCGCCGGTGGTCTAGTGGTATGACAATGGCCTTCCAAGCCATCGACGCGGGT
>CAKZQY010000321.1 GCA_937142015.1 uncultured Halobacteria archaeon
AGTAGTCAAACCGGCGATTTACCACGCCGATTAGGTCGGTTGGGAAGTACCGACAGTTGCTCGTCGTCCGAATATGCACAGCAGTATCCTATCATTTTACGAAAATAAATCGCTTGTCGCATCAGATATTTACACTGTGGGGTGTAGAGTGACGGTAGCAGATGAGAGAGCACGTGACGTCACGTCGTGGGTTCCTGCAAGCCACTGGCCTCACCGTCGCCGGGACCGCCCTGATTTCCAACAGTCGGACAGCAGGTAACGAGAGAGAGAACGACAACTCGTGGCCCCAGTTCGGCTACGACGTTGCGAATTCGGGCCACGCGCCCGACCACGTGGGACCGACCGGTCCCGTCACCAGAGACTGGGTGTTCGAGACGGGTGGCAATATCCGGCAGTCTTCACCGACCGTCGTCGACGGAACTGTGTACGTCGGCAGTTGGGACTCGTACCTCTACGCGATCGACGCAGCGACCGGGGAACAGCAGTGGCGGTTCGAAACCGCCGGTCACGTGAACTCGTCGCCGACAGTCGTCGACGGCTCAGTCTACTTCTGTGGGAGTGAGACCACTCTCTACGTACTGGACGCGAACGACGGCACCGAGCAGTGGCGACTGTCTGGGCTCGGCTCGAAAGAGTCACCAGTCGTCCTCGACGAGACCGTGTACGTTCCCGAATCGTTCGGTACGCTGTACGCGCTCGATGTGGAAGACGGAACCGAGCAGTGGCAGTTCGACACCGGAGAGGGAGTCGTGACGACACCTGCGATTGCTGGCGACACACTGTACTTCGGACACAATATCGACGACAAACTGTACGCTATCGATACTGCCGACGGGACAGAGCGGTGGTCGTTCGACGCGGAAGACCGAGTGAAGTCCCCTCCCGCAGTCGCTGGCGACGCTGTCTACTTCGGCAGCCACGACCAGAACGTCTACGCCGTCGAGACTGAGAGCGGTGAGCAACGGTGGAAGTTCCAAACCGACGAGACCGTTCACGCATCACCGGCTGTTGCGGACGAGACAGTGTACGTCGGCAGTGGTGGAACCCTCTACGCCATCGATGCAGCGGACGGGACCGAGCAGTGGCGCTACGAGACTAGTTCTTTCGTCAGGAGTTCTGTTGCGGTCGTCGACGGCGTTGTCTACGGCGCGAGGAGGTCGCTGTTCGGGGTCGACGCGACAACTGGTGAACAACTGTGGGAGTTCGACGACGTCGGGCGAGTCGGGAGCTCCTCGCCTGCCGTGCTCGACGAGTCGGTGTACGTTGGAACGGACGACAACGGACTGTACGCCGTCAGTGACGTCTCTACCGAAACACCCACGCCAACCGATACTGCCACGCCGACCGATACTGCCACGCCAACCGATACCGCCACGCCGACCGATACTGCCACGCCGACTGACACACCCACTGAAACACCCGACGACGAGTGTGCCGCAGAGGCTGCCGCTGGCGACGACAACGAGTTCAGTCTGCGGGAGATTCAGCGTCTGATCGACACGTGGCAAGAGGGTGGAACGGTCGGCGGAGAACGCCTCGACTTGCGACTTCTCCAGCGACTCATAAGTGCGTGGAGCGACGGTGAGACCGTCTCGTGCGACGAGTAGCTCCGTCCACACTCACCTACCGCTCTCGACGCCGTTGTACGATTTCATTCGACTCGACTGCTACACCAGAGCGAGAGAGAGACCGCTCACGCCACCAGACCGAGACCGAGATCGCTCACGCCACCAGACCGAGAGAGACCGTCCACGTCACCAGACCGAGAGCGAGAACAACCGCACCCCCACACACGCTCCGCGAAGGTTACGACCAGCGTAACCACACTCAGTTACGCCGCCGTGACAAATGCTACACTCTCCCAGTCCGTAGACAACTACAGGGAATTACAATGACAGATCTCGGTGGCTTCCAAGACCACGTCGCACGGATCGACCTGAGCGACGGCGCGGTGAACTACGAGGGCGTCGACGACGAGGACGCCAGAAAGTACATCGGGGCGCGCGGCCTCGGCGTGAAAGAGGTGTTCGACCAGGGGCCAGATGTGGACCCGCTGGGACCGGACAACCTGCTGGCGTTCATGAACGGACCGCTGACGGGCACCCAGACCGTGATGAGCGGTCGCATCGCGGTGGTCACCAAGTCACCGCTGACGGGGACCGTCACGGACAGCCACCACGGTGGCTGGTCTGGCGCGCGCCTGAAGTGGGCGGGCTTCGACGGCCTGCTGTTCGAAGGCGAAGCGGACGACCCGGTGTACGCCTACGTCGAAGACGGCGAGGTGGAGCTCCGCGACGCCTCGCACCTCTGGGGCTCGGGCGTCCACGACACCATCGACACGCTCGGCGAGGAGGTCGACGGCACGGTCGGCCAGAACCTCTCCGTGATGGCGATCGGTCCGGGCGGCGAGAACGAGGTGCGGTACGGCTGTATCGTCAACGAGGACGACCGCGCGTCCGGGCGCGGCGGCACCGGCGCGGTGATGGGCTCGAAGAACCTGAAGGCGGTCGTGGTCAAGTCCGGCACGGAGATGCCCCAGCCCGCAGATCAGGAGACGTTCCGCGAGGGCCACAAGCAGGCGATGCAGGCGATTCAGGAGTCGGACGTGACCGCCCCCAACGAGGGCGGGCTGTCGATGTACGGCACGAACGTCCTGATGAACGTCACCGAGGAGATGGACGGGTTGCCGGTGAAGAACGGTCGGTACACCTCCACCAGCTCACAGCACGACGACACCGGCGAGGACGTGGACGCAGAGCGCGTCTCCGGCGAGAACGTCAGAGAGAACATCCTCGTCGACGAGCCGACCTGTCACTCCTGTCCGGTCGCCTGCAAGAAGGA
>CAKZQY010000322.1 GCA_937142015.1 uncultured Halobacteria archaeon
CGCCGTCACAAGAGCGTGACGGACCGACCGACGCATCGCAGTCGAACACGGCCGAGACGGAGACCGACGAGGACCCGCAGGTCGCGGCAGCGTTCGAGGAAGCGGACACGGCGCTCGACCGCGCCGCAGAGGCACACGACGACTACCGCGAGGCGATCACGGACGCGGTCGTCGCCCTTGACGAGGTCGCCCGGCTGGAAGGGCGGGACGTGCCCGACGAGTCGAGCGGTGCCAGCGAGTTCGCTGGGATCGACACGGACGAGCTTGATGGCGCGGCAGCACCGGAGTACACCGACGGTACCGGTCACCTCGAACTGTACCACGCGGGGCAAGTCGTGGTGCGTGCCGCGCGGACGCTGAAGCGCTCGCGTCAGTTCCCGCAAGAACGTGCGATGGGGCTGGTGCAGACCAGCGCTCGTGCGTCGATCCACCTCTGTCACGAGGACGTGCCCGCGGACGAACTGGCAGATGTGGCAACCGAGGCTATCGAGGGCGTCGGTGATCTCGCCGAGATGAGCGACGATGAGGCAGTCGCCGAGGCGGCGACGGAGCTGTTCGAAATCCTCTCGAAGGTCGAGGAGGTCCGTGCTGTGAGTCGAGCACGCGCAGAGGGAGACGAGTAGACGCGTCAGTAGACGACGTGTTCGGCGCGCTGATTTTTTTGGAATGACTGATCTAGAACGAATCTAGCTCGTCGGAGTCGTAGTACTTCGGGTAGAAGTCAACGAACTTGTAGGCGACGACAGACCCGAGTCGACCGTTGCCGACGACGCGGAACTCCTCGGGTGCTCTCACTCCCATTCGAACGAACGCATCTCGGACTTGACACTTGAGGTGGCGGTCGATGATCACGCGGAACTGCTCGAACGTTCCGGGGTCGATTGGGGGCATTTCGAGAACCGCGTCTGGTTCTCGGTCGAGAGGGTCTGTTTCAGGCTCTCCAACTTCGTACTGGTCGCCGTCAACGTAGGCACCGTACACTGACGAGACTGAATCGAGGTACAACGAGTCCGAGAGATCCGTGCCAGTGTCGGGAATTAGATCGGTGAGATCGTCGAAGAACGATTCCCACCGGCTCAGTTCGTCGTCGGTCACGTCCCTGACTGATTTTTCTGCGAGTTCGTCGATGTCGACATCGTACGCTGTAGCGAGCCCTCTCGATTCGGCAGCGATGTCCGTCTCCAGTGGGTCGACACCGAGGTAGATGTTCTGGCGGTAGAACATCGTGTTCGGACCGGGAGCGTCTGGTGGGATTGGAACGACTTGGTCTGTGTCACTGCGGTGGTAGCTCGCCATCTGCTGGTAGAAGTCACCGAAGAACTCTCTGTACTGTGCGTCTGAGAGCGACTTGAGTGCGAGACGGACAGCGTTGATTCGTTCGGGGTGATTCTCTGCTTCGACCGTGTCGTATCCCCGCTCTTGGTAGACGTAGTACTGTGCGAATTTGCGGGCTTGGTTGACGTGCTCGTTGCCCTCGCTAGTACGCTTCGACGGATCGTCTGGATACCCGTCTTGTTCATGGCCGGTGATTCTTCCGTTGAATTCCATCTCGATCACATGTTCTACATCGTTATTATCTAAAAGATTAATTCCTACAACTCTGTCGTTTTCGCCTGTAATAACTGCCTTCATTCCCGAACGTTCCCCCTCTCACCGACACCTTCCAGCCCTGATCCAGTTTCATCTTCACCAACAAGTGAACGAATTTCCTCTCTGATGACCGAGTCGATGTAGCTCTTGATGCCGTCGAACTTCTCGTTGACTGCGTCAGCGGCGTCGTCGAAGTTGCGTTCGTAGACGGCACCCATCGCGCCACCGATTGCTCCGCCGGCAGTCTCGCCGATGGCTTTCCCAGTCGCTCCACCGACTCCAGGGGCGATTACATTTCCGATGACACTCCCGGCTGCTCCGCCGACCGTGGCCAGTGTTCCCTTACCTGCTTCCTTTGCGACCTTTCGATCCGCACGATCCGGTGACTGCAGTTCGTCAACGTCTTTCCGCAGTTGTGCTACTTCTTCGACGAGATTGTCTGGGTCAATGGTGGTCTGGGCGTCACGAGTCTCCTCGCGTGCTTTTTGGACCCGGTCGTGTTCCGCGTATCGCTGAACGTGAATATCTGTGTACTGCATCCGCCGAATGTCCAACTTCCCACCGGCCATCACACGCTCTGCAGTCTCCTCGGCCTCACGTTCCAACTCTGGGTCGGGGTCAATCTCCAGCGCCACATCCTCCTGTGGCAACATCGAGAGCGCCCCACCAGTCTGCTGGCGAACGTGGGCTAACTCGTGAGCCAGAACGTGCTGGCCCTCCGCTGACTCGGGGTCGTACTCGCCGTGGTTGAACGCGATGTGGT
>CAKZQY010000323.1 GCA_937142015.1 uncultured Halobacteria archaeon
CCGGCGGTAACTATCTACGCACGACCCTATCAGGGTGAGCGAAGTAGGGTGGGGTCGGTTACTCCCGACGCTCGTCTGTCTCGGGCACTCCGTCGAGCACCGTCTCGGCAACGCGCGCCGTGACGACTCCGCGTCGTCGCTGGCGACGGAACACCGCGCGTGTTCGTTCGACAGCCTCTCTGTCTGGTTCGAACGTCACCTCTGGGTAGTGTACGTCGGCCAACACCAGCGGTTCTGGTGGTGCCGGCTGCACTCCCGCCGGGCCATCGACAGGCTCGGGAGCGAGGAGTCGGTCGATTCGGTCGAGACTGGCAGCCCCCGTCGCCACGCTGCGGACGACGGTCACCAGCCGTCTGACGAGCTGTCGCGGGAACCCGTCGGCCGCGACGCGGAGTGTGAGAGCGTCACCGCCACCGGTTCTCGCCGCTTCGTTCCCCAGTGGCTCGGTGAGAAGTTCACACGACAGGGTCCGCTCCGTGCCACTCTCGTCGGGCGTGAGGTTGTGGAAGTCGTGCGTGCCGGACAGCGCCTCCGTCGCGGCCTTCGCGCGCGCTCGGTCGCCGTCCGAGAGGAACAGGTGATAGCAGTAGGTTCGTCGTGTCGCGTCGTGTGTCGCGTGGAAGTCGTCGGCCACGTCGGCGCTCGCCCACGCAGAGACAGTGTCGGGGAGCCGACTGTTCAGGGCTCGCGGCGTGAGCCACGCCGGGGCGCTGAAGGCGACCGTCTGTGCGAGTGCCGAGACTCCCGCGTCTGTCCGTCCGGCTGCCGCGTACCCCGGCGGCGTCGGACGCGTTCGACTGTCGTCTGGGCGTGCTCCGTCGTCGTCTGAGCGTGCTCCGTCGTCGTCTGGGCGTGCTCTGTCGTCGTCCGGTCGCGGTGAAGTCTCGTCTTCGGAGTCGGCTGTCGCGTTCGAGGTCGTCGACCGGTCGAGCACGTCCAACGACACCAGCGCGTCCAACAGCGCGTCGGCGACGGTCGGAACGTCTGGCTGGCGCTGGTAGCCGTGGTAGGGGCGACCGTCGTAGGCGACACGGAACGCTCGCACGAGCGACGACTGCGGCGGCGGAGGCATAACCCCTGCGGGGGGAGACGACCGAGTTCACCGGGACCGGGCCGACCGGCTCCACGCCGACGGTGAGCCACGGGACAGGACAGGACAGGACCGTCCGAGCGTGCGTACGACCGACAGTGTCAGTCCGATAGCGATACTGCCTCGCCACGCTCGTCGGAGCGGTAGATCGCGTCGAGCACTCGCTGGACAGTCAGCGCCTGTGTGACAGTGTTCCGATCCGGCGGCGATCCTTCGCGGACGGCAGCGAGGAACGTCTCCTGTTCGGCGCGGTGTGCGTCACCCTCCCGTGTCCGCACGGTCGTGTCCGCGAAGTGGGGTGCGCCGTCGACCCCGGCCTCGAACAGCGACAGCTCCCCGTCGGCTTTGTCGAACAGTGCGCCGCCGTCAGTCCCGCGGACGAAGAACTCCTGTGTCGGCGGGCGGTTGACCGCCCACGCCGCCTCCAGCGAAATCGTCCGCCCGTCGCCGAGTCTGACGAACGCCGTCGCGGAGTCTTCCACGTCGAACGCCTCTGGCCCGTCGTCTTCACCCCACATGTCGAGATAGCTGTACTCCTCGCGGCCGCCGAACTCCGCGCGCGTCACACCGGACACCTCGATCACCTCCGGAAACCCGAGGACGTACAGCGCCAGATCGACCGCGTGGACGCCGATGTCGATCAGTGCGCCGCCGCCCGCGACCGCCTCGGAGGTGAACCACGACCCTCGACCGGGGATACCTCGCCGGCGGACGTAGTTCGCCTCGACGTGGCGCACGTCTCCCAGCTCGCCACGCTGTATGCGGCTGTGTAACACCTCGATTGGCGGGGCGAATCGGTTGTTGAAGCCGGCCATCAGGAAGCCGTCGGCCGCCGCTGTGGCGTCGGCGATCCGCTCTGCACTCTCCACGCTGTGTGCCAGCGGCTTCTCCAACAACACGTCCAACCCCGCCTCCAAGGCTCCGACTGCGTACTCCTCGTGGAACCGGTTCGGTGTCGTGATCAACACTGCGTCTGCCCGCTCGTACAGCCGGGCCGCGTCGCTGTACGTCTCGACACCGTACGTCTCCGCGAACGACTCGCGTGCCTCCGCGTCGACGTCCATCCCGCCGACCAGCTCGGCTCCTGTCTCGCTCAACCGATCTGCGTGGTGCCGAGCGATCCCCCCTAACCCGACGACACCGACACGTACTGTCGATTCGTCTGTCATTGTCGAATTCTTTGGTACACCTGTTGTTAACAGTCTCGTTCCGTCCGGCGACTGTCGCCGGAGTGCCAGTGACGGCTCCTATCTCGACGAGCGGTCACCACGCTCGTTCGTCGGTGACGGCTGATCGCTCAGACGAGTCATCAGACGCTCGTCCGTCGGTGACAGCTGATCGCTCAGACGAGCCATCAGACGCTCGTTCGTCGGTGCTGTGAATCTGGCCCCAGTCCGTGAGCGCCCTCGTTCGTCTCAGTAGAGCTGTTTCCGGCGTTCCTCGCGTTCCTCCTCTCGTTCCTTCTGTTTCTTCTGTTCACGGCGGCCGCGGACGTACTGGCGCGCCAGCGGGAGCCAGCGGTTACGGGCGTCCCGGACGAGGGCGTACAGCCCGTACGCCCACGGGAGGAACAGCAGCGACACCGCGCCGACGTACCAGAGAGACACCATCCTACTCGGCCTCCTCCGCGCTGGCGTCTGCGGCAGCGCCGGTCTGTGAGCTCACGCTGTGAGTGATCGCCTCGCCCGCCTCGTCGAACAGGTGGAACTTGGCGCGGTCGAGTCGGACTTGGATCTCGTCACCCTCCTCGATGTCGCTGTCCGGCGAGACGCTCATCAGGAGTCGGTCGCTGCCGCTCGCGCCGCGACCCATCCCGACGCCGATCTCGTCGGACAACACGAGGTAAGTGAAGATCTCGTCGCCCATCGGCTCCATCACGTCGACGAGAGCCGATATGGGCTGTGTCGGGTCGTGTGCCTCCGCGCCGGCTTCGACGGGGTACACGTCTTCCGGCCGGACGCCGAGCTCGACCGACTCGCCGACCGTGCCGTCGATGGGCGTGGTGTCGAACTCCACGTTGACGTACTCGGAGCTGAACCCGTCGGCCGTGAGTTCGCCGGGGGTGAAGTTCATCGACGGCGAGCCGATGAAGCCGGCGACGAACTTGTTCGTCGGCTCGTTGTAACACACCAGCGGCGGGTCGTGCTGCTGGAGTTCACCCTCGTTCAGCACGGCGATCCGGTCGGACATCGTCATCGCCTCCGCCTGGTTGTGGGTGACG
>CAKZQY010000324.1 GCA_937142015.1 uncultured Halobacteria archaeon
CACACCTCGCCGAGCGTGAACGCCCGTCGCCAGCAGTAGTTCTCGTCGACGCGACGGTTCTCGAAGTCGGTCTCGGTCACCTCGTCGAAGCCCGGCGGCTCGGTCTGCTGGGTCGCCGAGATCGCCGCCTCCAGTTCCGCGAGCGTCGTGGCGTGCTCTTCCAGTCTCGTTTCGAACTGGTCGAGTCGGCCGCCCTCCTCGACAGTGTCGACGAGACGCTGGAGCGTGCTCGGCTCCGAGAACTGCTGTGCGGTCTCGACGGTTCCCGGCGGCACGTCCAACTCCGCCTCTAACTCTGCGTGTGCGGTCGGCGGGAGGTCGTCCTCTCGGAGAAGCGCTGCGATGGCGGGAGACTCTTCGGAGTCGCCCTCGCGGAGGCGGAGTCCGAGCCACAACGCCATCGCGGCCCCTGCACCCAGCGCCGGGTTCACGGCGGAGGCGGCTCCGCCGACTGCCGTCGGGGTGACAACATCCGACAACGCCGAGCCGGCACTCTGGAAGAACTCCCCGAGCGCCCCGCCGCTGGCGATGTCGGAGAGTGTCCCTCGAATGCCGCTCGCCGACACGCCCTGTGTCACCTCCGCCGTCGAGAGGTGCGTGAGGAGTCCGGGGACCATCGTCGGGCCGTAACACTCCAGTTCGACCAGTGGCTCGTAGCGGTAGTCGTGCTGGTAGGCGAGCGTCGTGAGCGTCGCTCGGATCTCCTTCGAGGTCGCGTCGAGGTCGGCGGGAGCGAGCGTATCAGCACGGCCGACAGCCTCGGAGACCGCACCGCCGTCGGCAGTGTCCTCGGGGTCGTACTGGAGGTGAACGATCCGGTCGAAGGCGTCGAGGAACGTCGCCTCACACGGGCCGTCCTCGCGGAGGAGCCAGTCGAGAGCGTGCGGCTGGACGAAGGTGGCGACGGTCGTCTGCTCGCCAGTGACGCGTGTGGTGAGGTCGTCCCACGCGGCTCGGTCGGCTTCGGCGTACGCCGTCCACAGATCCTCGACGACGAGTCGTCCCGGCGTCTCGGTCTCTGGTGGTGGCGCTTCGTCGACGCCGCTGGCCGGGTCGTCGCTCACCCGAACACACTCCACGTCCGCCTCGGGGTGACAGACCTCCTCGACGGTGTCGTCGACGCCGAATGCGGGGGCGTGGACGACGAGCGTGTCACCACTCGGCAGTTCCTCGTCGAACGTCTCCGGTGACTCGCTGGCGAGAAGATCCGAGACGGACATCGTTGTCTCTAGCCTGAGCAGGCAAGAACAAGTAGGTACCGCCGTCTGTGTGGACTGCGCTCTCGACTGGGGCCGACCGAGTAGAACTCCGGAGTGCCAGACGTGGAGACCACGTCTCAATCACTCCGACGGATCGTACGGTTCGATCTCGGCGTGTTCGAGAGTGGCCCCGCGGAGTGCGTCGAGTGCCTCTTCCGAGACGACGAGCCAGAGTCGGTCCTCGGTTCCGAAGTCGTCGACACCCGGGTCACCTGTCACCCGTAGCCAGTGAAACTCGGGGAGGATCACGTCTGGTTGCAGCTCTTCGAACTTTCGAGTCTTACTTACAGTGTTTCAAAGCGAAAGCCCACCCGTTCACGGGTGTGGATGAAGCCGACAACTGTGAATCTATCCACACCCGTTGCTCCGGCTGGATATTCGACGAGGAGAAATGTTTATATTCTTTGATACGCAGTAACCACCACCGACGTAAAACAACGGTAACTCCGAGTCACCGGGGCAGAACCACTCGAACCCACCGGCGGATAGGAGTAACGGCTGCTTGGCTCAGCCAGCACTCGTCGGGTGCAAACCACAATATCCCAACGTGGGAATCCCACGACTTCAGTCGTGTGGAGGAAGTCAAGAGTACGTCGTCCCACTCGTATCCCGACAGGTCCTCTGATTCCACTATTGACTTCAGTAATGGTGTAGTTATAAAGAACGAGTCGAACGCGACGAGGTCGTCACCCATCCACACGTTGATTTCGTGGTGGAGTCTCTCGGTCGTCGACGGCACTGGTGGAATCTCTGTTCCGTCGTGTTCCGTCTGTTCACCAACGTAGCCCGTTGCCTCGGGTTCGACGTGATAGTATGCTGTCATATTATCTACTCGGTCACGATTGGATCAGCAGGATAGGTGAGACACGCCCTCGAACGCCCTGTGCTCGACGAGCGGCTCGGCAGCACGCTCACCAGTCGTCGTGTTGTTCATTCTCTCAGTCTCCCGTACACGCCCCTGATATTAGCTCTACTCCAACACGTCTGTATCCGTGTGGCTCTCAGAACACTTCTGCGTGCTCTTCTATCTGACTGTGGAGCCACTCCGAGTAACTGTCAAAATACCTCTCTGGTGACTCTCTTCCCTCTGCCAGCACGTAAACAGGCGGGTCTGACCTGCCCCCCTCAGTATCGAAATAGTAGAAGACTACACTCTGACTCCCCAAGAACGCGAAGTAACTATTTTCGAACTCTGACTCGACTCCTTCTCGCTGGAACGCCCTTTTTGCTCTGTCCTGTAGCTTGCGGAGTCGTGGGTAGTGGCACGTGTGTCCCTGAAGAAAGCTGCCCGACGACCGTCCAAGATGCCGGAGAAAGGACCTGTAGCTGCTCGGAAGCGTCACGCCACACGTCTCTTCGATGTTCTCGATCTCCTGTCGTGTGCATCCCACAACGTCTTCTGTTTCTGCAATTCCTTGATTGATTATTTTGCTCTTTACTTCTTCTCCGATATTCGTCTTCGGATCTGTCATGTGCCTTCCTCCATCTCTGGGTCGTGTGTGACGACCAGTTCAAGATTGATTTGTTCGTTCCCCCTGAACTGGTTTATGACTTTCTTACACGACGAGCAGGGTTTTCTCTCGCTGAATAGGTACACGTCACCTTCTACTTCTTTCTCCACTTCCCTAACAATCTGGTTCAGAACCTTTATTTCAGAGTGCAGATTCATCCACTCTGTATTGGCTTCAAGAAGCCGCTTGGCATCGTCCTGCTCAAATGGTACGGTGTATCCGTGTCCGGCCTGTCCACTGATAGCGGCGATAAAAACCTCCTTCTTCAGTGAATACCACTGCGTAGGCAACATTTCTATTCTCTCTGTTGCTGATGTACGTGCGACTCGACCGGTAGCCCATCGGCGTTCTACCAGTATCCTCTGTGCCGTCTCGTACAATCTTTTCAAGTATAATGTACAAATATAGTATACAAATATTAGACAATCAGCAGTACGAGACAGTGATAGGTAGCGTATCAGCGGGATCTTCTCCACCCACGTCCCGACCGTGAGCCCGTTCTGTGGTGGGGGTGGTACAGTTCGACACGTCGTCTGTAC
>CAKZQY010000325.1 GCA_937142015.1 uncultured Halobacteria archaeon
GACAGACGGAGCCCCGACGTGAGCGACGATCGAGGGCAGACGGAGCCAGAGTTCTGGGACGTACGCGCGGCGGACAGTACCGACAGCAGTGGCGTCACTGACCTTTGGTGACACTGTACCACTCACCGTCCCACGTGAACAGGTACTCGACGAGAGCCTTGATCCCGGCGAGGCTGTACAGCGGCAGGACAGCGGGGAGGAGGAGGTAGCCGACACCCACAGAGTCGAGTCGGCCACAGATCGTGTCGTACGCTCGCAGTGTCACGGCAGCACCGATCAGGGTGAACGCCGGAATCGTGAGCCACCGGCCCTGTCCGTAGCTGACGAGCACGGCGGCCTTCGACACCAGCGACAGCATGAACAGGTTCCCGAAGACGGAGGAGGCACAGATCACCGGCGACAACAGGTCGCGGTGCGGGTGGCTCCCGGTGTCGCCGACGAGTCTCCCGGTGTCGCCGACGAGTCTCCCGACACTCCGTCCGAGGAGGTGGTGGAGCACCTGCACGTAGCCGGTCATCCAGCGTTTCCGCTGTCCCCACCAGTCTCGCACGGTGTGTGCGGCTTCGATGGTCGACGCGTACGCGAACTGCTCGACAACGTCGAGACCGGACTGGTAGCAGTCGAACGCGAACGCGTAGTCTTCCGTGAGCATCTCCGGATCGTAGCCGTCGGCGGTCTCGAACGCCGACCGGGTCATCACGACGGTCCGGCTGGCGGCGACGGTGAAGTCGGTCACCACCGTGAGGAGTCGCTGGCTCAGGTCACCCAACACGACTGACTCGTAGTACGCGACGACACCGACGAGCCCGTCCGGCTCCGGGATCGTTCGTCCCTGAACCACGTCGGCGTCGTTCTCCTCGATCCGGCCGACGGCAGCCGAGACGAACTGCTCGTCGACGCGCTCGTCGGCGTCGAACACGGCGAACAGGTCACTCGTCGTCGCTTCTGCGGCGTAGTTGATCGCTCCCGCCTTCGTCCCGGGGTACTCGTCGTTGACGAGCAGTTCGACACGGTCGTGAGACGCGAGTGAGCGACCGCGTTCGATCGACGCCTCGTCGCCCGGCTCCGCGACGATCACGACCTCGATGTCCCGGTAGTGGCTGTCGAGCAGCGACTCCACGCTCCGGTGGAGCACGGCGGCGTCCTCGTGAACCGGCACGACCGCGGTGACAGTCGGTCCCGTCACCGGGAACTGTGGCACACCGTCGCCGCGCAGTTGCCCGAGCAAGACGACCGCGGAGATGCCGAACAGCCCAGACAGCGTCAGACAGGCCATCGTCGCCTGCAACATCGTCACCGCGTCCCCACCCAGCACCGACGGAATGGGAAACACGAGCTGGAGTCGCCCTTGGAGGTACCCGGCGACGACGACCGCACTCACGACGACCCCGAACAGGGCCACTTCGACACGCTTGAGCGCCCTGTCTGGGAGGGCGTCGAACTGCTCACCGACTCGCTGACACAGACCACGAACCGTCGTGGTCGGGTCCCGTCGTTCCATACACTTCCGGATGGTGTCCGTTCCTTTCGGTTCCGGCTGTGACAACCGATACGGTGGCTGTGTCGACGGTCGGACAGTACAGCCAACCGGACGTGAGCAGGGAGTCTCACCACGCAGACTGAGGCTGTCTGCCACGAGTCTGGTATTCCAGGCGGGGCCACATCGGCGTCTCGACGCGCTCTGCGTCGGGTCTCTCAGCTTCGGGTTCGACGGCGCGTGAGCGACAATCTCGGGTTCGATGGCGCGTGACCAGCAACTCGGGTTCGATGGCGCGTGAGCGACGAGACGACCGCGCTACGGAGAACGGGTCACGAGTGGACGACAGTCGACACACGGTGATCACGACTCGAGTGACTGAACCGTACCCGGTAGCGCCCGTCGTCGACGGTCCAGCCGTCGACCGAGTCGTACCGGGCGAGAGCCCGTCGCGGGAACGTTCCGGAGACGCGGCGCGACTCACCTCCGTCGAGTTCGAGCGACTGGAACCAACACAGCTCCCGCGGCGGACGCGGAACGGTCGTCTCGGGTGGGTCTACGTACACCTGTACCACTTCTCGGCCGGGACGGTCCGTGACGTTCTCGACAGTGACACCGACAGACACCGTCTCGTCGTCGACAGTGGCAGTCGGGTCGGTGTACTCGAAATCGGCGTACGACAGCCCGTGACCGAACGGGAACGTCGGCGTGGTCTCGGTGCTGTCGAACCCGCGATAGCCGACGAAGACGCCCTCGTCGTACCGGACGCGGTCGTCGACACCCGGGTAGCGTCGGTCACCCGCCACGGGGTAGTCGTCGAACTGTGCGCCGAACGTCACCGGGAGCCGACCGCCCGGATCACGACCCAGCAGGACCGCGGCGAGTGCCTCCCCGTCCGCCTGTCCCGGGTACCACGTCTGGACCACTGCGTCGACCGCGTCGAGCCACGGCATCTCGACTGGGCCGCTCGTCCGACAGACGACGACTGTCTGTGAACTGGCGGCGGCGACGGCGGCGACGAGTCGGTTCTGTGGCGCTGGGAGCTGCAGCGACGACCGGTCGGCGCTCTCTCCGGCGTCGTCCTGCACGACGACGACTGCCGTCTCGGCCGCTGCTGCCGCCCGGGTGGCCGCGGCGATGTCCATCTGCGGGTGTCGCTCCCACCCGACTCGTCGCCAGAGTGGTGCGGACTGCCCGACCCGTCGCCAGAGTGGCGCGGACTGCCCGACGACGGCTCTCGGAACCCCCCGCTCGAACGTCACTGTCGAGACTGCGCTGCGTAAGGCGGTGACCGGGTCGACCGTTCTCGTGGGTGTGACGGCAGAACTCCCGCCGCCGCCGACCTTCGCACCGTCCGCCCGTGGGCCGATCACGGCGAGGTGGTTGTCGTCGTCGAGCGGCAGCACGCCGCGGTTCTGGAGGACGACGCTCCCACGGGTGGCGATCCGCCTCGCCAGCTCGTGGTTCGTCTCCGGGTTGTGACGTTGACTCGTCTCCGGGTTGTGACGTTGACTCGTCTCCGGAGTCTGTCGAATCAGCGCGACGACACGTCGGGCGGCCTCGTCGATTCGCGCAGTCGAGACGGCTCCGTCGCTCACTGCGGCACGGAGACTGTCGTCGAACATCGCCGGCGGGTACGGGTCCGGCTGAGCCGGTCGATCACGCGCCAGTACAGCGGCGTGTCGAGCCCGAGTCGCTCGGAGAGACCGACTGCCGCGACCGCTCGCGCGAGGTAGCTCGTTGGAGCGCGGCGAGTGATCGGCGACACGCCCGGCATCTCCAAGTCGAGTCCGGCGGTCAGAGACGCCGGACCGTCGTGCGTTCCCCACCAGTCCGAGACGGTGACCCCGGTGAACCCCCACTCCCGTCTGAGAATCGTCTCCAACAGTCGCTGGTGTTCGGCCGCGTGTCGACCGCGCACCCGGTTGTACGCCGCCATCACGACGGACGCGCCGGCGTCGACACCGGCTCGGAACGCCGGGAGGTACAGCTCTCGGAGCGCTCGCTCCCTGACGAGCACGTCCACTCTGTCCCGGTTCTGTTCCTGGTTGTTGGCGACGAAGTGTTTCACAGCCGCGCCGACACCCGTCGACTCGATTCCGGAGACTGTCGCCGCGGTGAGTCGTGCCGCGTGGTGTGGGTCTTCGCCGGGGTACTCGAAGTTGCGCCCGCAGGTCGGGACACGCACCAGATTCGCCGCCGGCGCGAGAACGACGTCGTGGCCTCGGGCGCGTGTCTCGCGTCCGAGTGCCCGGCCGAACTCCCGTGCCAGCTCCGGACTCCACGTGGCTCCGAGCGCAGTCGTCGCGGGAAACGCCGTCGCAGCGCCGTCCGTCACGCCCATCGGCCCGTCGACCAGACGGAGTGGGTCGATCCCCAGCCTGTCGATTCCCTCCACGTAGCCCGTCGCCGCTCCTGTCGGGTCGGCACGCCCGCTGAGCAGCTGGAGTTTCTCCGTCAGTGTCGCCTCGGCGACAGTCTCCGCGGGTGTTGGCATCGGACACAGGCAACCCGCGCACGCAAAAGCTTCTTTCGGCGTCGTCCCGACTCACTACCTGTCGAACGTCGACAGAACGGCGTATGCTGGCACAGACCACGCCGCTCGACGGGGCATCGATCGTCTCGTGGGTACGGAGACACCTGCTCAGTCTCACGGCCGTCGCGCTCGTCGTCGGACTGGCGCTGTTCGGTCGTCGGCTGCTCGACCGCGGTGCGCTCGCGGCCGTCGACGGCGAACTCCTGCTCCTGTTGTTCGGCCTCGGAACGAGCGTCGTCCTGTTGCGAGGCTGCGTATTCTGGCTGTTGTTGGACACACTCGGCTGTCAGCTCTCGTTCCGTCGAGGCGTCGGCGTCTACGCCGCGACGACGGCGGTCGCAACTGTCTCCCCGGGCGGACAGGCCGGTGGCACACCGGTGAACGCAGCACTCGTCTCGCAGTCTGCAGACACTGAGTACGAGGAGGGTGCGGCGGCGACGATCACTGTGAGCCTGTTGAACAACCTCACTGTCGTCGTGACGGGCCTGCTCGCTGTGTCGGTTATCCTCCTCGACACGCTGGGAGTCGTGCCGGTCGCGGGATCGCTGCTGACCGTCGCCGTCGTCGGTGTTGCCGTACACGCGAGTCCCGTCTCCGGCGGAGGGTTCCGAAACGTGTCACTGGGGCTCCCGGTGACAGTCGACGCCGTCGAGTCAGAACGTGTTCACGGCGCTGTCGCCCGCCTGACAGCAGTCGTCCGCGGGACGTGGGAGGCGATGGCACGTCTCCGGAACGTGAGACGACGCCGACTCGTCGTCGTCGGCACGTTCTCCGTCGTCGCACACTGGATCACCGTCGTCGCCCTGTGGGTGGCGTTGACGACGACCGGACACAGCGTCTCGTTCGTGACGCTGTCCGCACTGATCCCCGTCGCAGTCGTCGGGGCCGTGTTGCCGACATCGGGTGGTGTCGACGCGTCACTGATCGGTCTCGTCGTCGTCGGCACGGAGGCCGCGCCGTCCGTTGCGGGTGTCGGCGTCTTCGCCTACCGACTCGGACTGACGACGCCGGCCGTGACTGCTGGCGGGACTGTACTGCTCGCGCTCGCCCTCGTCGACTGGCTCGAAGAGTGACGACTCGGTTGGCGAGGTGACGACTCGGTTGGCGAGGTGACGATCCGATTCGAGGGGTGACCACGGTGTCCGCGCTTTGTAGTGTCCGCGCTTCAACTCTCAGTAATCCGTCGGCCTCTCGCCGAACAGTCGTCGGTCGACAGCGAACGGACCACTGCCGGTGACCAGCAGTGCCGAGGTGAGCCCGAACAGCGAGATATGCGCGAGCACCGGGTCGTCCGGCAGCCCGAACAGCGTCGTCGTGAACAGGACGAACGCGACGGCCGCCGACGTGCGGGTGTACGTCCCAGTGAGGAGCAACACCCCGACAGCGGCTTCGGTCAGTCCTGCGCCAGCGACCCACAGCTCCGGCGCGACGGGGAGGAGACTGTCGAGCGCGTACTTGTCGACGACACGCAGCGCCTGCCCGGGTTGAGCCAGCTTCTGGACGACCCCGAGATAGACGAACTGCGCGCCGACCGAGAGGCGGACGGCGAGACCGGCGAACGCCGGACCGTCGAACCGCCGGACCAGTCGACCGAGCGGGTCCGGTCCGGCACCCCACTCGTGGAGCAGAGTCCCCTCGGTCACGCGGAGCCGCCGGAGCATCCCGTCGGCGCTCGGCTGTCCGCTGCCGAGGAGAGCCAACCCGAGGAACCCGCCGACGTACTCGAACGCCAACAGCGGCACCGGCCACGCGACTGCGAGCACCCCGAGGTACGCGAGGAGCCCGACGAGACCCACCCACCGGGTCGCCAGTCCGAACAGGAGGAGGAACCCGAGTCCGACCTGAAACAGTCGGAGAGACGTGGGGACCGACGGCGTGAACAGGTAGCCGGCGAAGCCGGCACCCACCAGCGGGAGCCCGACGCTGAGCCGGAACATCCACGGGAGGTACGGGCGGTACGACTGGAGCGTCCGTCTGGCGACAGAGAGGTCCCGAGCGAACGGCCGTAACCGTCTGTAGCCGCCGACCGTGACGACCGCCGCACCACCACCGAGCGCGAGCAGCGACAGGTTGACCGGATCACCGAGCACGTCGAGGAGGAACACGAGCGGGTTGACGTACTCGCCGTCGCCAGCGGTCACGTAGTCGACGTGTGCGACGACTGGCGTAGCGAACAACGAGACGACGGCGAAGAGACTGACGAGGGCGCGAGAGCGGGTTCGTGTCACAGAAACTGTACGTGCTCGGCTGGCAAAGAGGTTCCCACGCTGGCAAGTGTAACGCTGTCCGTGGCTGGCTGTCGTGTAACGCTGTCCGTGGCTGGCTGTCGTGTAGCGCTGAGAGTCCTACAGTTCTGTGCGATTGCCGTTGGCACTCGATACGAGGAGTCGGCCCTCGGTCGGTTCGAACTGGAGCGATCGGCCGTTGTCGCCGCCGAGTTCCTTTCCTTCGACAGGAATGTTCCGTTCGGCGAGCGCCTCCTCGGCGGCGGCGACGTTCTGTTCGCCGACGGAAGCAGTCTCCGTGTCCAAGTCCAGCATCGAGCTCGCGCCGGCGAGCTTCGCACGCACCTGTCGACGGGAGCCGCCACGTCGCTCGATCTCGTCGAGCATCTCGTCGATCCCGTCGACGACGAACTTCTCCGGCGGTCCGGGGTGACCGGCCGACTCCGGCAACATCGCGTGCAACAGGCCCCCAACGTCGTTCGTCGGGTCGTACAGCGCGACACCGAGACAGGAGCCCAGCCCGCTGGTGACGAGAATCACGTCTCGACTCGTCACCGTCGCGTCGGAGACGCCGACTTTCACCCGTTCTCTGCTCTCCTCGCCGAGACCTGTCGCTGTTCTCCCCCTCGCCCGACTCCCAACGTCGGAGTCGGACCGGCCCATAGCTGGTCAGTCCCCGCCGACGGACGCGCTCGTGTCGATCTGGTCTAACGCCTCCGCCAGTTCGTGCTGATCCGGCAGCGCGTAGATGTCACACCGCACGTCGCCGTCCGGCGTGCGGATCGTCGAGTCGATGATGAACGCGTGTTCCTGTGTCCGTCCGAGCCGCGAGACCAGCGGGTCCATCACCGCAGACCCCATGTCGTGGATGAACTGCGGCGGCGTGTGCTCGATACTCGTGCCGAGCACGTTCGCCCAGCCGTCGATGAACCCGCTGGTCATGATGTTCCCCAGCTCGCGGAGCGCACCGCGCTCCATCTCGCCGATCCCCGGCTCCGTCTCCGTCGGGATCATCCCCTGTGCGACCTGCTCTGCGGAGGACTCGTCGAACAGGATTGCGAGGTAGCCGCTCGGACAGCCGTGGAGCTCGAAGATGGTGCCCGCGACTGTCTCGTCGCCCACCTCCGAGGGCACGTCCTGAATCGGCACGAACCGGAGCCGTGACACCTCCACGTCCGTCTCCGTCCCGGTCATCATGGTGATGTTGTCGGCGGCGCTCGTCGCACCCTGTTTCGTCATCTGGTTGAACTCCGGGAGCTTGTCCACCGGAATCGCCGGGCTCGACCCGCCGCCCGTCTGACGGAGCATGTCGGTGAACCCCGCGTACTCCGGGAGCATGTAGATCGTGAAGTGGAGCTCGTCCGACAACGACTGGATCTGTGACTCGAACATGAACACGCCCGAGCGGTCCGTGTCGAACGCGCCGTCCGGCAGGATGTCCGTGCCGCGAGCGCGGACGTACGACGGCGGTGTCATGTCGATCCCGACGCCGAGGTGGTCTGCCCAGCCGTCGATGAACCCGCTGGTCATGATGTTGCCGGCCTCCTGGACCCCGCTGCGAGCGAACGACTCGTCTTCGAGCCCGCCGCTGCCGGGCATCAGCTTCTCCAACAACACCTCCGCGGCGTCTGTCTCGAACGCCATCACGGTCTGACCGGCGATGCCACCCTCCAGTCCGACCTCGACACCGACGAACTCCCGGCCCTCGAAGGTGTCCCGCAGGTCACCCGCCGCCATGAGAGTCACGTCCGTCACGTCGACGTACACGTCTGTGCCCGTCAACTGGCCCAGCGAGTCCGCGGCGGTGTTGGCCCCCTCGCTGGCGAGGCGGCTGAACGTCTCCAACGACTGAATGTCGACGTACATTCGCCTACGCTGGCACCGCGTCGTTGATCGCTTCGAGCACGTTCGGCTTCTGGAACGGCTTCGTGATGTACCCCTCCGCGCCGGCCT
>CAKZQY010000326.1 GCA_937142015.1 uncultured Halobacteria archaeon
GACTCGGAGTTACCCTTGTTTTACGTCGGTAGTGGTTGGTGCGGGTCAAAGAATATAAACATTTTCCCCCGTCGAATATTCAGCCGTGCCTACGACCGTGGAGGGGCCCTCAGTTGTCGGCTTCATCCACACCCGTGAACGGGTGGGCTTTCGTCTTGAACCACTGCTAAGGATTTATACCCGTGTCCTTCCTCGTGTGTGTATGAGCGCGACAGCCGACACCGGTGAGCCGATCCACGTCGACTCCCCGGAGCAGTTCCACGACCTGCTCGCAGACCACCCACGCGTCGTCGTCGACTACTACGCCGACTGGTGTGGTCCGTGCAAGATGCTCGCTCCGACCATCGAAGAGATCGCAGCCGAGACGGACGCGGCGGTGCTGAAGGTGGACATCGAAGCACACCAGGATCTGGCGAGTGAGGCGGGTGTCCGGTCGATTCCGACGATCCAGTTCCTCTCCGACGGCGACGAAGCCGAACGACTCGTCGGCGTCCACGAGAAAGAAGACCTGCTGGAGACGCTCGATTCACTGTAACGCCGCGTGTCGCCGACTGTCGAGCACGTGTTGCCGTCGACTGCGGAGTCACCTCGCGCCGCCGCCGCTCGTTCTGCCAGCACGCGCCCCGTCACCGGCAGTCGTCCCGGGGCTGTCCGCGGGACCACCGACACCACTCTCACCGGCCGCGTCGGTCGTCCGCTCGCCGAACGCCGACCGGTGGACGTACACGAAGTAGACGTACGGCGTCTTCGCCATCACGTCCATGAACGTCACGAGCAGGGTCACGCCGAGGGTCGTGATCGCACCCACGCCGAGCGGGCCGGCAGCCCACACGACCGGGTACGCGACCCACAGCAGTCCGACGTGGTTCTGCAACACCTCGAACAGCCGCTGGCGGACACCCGACTGTTCGGCGGCGTAGTCCGGGAACACGCCGTACAGCGCGACCAGCAAGCCGACGTAACACAGAGACGAGAGTCCGAACGCGACGGCCCGGGTCGTCCCGGTCGTCACCACGCCGCCCCAGCCGATCACGATCATCGCCACGTCGACTGCGACCGTGCCGATCACGTACCGCCGTGGAACGCCGGCGACGTACGCGACGTACCCCACCAACACCGGTGTCGTCACGAGCCAGTCGACGTACCGCGGAACCGGCACCGTCACTCCGTCGACTGTGATCGTCCCGAGTTCGAGCGTCATCAACACGTACGCGACGAACGCGGCCACCGGGATGATCGCCAGCCAGCGGAACGCACCGCGGTCGCTGTCTACGTCGTCCGCGCTCCACAACACCCACCACATCACGATGCCGGCGAACATCCCGAGAGAGCCGAGCGCGTACCCGACTGTCGCTGTCTCGACCATCAGCGGTCACCTCCCTTGAACCCCGTCGCGGCTCCACTCGCCCGGCTGTCTGCCTCTGGGTGTTCCTTCACGGTCCCGCTGTCCGAGCGCCCCGACTCGTCCGTGGCTCCGTCGTCCGAGCGCCCCGACTCGTTCGTGACTCCGCCGTCCGAACGCAGCGGGTCGTTCCGCGCACCGACGCCCGCCTCGGCAGGTGTCGGGGAGCCGTCTAGCTCTGTATCGAGTCCGAACTGGTCGAGCTGTTGGGTGAGGTCGTCCGTCCGCGAACTGAACTGTCGTGTGCGGTCGAGCACGTCCTCGACGGAGTCGGCCGCCACCTCCGTCGCCTCGACGACGGCCTCCGTGTTCTCCGACACCTGGTCTCCGACCTCGGCGATGCCGTCGATCTTGGCGGTGAGTCGCTGCGTCGACTGCGCCTGCTCGTCGGTCGCGTCCGCGATCTCCCCGACACCGTCGTCGATCCGTGTCACCGTCTCCGAGACGGTCTCCATCTCGCCGACTGCGTCGCGGGTCGTCTCGACACCCGTGGTGAGCGACTCGCTGGTCGTCGTGATCTGTTCTGTCGCCGCCCGTGCCTCCGTCCGGAGCTCCGAGACGGTCTGCTCGATGGCGTCCGCCTGATCGGCGGTCTCCTCTGCGAGGCTCTTCACCTCGTCTGCGACGACGGCGAACCCCTCACCGCCGGCGCTGTCCCCGCTGCCGCCACCCGCTCTGGCGGCCTCGATCGACGCGTTCAACGCGAGCATGTTCGTCTGCTCTGCGATGTCCGCGATGATGCCGACGACCTCCGTGATCTCTGCGGTCCGCTCGTCGACGGTCTCGATTCGCTCGACCGCGTCCGTCATCTCCGACTGGACCGTCTCGACGGTCTCGATGGCGTCTCGTGCGGCGGTCTGTGCCTCGCGTGCGGCCTCGGCCGCGGACTCCGTCTCGCGTGCGACCTCGTCCGTCGTGGCGGCGATCTCCTCGGCGGTCGCCGACAGATCGTCCATCTCTGCGGTCGCCTCGCGCAGCTGGTCGCGCTGCTCGTCGACTGCGGCCATCGTCTCGCTGGTCGCCTCGCCGACGTCCTCGGCCTCCGTCTCGATCCGAGTTGCGGCCGACCGGACCGCCTGTGACCCCTCGTCGACCTCGTCTGCGAACGCTGCCACCTCCGCCAGCGCACTCTCCAGCTCCGAGACGGTGGCGTTGAACTGTTCGCCGATCACCGCCATCGCCTCCGTCTCTGTCGACGTGTCGACCTCCCGTACGTCGATACGCTGCGTGAGGTCGCCGGTCGCAGTCGCGGCCATCGTCTCCGCGTAGTCCTCGGCGATCGCCTGGTGGCGCTGTGCGACCTCGTTCGCCCGCTCGCGTGCGGCCTCCGCCTCCTCGCGGGCGGCCTCCGCCTCGGCAATCCGGTCGCCGAGCGCAGACCGCATCCTGTCGACGGAGTCGGCCATCCGCCCGAACTCGTCGTCGCGTGCCGTCTCGACTACCGTGTCGAACTCACCGTCGGCGATCTCTGCCGTCCGGCGTTCGAGGAACCGCACGGTTGCCAGCGTCGTCGTCCCGGTGATCGAGCCGAGAACGAGCAGACTCACTAACCCCGCGAGGATCGTCGCCTCCACGTCGCCGGTCACTACCCCCACTGTCGTGATCACCGCCCCCGCCCCGACGTACCCGAGCGCGAGCTTCACCCCGAACTGCTCCCGGAACAAGCGGATCATGGTAAGCCTTGAGAGCCCTGCTATTTCAATGGTTGGTCGGATTCGATCTGTTGATGCATCCTGGCTAGTTGTTCAGTATTGCACGATACGAGAAGCACGTTTCGAACCGGACTATTGAAATTCACTTGGAATTTCACTTGTTACTATTGTGGGATTTCTAGCGATGTGTGCGTTCGGACGGAGTTCTCTCGTGACTCATCACGGCGGCGTACGGCAGTCGGAGTCCGTCTTTGCCGGGTCTCGCGGACTGTTCCGCCCTTCTTGCCGCGTGACAGTTCTCTCGGGGAGACTGCGGGCCGCGGAACTGACCGTTCCAGACGCGTGTGCGTCATTCACTCGACTACCGTCCGGTGTGGCAACTCACGACCGGTATCAGTCTGCACACGCCGAACACTCACAGTACCGCTCACAGACGGGATTGTCACAGTCGGGCGAGCGTGCAGTGCAGTGGGTGCGGCCGTGACGGATCAACAGCACGTGCAGCGGGTACTTGAGTTCGTCCGGGACCACCTCGTCGAGCACGTCGTGTGCGCGCTCGTTGGAGGCAGACTCCGGGACGAGACCGAACCGCTTGGAGACACGCTCGACGTGTGTGTCGACAGCCATCGTCGGTTTCCCGAAGTGGAAGTTCAACACGACACTGGCAGTCTTGGGACCGATTCCCTTGATGTCTGTGAGCCACGACTTGGCCTCGGTCGTCGGGAGCGCGTCGAGAAACGCCAGCGAGTACGCGCCACCGGTCTCCTCGCGGACCGCTCGCAGCGCGCGCTGGATGCGCTCGGCTTTCGTCTCCGCGAGACCGGCGACCCGAATCGTCTCGGCGAGCTCTTCGAGCGGTGCCTCCTCGATAGCATGGTAGTCGTCGTACGTCGAGAACAGCGCGTTCGCCGCCCGCCGTGTGTTCTGGTCGGCGACGTTCTGGGAGAGAATCGTCGTCACCAGCTGTCTGACCCCGCGAGCACTCGCCGTCGCGCCGTGTTCCTGCTCCGGGTCGGCTCCGGTCTGTTCGCCAGACTCTCCCTCCCGCTCGACTGGCTCGTACAGGGCGACGAGTTCCTCGTGCAGCTCTCGCACGCCGTCCGCCGTCCACCCCGTCGACTCCGTCGACATGCACGTCTCCACGGCTGTCGACCGCTTGAACGCGTCGGTCTCGGCTCCGCGTCGACCCGATCGCTCGTCTCTCGACTGACGCCGACACGCTCCGTCTGCAGAAGCGACGCCGACACGCTCTGTCTACAGAAGCGACGCCGACACGCTCCGCCGACGAGAGCACCCCCGACACACGCTGCGGACGAGAGCACCCCCGACACAGCGGCCGACGGGAGAACCATCGACCGCTCCCGCGGGCTTCATACGGTCGGGAGTCGGAGTGTGAGTATGACGGCGGATCACGACGCGGACACAGAGGAGACCCGCGTCGACTGGTACGAGTGGGGCCCCCGACCGTTCGCGGTCGCGGACCGGACGGGCAAGCCCGTGGTGGTGTTTCTCACGGCGACGTGGTGTGACGACTGTCACGAGATGGCTGTCGAGACGTTCGGCGAGCCACGGATCGCGGCCAACGTGAACGACGGATTCGTCCCGATTCGGGTGGACGTGGACCGCCGCCCGCGAGTCCGTGAACGTTACAACGTCGGCGGGTTCCCGTCGACGGTGTTCTGTACGCCCGAGGGTGAGTTCATGACGGGCGCGACGTATCTGGGCCCGGACGGGTTCCGCGGGATTCTCGACCGCGTCCGAGAGACGTGGGACGCGGAGGGCACCGACGCCGGTCGCGTGCCGCGGGCGCTGGCCGGAGCCGACACCCCCGCGGGTGAGTTACACCGCGGGATCGCGCGCCACTTCGCGGGTCAACTCGACGAGCAGTGGGACCCGGAGTTCGCCGGCTGGGGGACGGCGGCGAAGTTCCCGCTGCCGGAGACGATCCAGTTCGCGCTCAAGCGCGACCGAGTGAAAGCCACCCAGACGCTCGACGCGATCCGACAGAGTCTGGAAGCGCCCGACGGCGGATTCTACCGCTACGCCGGCGCACGCGACTGGAGTGACCCACACCGCGAGCGACTGCTGGTCGACAACGCCGGGCTGCTCCGAGCGTTCGCGCACGGCTACCTCTACACCGGCGACGAGTCGTACCGCGAGACGGCGACGGACGCCGCCGCGTTCCTCCGATCCGAACTCCGCGTCGGCGACGGCTTCGGCGGCAGTCTCGGCCCCTCCGGCGACCGTCGTGACCTGACGGCGTACGCCGACGGCAACGCGCTGGCTGCCGAGGCGCTGTTGTGGCTCGCTGCGTACACTGACGACGAGACGGTTCGACAGGACGCCCGCGGCGCGCTGCGTCTCCTCCGCAGCCGACTCGTCGACACGGAGACTGGACGTGTGGTCCACTTCGAGCCAGACGGTGAGGATGAGGCGGATGTAACGGGTCACGACAGCGAGGGGGATACAACGGGTCACGGCAGTGAGGGGGACGACGACACAGCAACACACCCGGCCGACATTCTCGACGACGCGGCACGCGTAGTGAGCGCGTTCACGACTGCGGCACAGGTGCTCGGCGAGGGAACCTCACTCGCTCAGACTGTCGCGGACCGGGTGATCGACCGACTCGGTGACGAGGCCGGCTTCCGGGACGGTCCGGCGACCGGTGCCGGGCTGTTGGACGAGCCGCTGCGTCCCATCGACGGCACTGTCGCGCTCGCCGACGGACTGCTCGACCTCGCAGTGTTGACTGGTGAGGAGCGCTACCACGAGCGCGCGGAGCGTGCGCTGGGAGCCTTCGCCGGGGCGACAGATCGGATGGGCGCACAGGTCGCTGGCTACGGCGCGGCGGTGGACCGCTGTCTCGGCGAACCGCTGGTGGTGGCCGTCGGTGACGCTGTGGGCTCTGACCTCCACCGCGCCGCGCTGCGAATCGCGGACCACGAGAAAGTCGTCGTCCCCGAGGCTACTGACGCTCCGGAGGGAACTGCCGTGGTGCGCGGGAGTGACGCGACGCCGGCCGAGACGCCGAGTGAACTGATGGACGTGGTCGCCGAGACGCAGTGACTTCCGCGAACAGCGTCGATCCGACGACTGATCCTGGCGACTGTCTCACGGTGCGAACGCGAGGAGCGTCCCGTCGCCCGTGCCGGCGTACACCCGGTTACCGTCGACGGCGAGTTCCGTCAGGTCCTCGCTCGTGGTGTACCGCCACCGCTCCGTGCCGTCTGGACGGACAGAGGCCAGCGTTCGCCTGCTCTCCGCGCGGCCGACTGCCAACACTCCCTCGGCGAGGGACGCTACGTCGACGACACCCGGGAGTGAGACGCGCCACAACTCCGTCCCGTCGACGGTGTCCAGCGCGTAGAGCGTGCCGTCTTCGCCGCCGACGTACACGTGTTCGTCGACCAGCGGCCCGCCGCCGGCGTCGCCGTCTCTGCGGAACGTCCACAGCTCTGTCCCGTCGGCTGCCAAGCCGAACACTGCGCCGTCGTACTCACCGCCGACGACTGACGGGGCCTCCGAGCCACCCGCAACGTCGTCTGGAACGGCAGCGACACCCGAAGAGACGAAGTTGATACCGCTCTGTGGAGCGGCGGCGTAGGCCCACTGCCGTGAGCCGTCGGCCAGCGAGTGCGCGACGATTGGGTACCCCTCCTCGGTCTCGGTCGAGGACTCGGTGAAACAGTTGCCGTCGGTGACAGTGATGTCGGTGGCCGGGTTGCCGGCGGGCTCCGACTCGATGCGCCAGTGACGAGTGCCGGTGTCGGGGTCGTACGAGTCGACTGTCACGCCGCCGGAGCTGTAGAGCAGTCGGCCGTCTGCGACTGTCGCCCGAGTCGCGTCGCCCGCCTCCCGCGACCACTGGATCGAGCCGTCGGGACCGACGGCGAACAGCGTCTCGCCGCCGAGCCCGAGGGCGTCGTTCCCCGTCCCGGCGAAGACGGTGCCGTCGGCCGCCGCGACGACGCTGACGAACCGGTCGCGTGGGTCGGTTCTCCAGCGTCGGGTCCCGTCCGGGGCGAACGCGACGACTCGCTGGCTGTCGCCGGTGTACCACCGGTTGTAGCCCGTGACGAGGTGAATCCGACCGTCGTGGGTGACCGGGCGGCCGACGATGCCTGCCTCTGCCTGAACTCGCCAGTGCTCGGTGCCGTCGGCCGCCGCGAGCGAGAAGAGCCGCCCGGGATCGGCCCGTTCCTCGCCCTCTGCTGGTGTCCCGAGCTCGGTCTCGCCTGCCGCGACGTAGACCGTGTCCGAGTCGCCGGAGACTGCCGGTCGGTGGACGACTGCGCGTGGAAGTCTGACGGCCCACGCCAACGCTGGATCGTCTGCAGGCAGGTGCTCGACCTGCTCTGTCGCCGTCGGTGACGGGGTGTCGCTCTCGGTCGGTGTCGGCTCGTCTGTCTCCGACTGCGTGGGGCTCTGTGTCGGGGAATCCGTCGCGCTGGTCTCCGTGTTCGTCAGCAGCGGATCGCGTGGTGCGGTCGGTTCGGGCGTGTCGGAGGATGTCGACTGCGTTGGGGTGCTGTCGGCAGCCGAACAGCCCGCGAGGAGTGCGGCTAGTCCGGCGAGGAGGGATCGGCGGGACCGAAACTCGGGCATACTCCGTCTGGCCCGGTGGCCGGTAAGTGTCTTCTCCCCGCGCTGGCGGGGATTGACTGCCGTATCAGTCATCGACATCTCTGCCCTCGTCGTCGTCTCCTCACCGACAGATTTCGACAGTTCTTTTCTGTACCGTGTGGGCGGACAAGACATGACGACAGTCGAAAATCAAATCGAGCAGATGTGGGACAATCCCGCCGACCGACGAGAACGGTGGCTCGGGTTCCTCGGAAAGCTCGGATACGAGGTGGGTGGCGTCGCTCTCGTCTTCCTCGTCGTGTTCAGTCCGTTCTACGCCGTCGTCCTTCTGACAGCTGGTGTCTCGACTGCAACCGTCGTCGGGCCGTCGATTCCTGTCGTAGTGTTGTTTCGGTGGGTCGCAGATAAGGCGTTCTGTAACGTGATCTGTCGGTGAACGACTGATCTTCGGCGGCCAGCAGTCGAGCTATCGGAGTTCGGGGGGCGACGGCCGAACTGCCGGTTGATGATCGCGGTCGGTGCGAGTTCCCGCCACGTCACGTCCTCGACGAACTCGGTCAGACGGCTCCCGAGCCAGAGAAGCACACCAGCGACGCCAGTGACGCTGAGTGGAATACCGCGCTCGGCGCTCAGGAGGTCGTACGTGACGTACCCAGTTGCGACGGCATACCCCCACGCGCCGGGGGCAGCGATCCCCAATCCGACCGCGACGAACACGAGCACGTTGAGCCAGCAGACGACGAACACTGCGGTGACGATGTCGCCGAGCCACCCGAACACGTGGGCCGTCTCTGACTCTGTCTCGGTCCCCTCCCAATAGCTGTCCTGCACGAGAACGACCGCGATAACGAGGTTCGCTACCAGCCCGTAGACGAGTGGTGTCGTCCCGATGTCGAGTGCAGCCGCCAACGCCGTCCCAGTGACGAGCAGAAGTAACGCGTACGTGAGGACGATTCCAGTGACGGAGTTGACCACGTACGAGATGATCTGCTGGCGCGCTGGGTGCCGCTCACTCATCGGCTGTACGTAGCGGTGACAGTCAGATAGTCCTTTCGCGGGCCACCGAGTGTGACTGACCGGCTCTGGAACCAGTGTCGCCGGTCCTGTCGGTCACACGTCCGTGACACGGGCGCGTCAGAATCGTGGTGCCGACGGGTCACTCGTCGTCGAGATCGGCGTACACGCGGCTCAACCCACACTCGGGACACACGACCGTCTCCGCGTCGTACGTCTGTGACATTCCCAGTTTGCCGAGGATGCCTTCGCGGTTCTCGTCGGAGACGAACTGGAACCCGTGCCCGTCGGTGCTGCGAAGCGTCATCGACTCCATACTGACGCCGCAGTCTGGACAGCGTCTCATGACGGTGCTGACGACCGGTGGCTCATAAATCCCCGCTCTGGTCGTCGTTTCGAGAAACACTCTCGACGAAGAACTGGGGAGAGTGGACTCGTCGAAATCTGGAACCACAGGTTCATCTTCTATCTTCCAGTCGCTCCGGTCTTTCAGCGGAGACCGCACCGCGCTCCGCACGCACTCTGTCCAGACCGTCAGCTCCGGCGTCGTCGGAGTTATTCGCACACATTCATCACGAACCACCGTGGAACGAAAGAACGTTACGATCCGGGAAGATCAGTCCGAGTGGGTCGACGAAACGGGAATCAACCTCTCTCAACTCGTCCAAGAAGCGATAGACGAGCAGATGGAGCCGACGGAAACAGCGCTCGCAGAGCCGTACGCGGAGAACGCTGCCCACGCAGCCGAGACGAACGCCGATTGGAGTGGCGTCTCGGCTGAAGCAAACGAACGGCTCGGCGATCACGAATGAGAGTCCGAAGAGGGGAGGTGGTCAGCGTCGACCTCGGGGGATCGAGCGACGACGACATCCGGGGTGGGGAAGTCTACAGAACCCGCTCTGCAGTTGTCATAGCGGAGCAAGGCGGAAACCTACCCCCAAAGGGCTGTCTCTTACCCACAACTGTCGGTCGTCGTGATCGGCCGATAGAGCGCTTCTTGCTGTTGATTTACCGACGGTCGAGACCACACACGGTCACAGGCGGGAGCAGAGATGGGCTGCCGTCGAGGGTCGAATTGGCGTGCAGCTGCCGGCCGGATATCCTCGCAGGGCGAACAACAGTGTCGAATTCTCGCGCTCGTCGTCTCTCTCGGCTGTCGACCCGCCGCTCGCTCGCTGTGCAACTTGTGGGTAAGAGACAGGACTGAAGTCGTGGGTTTCCGCCTTGAGGTTTCTATGACAGAGTACGACCCCGACGCAGAGGGGAACGGGGAGTACATCGTGGCGGTCGTCCGCAGCGCGGGGGCGGTCTCGTCGGTGTTCCAGCGGAAGGTGAAGGCGGTGTTCGAGCAGGAGTTGGGTGGGGCGAGCGCAGACGAGTGGTACAGTGTGGCAGACATCGCTGCGGCGTTCGACGAGATCGAGCGGCGGGCCGGGAGAGACGCGATGGAGTGGTGACCTACGATCCGTGCGACACGCGCTCGGCGACCTCGGACAGC
>CAKZQY010000327.1 GCA_937142015.1 uncultured Halobacteria archaeon
ACCGCGTTGCTACTGCCCCCGTGAGTCGAGCCGGTGGTAACTATCTACGCACGACCCTACGAGGTCGGTAGCGAGTGAGCGGAGACGAGCGACAGACGAGTCACGAGTCACCGCGGTACGTCGAGAAGATCCGCCAGCGGCCGTCTTCGAGTCGGAGTTCGTACTTCAGCGACTTCTCTTCTTCTCCCAAGGCTTGTGTGAACAGGACGACGATCCGTCGAGAGTCCTCGCGGACTCGTTCGAATCCCCCAATCGAGAGCCCCTTGCTCTCCATGATCGCCAGTTCCTTCGGCGAGAACTGTTCGACAGAGCCACGAGAGTGATATAGACTGTGCGCCCCTCTTCCGTCGCCCTCCTCGAGACGACTGAAGAACGCTCTGACGACATCCTCCGGTTCCCCCTCCGTCGGATCGCTGTCGCCTCGCTCGCTCTCGTCCGACGTGTCTGTCGACTCGCGTGATGTCGACGGCGTACTCGTCGACTCGCGTGAGGGTGAGGGCGAATTCGTCGACTCGCGTGAGGGTGAGGGCGAATTCGTCGACTCGCGTGAGGGTGAGGCCGTGTTCGTCGACTCGCTCGGCGTCCTCCCGTTCACACTGGCCCCCGACCGACTGTCCTTCCGACTCTCGTCGTTCGGGACGACGGTGACGTCTCGCCCACTCGTTCCGGCAGTCGAGGCGTCGGTGTCCGATCCGTCCGGGCCAGACGCCGGCTGTGACTCTGTCCCGTCAGTGTCGAGGTAGTGGTCGTACGGCTCGAAGTCCGCTCTGTCCAGCAGCTTTCCGATCGAGTGCAGCTCTCGTCGTACCGCCTCGACCACGTGGCTCATCCGCACGACGCCGTCGTCTGCCGCGCCCAGCACGGCCGCGGTCTGGACCGCGCTGCGGATCGTCCCGCCGGTGATCTCGAAACTCGCCAGAAACTCGTAGTCGAGGTGCCCTGTTGGGGCGGCGTCCGGAAACATCAGTTCCCAGATCTGTCGGCGCGCCTCCTCGTCCGGCGGCTTGAACTCCACGTTGTGGGTAATCCGCCGCCGGAACGCGTCGTCGATAGCGGACTTCTTGTTCGTGGTGAGGAGCACGACACCCTCGTACGTCTCGATGCGCTGGAGGAGGTAGTCCACCTCCACGTTGGCGTACCTGTCGGTCGCGTCCGCGACGTCCGCTCGCTTCCCGAACACGGCGTCTGCCTCGTCGAACAGCAGAATCGAGTTCGAGCCCGCCGCCGCGTCGAAGAGCTGTTCGAGGTTCTCCTCCGTCTCACCGATGTACTTACTCACCACGTTGGAGAGGTTGATCTTGTACAGGTCCATCCCGGCGTTGTTGGCGATCACCTCCGCGGCGAGTGTCTTCCCCGTTCCCGACACCCCGGCGAACAGCGCAATCACGCCAGTTCCGCGTGGAAACCGCTCTCCGAACTCCCACTCGTCGTAGACGGTTCCACGGTGGGTGATGTGAGCGGCGACCTCGAACAGTTTGCGGCTCGTGCGGTCTCGAAGCACGATGTCTCCCCAGTCTGCCGAGGGCTGGATCTGCTCTGCCAACTCGGTGAGGTCTGCGGACAACTGCGTCTTACACCCCTCGACGAGCGCCGCGTGACCGAGGGCTGGAGTCTGGTCGTGCGGACTGCCGGCGTCGTTGTCGATCCTGTCACTGCCGCTGTCGACTCTGCCGCCGCTGTCGACCTTGTCGTTGCTGTCGGCCTTGTCGTTGTTATCGGCCTTGTTATTGTTGTCAGCCCGAGAGACCGAGCGTGCAGTGACCACGGCGTCGTCGATCTGCCCCTGTGTCAGTTCGAACGTGTTGGCGAGCACTGTCGTGTCGACATCGGCGGCGAACTCCTCGGCGTACGTCTCCCAGAGCCGTTCTCGGAGCTCGAAGCTGGGCTGTGGGAACTCGACGAGCTCGTAGCGAGCGTTCGCGCTGTCGCTGGCTGGCTTCCACTCGTCGCTCCCGGTGAGAAACAGTGTCCGGTCCAGCGGTGCGAGTGCCTCGATCACCTCCTCGAGGGTGAGATTGTGCTGTTCACTCGCCGTGGTCTCTCCGTCGACGGTGACCTGCTGGGGCGAGTTGTCGCCCGAGTCGCTGGCATCGACGGTGGCGTCGGTGACGTTCGTGAGGTGGACCGGACAGTCGTGTAACAGCGCCTCCCGACGGAGACGGCCGAGACGGTTCGACGCGACGACTGTCCCGAGGTCGACGCGGAAGAGCCGCTGGGTGGTGTCGACGACGGCCTCGACACCGGCGTGTCTCTCGGAGCCGTCTGGACCGTAAAAGTAGTAGATGTGCTGCGTGTCTCCGCTCTGGTGGACGTCTGCCACGCGCTCGACACGCTCTCGAACGGGCTGATCGAGCCGGAGGTCCGCGAGTGTCGTCTCGGGGTCGACGAGACGAGCGGCGTCCGACAACTCCGGGTCGAGCTCGTCGTGCCCTTTGAGGTACCTGACGAGACGCTCGTCTGGGACGACGCGACGGTAGCGACCGCTCGTGTCGCTGTCCGACGGCTCGCTCGTGTGGACGAATCCGTGACGAACGAGCGGCGAGGACGGACCGACGAGTTCCGAGGCTGTGAGCCTGTCCTTCTCCGAGACCCCGTACAGGTCTTCGATCAGTCCGACTGTGGGTGCGGCGGCGAAGTCGTCGCCTTGGAGATCCCAAAACAGCTCCCTGAATTCATCGTCGATCTCTGTCGAGATTGCCATCAGAAGCACGTCGACGTGCGCACGAGTCAGATCGAACTGGTCGGCGAGCACTCGAAGGTGGAGTGTCGTCTCCTCTGTCTCCTCACACCGAGCCTCGATTTCGCGCCGTCGCCGAGCGAACTCCTTGCGTGCTCGCTGTGGGATCGAGAACGTCCGCTCTGTCGAGTTACGACCGTTCGAGACTGGCGTGTCTCCGTCCACAGTCTCTGTCGGTTCCTCCGGTGTGGTGTCATCTTCCGCGTGGGACTCGTACGTTGTCAGGACATCTCGTATCCGCTCGAGTTCGTCGACGAGGTGTGCCTGTGTACTCTGGTAGCTCATTTGCTTGATGTCTCTAGTGTATAAGGCTATCGTAATATAGGTTTCTTCACTTTCTCGACAAAACAGTTATGACCGTAGGGTACGATTCGAGTCGTATCGGCAGGATGAGTCGGAAGCCATCTGATCAATCAGACGACGGGGGGGACAGTGGCAGTCGAGAGAGAGACGACGGCTCGATTGGACCGTCCAACAGGGGGAGCAGTCAGTCTGACGACTTCTCTGTTCGGCGGGCGAGAGACCGGTACGGCGACGACTACACGACTGACGAACTCCGACGGATTCACCGGATGGAACAGAAACACGGGTCAAAAATCAGGGACTTGGCGGAAGAAGGAATGCCGGTCCACGCGATGGGAAATCGCGAGAAGATGGAGACGTTCCGCAAACAGAAAGGTACCCCCATCCCCGAAGACATCGACAAGTTCAATCGGAAGTCGGAACGCCGGAACATGGAGTACCTGAACCGGATGCGTCGGCAGGAACCCGACGGGGAGACGCGAGTCTCCGACAGCGTGCGGGAGGTGATCAGCTCGCCCGGCCAATCACTGGACAGTTCGGTTCAGCGTGCGATGGAAGAGCGGATGGGCGACTTCTTCGGCGACGTGCAGATTCACGCCGATCCGAGGGCCGCCGAGGCTGCCGAGCAGCTGAACGCCCGCGCGTTCACCGTGGGGAACCACATCGCGTTCAACCACGGCGAGTACGATCCGTCTTCCGCGGAGGGCCAACACGTTCTGGCTCACGAGTTAGCCCACGTCCGCCAGCAGACTGGTGGCGCGCTGTCGATGTTGCCACA
>CAKZQY010000328.1 GCA_937142015.1 uncultured Halobacteria archaeon
ACAGTTGTTTCGAAGACAGTCTCGTCAGTCTCGCCGATCAACTCGGCTATTGTGGGGAGAAAGCGGTCTACAACGCCGTATCGAGCAAAGACGAACTGAAACGGAAACTAGACGACGAGATCTGAACTACAGGCGACGGAGAGCTCATCAACGATGCGGCTCGATGTCAGATCGATCACTGTTTTCCCAACATCGCTGCGGTGTTCAGACAGTTCGAGTAAGCGTCGTTCACGTTGCTCGGAGACTCGACACGAAAGCAGTCGACACCCGTCTCAGAAGTCTGGCAGGTCGTCGGGTGCGTCGAACTCCGACTCCCAGTCGACGTACTCCTCTTTCAGCACCTCACAGACACGTTGACCGAGTTCGGTCAGTCCGGCGTTGATACCAGAGACAGCCTCCCACGAGTCGAGATCCTCGTGGAGGTCACGCTCGCGCCAGTCCTCGGGGAGGCCCGGCGCGTGGTAGCCCACACGGTCGGCGAAGTCGTCCCAGAAGAAGTCGAAGCGGTCGATCAGGTCGAGATCACGCACGACCGTCCACTCCGCGGCGTCGAGTCGGCTATCGGCAGCCCAGTCTTCGAACGCCTCCTCCCACGCCCCCTCTTCGAGGAACGCAGACAGTTCCTCGCGGTGGTACTCGTCGCCACCCACGTCGGCGTCCTCGTACTCGCTGGGGTCGACAGTGTTCAACGACGGCGGCTCTGGAACCGGCACGTCTAGTGACATACCGTCACGTTCGGCTGGCGACGACTTGGGGCTACCGCTCGACTCCTCTCACACTCTCCAGACTGTCGTCACCCGAGTCGCCTCGGTCGTCGTCTGTCTCGTCGTGCGAGTCGCCTCGGTCGTCGGCCGTGTCCACTCCGGAACAGGAAACAGCAAACCCCCCGAATACGTACAGTGGGTCGTGATCCAGAATCTCGCAATAGACGCGACAGGGATGACGAGCAACGCGTTCCTCGTCGTCGGTCCGCCGGGCGTCCACCAGCCGGCGACAGACGACGACGGCGCGACCGGGCAACGCGTTCTCGTCGACTGTGGCGCGAACTTCGACGCGCCGTCGGCCGTCCGCGACCACGTCGACGAGCTCGACGCCGTCGTTCTCACACACACGCACCCGGACCACGTCGGCACACTCCCAGACCTCCGCGCGGCGTTCGACGTAGAGACGTGGGGGTACGACCCGACGCACAGCGTCGTCGACAACGAACTCGGCGCAGACGAGACAGTGACGTTGGGGACCGAGCGCTTCGAGACGCTACACACCCCCGGACACAAAGACGATCACCTCTGTCTGTTCGGCCGCGAGTCGGGCGTGCTGTTCGCCGGTGATCTCGTCTTCGCCGACGGCGCGTTCGGACGGACGGATCTCGCAGAGGGGGACCGCGACGAACTCGTCGACAGTATCGACCGACTCCGCGAGTGGGTGGCTGGCGACCTCACTGAGATTCACACGGGGCACGGCCGCAGCATCACGAACGAGCCCGAAGCGAGTCTAGAGCTGTCCGCACGCGCCGCGCGAGTGCGGTGAGAGTATACTGTCGGTCACAAGCCATCGAACCCGGGGTCGACAGAACCGGAACGAGACGCGTTGGAACCCCGAGTGACACGCAACAATCTATCAACACTTGTGACCGACAGTATAGTCACTGCTCTCGTTCCGTCGCCGCCTCGAACAGCCGTTCGTACGCCTCGGCGTTCGCGTCGGCGACAGCCGTCGGGTCCTCGCGTTCTGCCGCCGCGAGCGGCGGGAGCGAGACCGTCGCCAGCGGCTCGATCATGCCTGTGACGCTGTCGACGCGTTCCTCCAGCTGCCCGCCGGCGTCGTCGGCAGCCGCACAGGCGACGTTCCAGCGGTGACCACCGTAGACTCGACACCGTCCCGGGTCGACGACCGCGACCGCGTCGTAGTCGACACCTCGGAGCGGGTCGGCGACGTCCGCGTACGACTCCACGACGAGGTGGTCGTCACCATCTCTCCCCGGGGTCGAACGTCGAGCGCCGTCGTCACCGTCCGCTCGGAGTCGGTCGGCGAGTCGTCGCAGCGCAGGCAGGTGACGCTCCCGCATCACGTCGTTGAACTCGCCGACGGAGGTGACCCGCGCAGCGGACTCCAGCGGGAGCGACTCCCGGACGGTCTCGGGGATGTCGACGTTGCCGTTGACGACGAAGCTGTCTCCCTCGGGCGTCTGCACGCGGTCGACGAGGAACGTCCGACCACGCTCACCCAGCATCCCGGTTCGACCGGGTGTCGGCCGCCAGAGCCGATGGACCGGATTAGCACGCTCGTGTGGGTGGCTGGCATCGGTCGAGTCACGGTGGGTGTTGTGGTGTGTGTCAGTCGAGTCGCTGTGGGTATTGGGATGTGCGTCGGTCGAGTCGCTGTGGGTATTGGGATGTGTGTCGGTCGGATCGCTGTGGGTGTTGGGCGGTGCGCTGCCGGTCTCGACGAGTCGGGTGACGTCTTTCCCGTACAGTCGTCCCTCCGAGAGCGCCGCGAGCGCGTCGTCGTGGTCGAACCAGTAGTCGTTGCCCGCTCGGGGCTTGACTGCGACCGGCTCGCCGGGCGTGGACGCCAGTAGTCCGACGGCGAACGTCGTCTTCCCCGCGTCGACGCGGTCGCCGCCTGCGACGAGTAGTCTCATCTGTGCTCTTCGGTCGACGGTGACGGGTTATCACTCTCGTCTGCGTCGTCCGTCTCGTCTGTGTTGCTCGTCTCGTTCACATCGCTCATCTCATTCACGTCGCTCGTCTCGTTCACGTCGCTCGTCCCGTCGAACTCGTCGGGTTCGCGCAGCCCGTAGTATCCCGGGTCTGCGTCAGTCGGCGGCTCGGCGATCACGAGGTCGTCGGCGTGCTGGATCACCCACGGAATCGCCCAGTCCAACAACACTTCCTCGGTTCCCTCGTCGAGTTCCGCGTCCGGATCGAGATCTTGGAGGAGCCGCGCGATCTCGTACACCGTGTACATCTTCCCGGCGTCGAGCAGATCCGCCGGCGCGTAGAAGTCACACGGGTACACCGCGTCGAACTCGGACTTCTCTCGTGGCACGCTCAGATAGTCGCCCCCGCCGGTACAAGTATGACCCGACAGTCGACGCCGGTACAAGTATGGCCCGACAGTCGACGCCGGTACAAGTATGGCCCGACAGTCGCCGCCGCCGGCACGGATACGTGTTCCGCCGCGCGCGAGCGTGCTCCGACCGTCGCTTCTGTTCGTCTACTGTCGGTCACAAGCCATCGAACCCGGGGTCGACAGAACCGGAACAAGACGCGTTGGAGCCCCGAGTGAAGCGCAACAATCTATCAACACTTGTGACCGACAGTATCGGGAGGCGACTGACGAAGGGCGTCGCCGAGAGACAGTGAGGTGTTCGTCGAGAGACAGTGACAGTGAGGTGTTCGTCGAGAGACGGTGACAGCGGTGATTTCGTCCGGAGACGACGAGCGTAGCGTTCTTGTCGAGTGGCGACAACAGTACGGGGTATGGGTGGACCGAAGGAGACGTTGGTGACGTCGTTGCAGACCGCCGCGGGGGACACACTTCGGGACGTGTGGCTGTTCGACGAGGACAGCTACGAGTCGCTGTACCTCAGAGACGACGTGGCGGACCACGTCGCCGAGCTCGACGTGGCCCGCTACATCGACAACGAGCGGTACGGCTACGTCACCCGCGAGACGTACGAGTCGCTCCACTACACCGACTACGAGTACACGATCCGCGGCTTCGACGAGTTCGTTCAGTACCGTACCTTCCTCGGCGCTGGCGACGACCGTGTCGGGCTGATGGCTAGTTTCGACCCGGACGTGACGCTCTCGTTCCGCGAGATCACCCGGGAGTTGTGTGACTCCTACGACTGTGATCTCGTCTCTGTCGCATCGGACGAGTAGCACGGATCTCTGACTGGCTCGTTTCACGCACTCATAGTGATTACTGCGAGTCTTTACCGCCGTGGTGACTCGTGCCGGCGATCAGAGCGTCTGAGCCGTCGATTTTCGACGCCGTCCATGGAACTATTCGCAGTAATCACTATCAGCTGTGACCCTGTCGACACTGCTACAACCGGTAGTTCTCAACCAACCTAATCGGCGTGGTAAATCGCCGATTCGACCACGCAAAGGTGTCTGGTTCTAGACGTGTTCACCTCCGTCGTGTCGACGACTCGGTACGGTCGGGGCCACCGACACCGTCGACGGGCTCTGCCGTCCCGAACGCCGCGACCGCGACCGCGCCGACGTAGGCGTCCGGCTCTGGCGTTGCGACTGCCGTGAGCGTGTCACGGGTCGGGAGGTCCCACTCGCGGAGGTCGCTGCCGGCGTCGAGACCCCGCCGGACACGCTTCCTGACTGCCACCGGGTCGGTGCCAGTCGCCTCGTAGAACAGTCCCGGGCCAGATCCCGTCGCCCACCCGAGGCTAGCGACGACCTGTGTGTCGACGTTGTTACACCCCGACTCGACGTGCGTAGTGCGGGTCGACTCATCTCCGGCGTCGGTCGACATATCTCCGGTGTCGGTCGTGACTGGTTCTGCGGTCACGTCCGGATCGAGTGCGTCTGTCGGCTGTGCGACGGTCTCGGCTGCGACGACAGTCAGGCGGCGGCCGGCAGGGCCGAGGTTGGGCGCGGTCTCTCGGACTTCGACCGTGGCCGTGGCAGGAACAACCGAGGAGACGGAGACGAGATTGTAGTTGTGAACGGCTGCGGCCGCGAGCGCCGCGTCGTACGCCGACAGCTCTGTCGGCCCGCGACCGACGCCAGCGACGACTGTGACCTGCATACCGACGGGTGGCAACACGCGGGAAAGTGGCTGTCGGTGTGTGGCAAGCGACCACTGGTCCTCTCTGTTCACCTCAATTCATAACGAAACACTTGTATCACTGAAAGTCACAGAGGGTGATAAGAGGAGAGCATCCTGTATGACTTGTGATGACGGGAGTAATCCTAGAGATAGTGTTGAGTATTCTTGTAATGAAGCTAGAGAAACAATAAACCAACAAATTAAGAAGATACATAGAGAAGACGAGAAGGCAATACGGATGGCTCGAGTAAATCTCGTTATAGTAGGGACATTCGTTGGCAGCTTTTCACTAATTTTCCAAAATAAAAGCACAAACGCACTGCAATTCATTAACGCTCATAATGGTCTTGGTATGTTCTTTGTTCTTGTATCTACTATTCTTGCAGGAATGACATACACGTCCTCAAGTTTCGAGATGGGAATCAGCTCCGAAGCAATCGAAGATGCGCAAGACATGACTACCGGAGACTTCTTTGAAGAGGTGTCTGATAAGTACTCTGACTGGATAAATAAAAATAATAATATACATAAAATGAATTCTTATGCTATAGAGTGGGTTATTATGCTGGCAATCGTAGGTGTTATCTTTCTTATTGGTGGATTCACCGTCGGATTTATTGGTATTCGCGGAGACATACTCTCGTACGGTATTCTCATAGGCGAGTTTATTGTTAGCTTTATTATATCTATATTAATTAGTAAGTCAGATAAAATATTTGAAATAGTTTTAGCAGATGAATAGTGGCGGTCTGTCAGTAGCTAGTCCTGCTGGGATCTGTATGTCACTCTGTCATCACTGGGGTTTTAATATTGTGAGCCACTACACCAAACAGACGCCATGAAACCAGACGAACCCAGCAGAGACCGATGTCCGGAGGACCGTGACTGGGGAGTCACCATGTCCAACGGTGGTGACCGTGGTCCCGTTGAGACAGTGCGCGTCGCAAGTCGCGGCATCTGGGAGAGCCGGGACCAGTTGTTCGAAAAGTAGTCTGGAAACGCGGACCGGTGCCGTACTCTCGTTTTCTACTGTCGGTCACGAGTGTTGAGACAGTGTTGCGTCTCACTCGGGGTTCCAACGCGTCTCGTTGTCGATCCCGGGTTCGATAGCTTGTGACCGACAGTATCGTACACATCTCCGAATCACCGTCGGCTGTTCGGTGAGCGGCAACAACGTCATAGGGTCGTGCGTAGATAGTTACCGCCGACTCGACTCACAGGCGTCGTAACGGC